>NZ_JAGGPO010000030.1:0-61848 GCF_018613775.1 Arthrobacter sp. ISL-69
TCGCACGAACCATCCATCCAGCCTCGAACATCCAAAGCCGAATATTTAGCAGACACGCCCTAGGCCGTCAGGCCCGCCCGCCGGGCGCGCCCAGCCGCCCAGGTCAGGCCGCGCAGGTCAGGCCGCGTAGGCCGTCAGGCGCTCTTCGCCTCGAGCACGTACGTCTTCAGGTCATCCAGGGTCTGCTGCATGTGGGCGTCCATGGCGCCGCGGGAGCGCGCGGGGTCCCGTGATTCCAGAGCCTCGGCAATCGCCTGGTGGTGGCCGATGGCGTGCTCCTGGATGTCCCGGACCTTGGAGGTCTGTGTCCGGCGCTTCTCGAGCACGCGGTGCAGCGGCTCGAACAGGACGGCTACAAAAACGTTCTCGGAGGCACGCAGGATCACGTCGTGGAAGGCGAGGTCAGCTTCCACGAACGCTGGCAAGTCCTCGGACTGGTGAGCCGTGCGCATGGCCGCCACGTAGCCGTGGAGTGTCTTGATCTCGGCGTCGCTGATGCGTCCGGCTGCCAGTTCGCAGGCCCCGGTTTCCAGCATCCGGCGGAGCTCAATGAGCTGGATGGCCGCGGACGCATCATTCTTGCCCTCCGAAGCCGCACGGAGGACTGCCTCCAGCGAGGCCCAGCGGTTGAGCGGATTGACGAATGTGCCCCGTCCCCGCTCCACGCTCAGGATGCGCTGCGCCTCCAGCGTCTTCATCGCCTCACGCACAGTCATGCGGCTGACTTCATGTTTCGCGCTCAGTTCCAGCTCGCCGGGGACGCTGGCCCCGGGCGGGAACTCGCCGGCAATGATCCGGTCCAGGAGTTCGTCGGCCACCACGCCGACCAGTGATTTCCGTGCCAACTTTCCCCCGTTCCGCGATGAGCGACGATTTGTCCGACAAGTCTACTTGCGCGTCCCTGTGCCTTGTGCCACACTAGCATTCGAATGTTAGATGTCAGACATCTTACAAGTACCTACCGGCAACAGAGATTTCATACACAACGGAGTGCAAAGTGCCCCTTGAAGCAGATGTACTGGCCGCCTTCCCGGCAGAGATCCAGATTCCCGCTGAGCTGGTTGCCAACGCTGTAGCGGCGTCATCGGCAGCCTCGCCCCGAGTACTCGTAGTGCTCGACGACGACCCCACCGGCACGCAGTCCGTTGCGGACCTGCCGGTCCTCACCCGCTGGGACGTTGCCGACTTCACCTGGGCCTTTGCGCAGAGCAAGCCCGCCGTCTACGTGCTCACCAACACGCGCAGCCTGGACGCGGCCGAGGCCGCCGCGCGGAACGAGGAAATCGTCCGCAACGCCCTGGCCGCCGCGGGCGCCACCGGGGGAGAACGGCTCCGGCTGGGGTTTGTCAGCCGCAGCGACTCCACCCTCCGCGGCCACTACCCGCTGGAACCGGATGTCATCGCCGCCACCGTGGCTGCTGTCAGCGGCGAGAAGACCGACGGTGTCGTCATCATTCCGGCGTTCCCCGACGCCGGCCGCGTAACCATTGGCGGCGTGCACTACATGCGCGGCACCGGGGACGACGCCGGCAAGCTGACACCCGTGGCCGAAACCGAATTCGCCAAGGACGCCTCCTTCGGCTTCGTCAACTCCGAGATGGCCAAGTACGTCGAGGAGAAGTCCAAGGGCCGCTTCGCCGCGGACTCCGTGATCGTCCTGGACCTCAACATCATCCGCGCTGCAGGACCGGACAGCGATCCGCAGATCTCCGCCAAGGCCATCGCCGATGCCATCGACTCGGCCACTGACTCCACCCCGATCGTGGCGGACATCGTCTCCGAAAACGACCTCCGTGCCCTCTCGCTGGGCCTCGAGGAAGCCGAACGCCGCGGCAAGAAGCTGCTCTACCGTGTGGGCCCGCCGTTTGTCCGCGCCCGGATCGGTCAGGAAATCCGCACCGAACTCAGCGGCGAAGAGGCCTACGCCGGCAACACCCCCTCGGAAGCCGGCGGACTCATCGTGGTCGGCTCGCACGTCGGCGTGACCACCCGCCAGCTCAAGGCCCTCACCGAGCAGCACAGCTCAGCACACATCGTCGAGATCGACGTCGGGAAGCTTGTCGCCACCGGAACCGAAACAGGCAGCGCCGCCAGCTACCTCGACGAAACCGTGGACACGGTGGTCGCGGCGCTGCGCAGCGGCGACGTCATCGTGCACACCAGCCGCCTGCTCATCAGGACTGACGATGCCGCCGAAAGCCTGCGGATCGCCCGCACGGTGTCCGCCGCCGTCGTCGCCGTCGTGAACCGCACGCT
Source organism: Arthrobacter sp. ISL-69 (assembly GCF_018613775.1). Taxonomy (NCBI): domain Bacteria; kingdom Bacillati; phylum Actinomycetota; class Actinomycetes; order Micrococcales; family Micrococcaceae; genus Arthrobacter; species Arthrobacter sp. ISL-69. The sequence continues at coordinate 2,257 of NZ_JAGGPO010000030.1, forward strand.
CAAGACCTTCCCGCCGCGCTTCGTGATTGCCAAGGGCGGCATTACCTCCTCGGACGTCGCCGCGCACGGCCTGGAAATCCGGCACGCGATCGTCCGCGGCCCCATGCTCCCGGGCATCGTGAGCCTGTGGGAGCCGGTGGACGGCCCCGCCAAGGGCATCCCGTACATCGTCTTCGCCGGCAACGTGGGCGACGACCAGTCCCTCGCCGACGTCACCCGCAAGCTCAGCAACACCTTCTGAACCGACACCGCCAGCCACACCACGTCATTCAATGGAGAACACCATGACCAGCAGCTACACCATCACCGTTCTCGGCCTTGGCGCCATGGGCCTGCCCATGGCCACCCGCCTGGCCAGCCAGCTCACCGTCCACGGCTTCGACATCGCCGAGCCGCGCCTGAAGCTCGCCGAGGAAGCCGGCATCCGCATCTTCGATTCCGCCCGCGAAGCCTCGGAAGGGGCCGACGCCCTGCTCCTGGCTGTGCGCAACGGCGAGCAGCTCAACGATGTGCTCTTCGGCGCGAACGGCGTGGCCTCCGTGCTCAAGCCGGGCGCCGTGGTGATCCTCGGCAGCACCGTGGGCACCGACGCCATCCCGGCCACCGTGGACCGCCTGGCCGAATACGGCGTCGAACTGGTGGACGCGCCCCTTTCCGGCGGCCCCAAGCGCGCCGGTGAAGGCGACCTGCTGATCGTGGTGGGCGCCTCGCCCGAGGCCCAGGAAAAGGCCCGCCCGGCCCTCGAACTGCTGGCCTCCACACTCACCGTCGTAGGCGGCAAACCCGGCGACGGCCAGGCCCTCAAGACTGTCAACCAGCTCCTCTGCGGCGTCCACATCGCTGCCGCAGCCGAGGCCCTGGCCCTGGCCGACGCCCTCGGCCTGGACCAGGAAAAGACCCTCAAAGCCCTCGAAGCCGGCGCCGCCGGGTCCTTCATGCTCTCCAACCGCGGCCCGCGCATCCTCGAGGCCTACACGGAGGAAGGCGCCGAAGTGCTCAGCCGCCTGGACATCTTCGTCAAGGACATGGGTATCGTGGGCAAAGCCACCCGCGCCGCCGGCCTCGCCGCCCCCGTCGCGGCAGCAGCCGAGCAGCTGTACCTCCTGGGCCAGGCCCAGGGCCTCGCCGCAGCAGACGACTCCGCCGTCATCAAGGTTGTCGCCCCCACGAAGCGCACCGCTTAAACCCCAACTAAAGCCCGACGACGGCGGTCCCCCCTCCGCCGTCGTCGAACCACCCGTCGGCCAGCCGTGCTGGTCTGTCAAAGGAGACAATCCCAATGAACCCCCTGATCAATTCGTTGATGGTGCGGGCGGCTGACGCCCCCGTCATCAAGCCGGCCGTGGAGCTGGGTACTCCGCTGCTGCTGACCATTGCCGCCGCCGGCGTCGCGCTCCTGCTGGTTATGATCATCCGTTTCAAGATCCAGGCCTTCGTGGCACTGCTGACGGTCAGTATCCTGGTGGCCGTGGCGGCCCAGATCCCGCTCAAGGACGTTTTCACAGTGGTTTCCAACGGCGTGGGCAGCACCATGGGCAAGGTCGCCTTGCTGATCGCCCTCGGCGCCATCCTGGGCCGGATGATCGAAGTCTCCGGCGGCGTCCAGTCCCTCGCCGACCACTTCACCGCCAAACTGGGCGCCAAGCGTGTGGCCGTCGCCCTCACCGCGGTGGGGTTCCTCGTCGCGATACCGGTGTTCTTCGAGGTGGGCATCATCGTGCTCGTCCCGATCGTCTACGCCTTCTCCAAGATCGCCAACGTCCATCCCGTCAAGTTCGGCCTGCCCATGGCCGGCATCATGCTTGCCATCCACGTGGCCGTGCCGCCGCACCCCGGAATCGTTGCCGGCGCCGGCGTGTTTGGCGCCGACATCGGACTGATCGCCCTGATCTCGCTGACCATCTGCGTGCCACTCGGTTTCCTGTCCTACTGGGTCGCGTCGATCATGAACCGCAAGGACTACGAGCTGGTGCCCGCCGTCAAGGCCCAGGTGGACGAGTTCGGTTCCGCTTCCCTGGTGCACGTGGGCCACGACGGCCCCGGAGCCCTGGCGGTTGCCCCGCCGCGCCCCGGCCTGATCATCTTCCTGATCGCCGCCCCGATTTCCCAGATCCTGCTTGGCACCGTGGGCACGCTGACAATCAGTAAGGACAGCGCCTGGTACGGAGTGGCGGCGTTCGTCGGCAACCCGTTCTTCGCCCTCCTGGTGGCTGTTGCTCTCTCGTTCTTCCTCCTGGCCGTCCGCCGCCAGTGGTCCCTGAAGGAGACCGGGGAAATCTTCGAAGGCGCACTTCCGCCCATCGCCTCCATCCTGATGGTCGTCGCGGCCGGCGGCGTCTTCGGCGGCGTGCTGCAGGTCTCGGGCATCGGCAAGGCACTCTCCGAAACCCTTGACACGCTGGGTGTGCCGCTGCTGCTGCTCGCCTTCATCATCTCGCTCGCCCTCCGTGCCGCCCAGGGGTCGGCCACGGTGGCCATCGTGACCACCGCCGGCCTGCTCTCCTCCGCCGTCAGCGGCGGCGGTTACACGCCGGCGCAGATCGCCGTGATCGTCATCGCCATCGGCTTCGGTTCCCTGGGCCTCTCCCATGTGACCGACGCAGGCTTCTGGGTGGTGGTGCGCTACTACGGACTCACCGTCGCGGACGGCCTCCGGACCTGGACCGTGCTCACCACCATCCTTGGCCTGGCCGGCTTCGCCCTGACCTTCGTTGCCTGGATCCTGGTGGGAGGCCTGAGCGCCTGATGCGTGCCCGACTCGACCACCTGGTAGTTTCCGCCCTGCAGCAGGGTGCAGCCGTCCCGGCCTTCACCTGCTACGACTTCACCACCGCCCTGGCCGTGGTGGAGGCGGCGGAAGAGGCCGGCCGCGGCGCCATCCTGCTGGTGGCTCCCAAGACTGCCGCCACCCCTAACGGGCTGCGGCTCATCACGGCGCTCCGCGGGCTGGCGGACGCCGCCAGTGTCCCCGTCGCGGTGCAGCTGGACCATGCCTCCGATCTCCGGGTGATAGCCGACGCCGTCGCGGCGGGGGCGGACTCGGTCCTCGCGGACGGCTCGTCGTTGCCGTACGAGGAAAACATCGCACTGGTCCGCGAAGCGCGCGCGGTGCTGGCAGCGCAAGGCCATGCCGACGTCGTGATTGAAGCGGAACTGGGCGGCCTGGCCGGTGACGAGGACCGTGCCTTCGGCGCGGACGCCTCCGGCCCCCTGTCGATGGACACCGGCACCGGCACCGCCGGGCTGACTGACTCCGCCCAGGTGGAGGACTTCATCGCCCGCACCGGTGCGCAGCTCCTGGCCGTGGCCGTGGGCAATGTGCACGGCAAGTACAAGGGGGACCCCCAGCTGCGGTGGGACGTGCTGCAGGACATCGCAGTGCGCACCCACATCCCGCTGGTGCTGCACGGCGCCTCCGGCATCCCGGCTGAGGAACTGGTCAAGGCCGCCGCCATGAACGTGGGCAAGGTGAACTTCAACACCGAACTCCGCACCGGCGTGCTGGCCACGCTGGAAGCGCAAACCGGTCCGCACCGTGCCGACGGTGAAAACCTCCAGGGCTTGCTCGGGACGTGGAACGCCTCCGCCAAGGACTTCGCTGCCGGAGCCCTGTCCACGCTCACCCGCTAGTTCCGGGACCTGCGGAAAAACCAAGGACGAGGGAGGCTAGGATCGAGCCATGATCCCGGCCTCCCTCGTTTTCGCGTTCATCGCGGCCCTGCTGCACGTCTACATCTTCACCATGGAGTCCGTCACCTGGACCCGGCCGGCCACCTGGAAGCGCTTCGGCGTCGCCTCGCAGTCCGACGCCGAGACCACCCGGCCGCTCGCCTACAACCAGGGCTTCTACAACCTGTTCCTGGCCCTCGGCGCGCTGATCGGGACCGGCGCGGTCCTCCTCGGCCAGCCGGCAGTCGGCTGGACCCTCATCTTCAGCTCGTGCGGTTCCATGCTGCTCGCTGCCGCCGTCCTGGCCCTGACCGGGCGGAAGTACCTCCGTGCGGCCGCCACGCAAGGTACGACGCCGCTGCTCGCCGTCGTACTCGGCCTCCTGGGGCTGCTGTTCGCCTGACCGCTGCCTGCCTGAGCGTCGCCACCGGCCGCTGCCCCCTCGGCCACGCTGCGGCGCCGCCCCGGTTGTGGCCCTTGACGGACGCCCGGGCGGACAATGGAAGGTACGCAGAGAATTCTATCCGCGTCCGTAGGGAGCGCAATGGGTGTTCCGCAGCCACGACAGCCGCAACAGGCAAGCGCAGCGCCGGACCTGCCCGCACCGGAACGCGACCTGGTGATCGACCTCGCCCGCTTCTTCTGCCTGGCCCTGGTGGTGGTGGGACACACCATGATGGTCAGCCCGGTGCTCCACCCTGACGGCACGGTGACCACCGAAAACACGCTGGCCCTGCAGGACTGGTTCGAGCCGATCATCTGGATATTCATGGTGATGCCGCTCTTCTTCGTGGCCGGCGGCATCACCGGCCTGCAGTCCTGGCGGCGGCTCAGGGCACACGGCGGCACCGGCCTGGAATTCGCCCAGGCCAGGCTGCTGCGCCTCATCCGCCCGGCCGCGGCCCTGCTGGCTGTTATGTTCGCCGGGCTCTGGGCGGCGCGGCTGTTTGGCGTGGAACCCCAGGTGGTGGAGCTGATCGTCACCGGCGCCGGGATGCCGCTCTGGTTCCTTGCCGCGTATCTGGCGGCCCAGCTGAACATCCCTTTGCTGGCTGCGCTGCATGACCGGGCCCCATGGCTTGCGCTGGCCGGACTCACCACGCTGGTGGTGGCAGTTGACTGCTTCCGCGGTGCCCTGCCGCTCCTTGCCTACGCCAACATCGTTTTCCTGTGGTGCGCCGTCCAGCAGCTGGGATTCATCCTCGCCGACGCCCCGGAACGGCGGCCCGGTGCCTCCACGCTGGTGGGCATCATCGTCGCGAGCAACCTCCTGTTGGGCCTGGTCACGGGCCTCGGGCTGTACCGGGGCAACATGCTGGTAAACCTGAATCCGCCCACCTTCTGCCTGCTGCTCCTTGGCATGGCCCAGGCCGCGGCTCTGCAGCTCTCCCGTCCGGTCCTCACCGGCGCGGCCGCGGCAAAGTGGGTCCGGACGGTGGTCGGGCTGGCCGGACGGCGGGCCATGACCGTTTACCTGTGGCACCTGCCGCTGCTGGCAACCATGTCCGGGCTGCTCCTGCTCACCGGCTTCCCCAAACCGGCAGCGGGGACCGCGGGATGGTGGTGGTCGCGGCCTCTGGTCCTGGCCGGCATCATCGTGCTCCTAATGCCGGTGCTGGCCGCCTTCGGGCGGCTCGAAGAACGGCCGACGGCGTCCGCCCACTCGCGCCGTCGGCCCGCCGCCGCGGTGGCGACCGCCGCCGTCGTGGTGTTCATCCCGGTGGCCGACGCCGCGTTCAACGGACTGACGCTTGGACTGCTGGGCGGAGGAGCGGCGTGCTTTGCGCTGGCCGTGCTCCTGCTGGGCCCGATTCCGGTTCGCGGGCGATCGCTGCCTGCCCGCCCGGAGGGCGGGACCGGCGGCGCGGCAGGCCGCCCGGAGGGCACGGCCAACGGCGCGCCGGGCGGGGCCGGAGGACCATTGCCACCGACGCCTTTAAGTGCCAATGTCGAACCATGACGGAGAACACGGTATCCACTGAAGACACGTTCAGCCCGGACGTCACCACCATCCGCAACGATGACCTCCACCGCTACGAACTGCGTGTGGGCGGCAAATTGGCGGTTCAATCGCGCTTTATGGACAGACCGGGGCACGTGGACTTCATCCACACGGACACCGCGGAGAATTTCAAGGGCCAGGGGCTGGCAAAGGTGCTGGCACATTTCGCCCTGGATGATGTGGTGTCCTCAGGGAAGCGGATCATCCCGCATTGCCCCTTCATTTACGCCTACCTGAAGACACACCACGACGCTTACGAGCAATTCATTGACTGGCCGGAACAGCCGCCCACGGATGAAGTGACGGCTTCATAGGCACGGGTTCATAGGCGCCGCTTCATAGGCAACCGGCCGGCCCCCGCTGCCTGGTCGAAGCTGCCTGGTCGAAGCCGTCTAGTGGTCGAAGTGCGTGGCGTGCCCCTCGGCGGCGAGCGACCCCACCAGCTTTTCCGCCACGTCCCGGAGCTTCTGGTTCCGGCCGCTGGAGGCCTTGGTGAGGATGGCCATTGCCTCTGCCTGCGAGCATCTGTTCTGGCCCATGATGATGCCGGCCGCCAGGTCGATGGCGGTGCGGGACTCCATGGCGGACCGCAGGTCCTCGGCAAGCTGCTGCCGGACACCGATCCTTACCGCAAGGCGGAGCGCCTTTTCGGCGTGGGATGCGAACAGTTCGGCCTTTTGGATCGCTGAGGCATCGAAGACGTCCGCGGCCGGAGCAAAAACGTTCAGCGCTGCGGCAGCCCCTGCGTCCAGGGTGAGTGGCACACCCAGCACGCTAAGCTGCCCCTGGGTGGCAATCGCCAGGCCATATTCGGGCCAGCGGGTGTCCGTGCGCGTGTCCCGGACCAGCACCGTGGTGCCTGTCGTCATCGCGTGGAGGCAGGGACCCTCGCCGAAACTGTGCTGGATCTCGTCAAAGAGCCGGGCCTGCGGGTTGCTCCATGCCGCCGTGGTGGTCCTGTGGTGCCGGTTAAGGGTGACCGCGCAGGACACTTCCTGGCAGAGGGCGTCCGAAAGCGAAACAGCGGAAAGCTCGCAGAGCTCCGCCAGGAAGCTATTGACATCGCTACTGCTGATGACCAGATCCTGCAGCTCTGCGGCCACGGATGCATCCAGCGTGCTCTCGTTCATTCTTTAAGTCTAGGTCTGCCCGGAGCCGCTTGACCGGGGCCGGAGAAGCGGCTTGTGGCGTGGGCAACAATTTCGTATGGTTTAGGTGAGTTATGAAGCTGGCTCTTGGAAGTCTCTGTGGGAGAAGCCTTGAACCATAAATTGCGTGTGCTGGTCCGCGTGGATGTTGATCCCGGACGGGTAACCCTGGAAGTCGCCGGCTGCCTGACCCAAGCCAATTACCCCGTGCTGCTGCACATCATGCGCCGCGCGCGCCGGCTCTCCCCGGAACAGGACATCACGGCAGACCTCCACGGTGCGTCGCATCTGGACCCCGAAGTCCTGATGTACCTGCGCCAGATCGCCGGAAGCGCCGCTGAAGCCAATGGAAACCCCGGAGCCGTCGCGGGCGGCTCCGAGGCATTCCCCCTCAAACTTGCCGAGCCCGCGGAATTGCCCATCTGCATGGAGCACGCCGGACTGTCAGGCGGCGACGAGGCCGCCCTGGACGGGGAGATCAACGCCCTCCTGGACGGCGAAACCATCCCAGGGCCCGACCCCGACGGAGTCCTGGCAGCCGCCGGGGAGCAGCGCACCATCAACGGCCTGGAACTGTCCGAATACCTCGAAGGGAACATGGATCCCGCCTCAACAGTCCGGGCCATGTCGGATGATGCCCTCAGCAAATTGGCCGATGCCCTGTACCGGCATTTGGACACGCGCAACCCGTCCTTCGGTGCCCATACCTGGTACGAACTGGCGGCGGAGGAGCTCCATCAGCGGCACCTCACGGAACCTGACGGTCCGTCGCAGGAGGAAGTCGCCGCCGGCTGACGGCCCGCCTCATTTTCGGCGGACACTTTCGCTCCGACCTTAGCCGTTTTCGCGGCGGGCGGATAAGGTTGGACTGACTCAGGACAGTCCGTCTATTCCGCTCCGTTGGTCTCACTTTGGAGTCGGATCCCCACCGGGCGGCTGGCCGAACCGACCAGGACCCAGGGGGACAGCCGGGCTATGACATCGCGGCAGCTTGCCATTCGGCTGATTGTCCTGGCGACGGCCATCCTGGGCCTGAACTACATCATTTGGCGCTGGATGGTGTCCGTCAACTGGGACGCCTGGTGGATCGCGGTACCGCTCGTCCTGGCCGAGACCTACTCCCTGCTGGACTCGTTGTTGTTCGGCGTCACCATGTGGCGTTACAGGCAACGCGACACTCCGCCGCCACCACCTGCGGGCCTGACGGTGGACGTGTTCATCACTACCTACAACGAGCCGCTGGACCTCGTGATGGGAACGGCGCGGGCCGCCAGGAATATCGCGTACCCGCACAGGACCTGGATCCTGGACGACGGCAACCGGGCCGAACTGCGGGCCATAGCTGAAGCGGAAGGCATCGGCTGGATCACCCGGTCCGAGGACTGGGCCAACCGTCCGCGCCACGCCAAGGCAGGCAACCTCAACAACGCGCTGCTCGCCACCGACGGCGAGTTCATGCTGATCCTGGATGCCGACCAAATACCGGATCCCAGGATCCTCGACCACACCCTCGGTTATTTCAACGACCGCAAGATGGCCCTGGTGCAAACACCCCAGGTGTTCGTGAATGTCCCGCCCCACGATCCGCTGGGCAGCCAGGCGCCACTGTTCTACGGGCCGATCCAGCAGGGGAAGGACGGCTGGAACGCCGCCTTCTTCTGCGGTTCAAACGCGATCATCCGCCGGGAAGCCCTGATGCAGCTGGGCGTTATGCGCTACGTCTCGGAAACCGAGCTGGCGCTGAACAAGGCACTCCGGACGGCGGACCAGGTGGTGGCGAAGGCGAGGCGCCAGCTTGGCCCCGGGCAGGAGCGGCTGGCGGCCGCCTTGTCCACGGTAGCGGCGGACCTCCGGCAGGTCCGGCGGGAGCTCAGCGAAGGGCAGGCCATCGCCGACGTCACCTACCGTTTCCAGGAACGGGTGGACACCGTGGCACGGAACCTGGTGGTGGAAGACTTCGCGGCGCTGCACGCGGAGCTGAACTCCATTGAGGGGCTGTCCCGGACCATCGACGTGGACGGTTCACTCGCCGTCGTCGACGACGTTGCCCTGGACAGGCTGTCGCAGCGGGACTGGTCCCCGCTGGGAGCGGTGGAAACCGTCCGCGTGCTGATCGATTCCGTCAACGCCGAGAAGGCCGGCGAGGCGCAGGCCGTCATGCCGCTCGCCACGATCTCCGTCACCGAGGACATGGCCACGTGCATGCGGCTGCATTCGCTCGGCTGGGAATCTGCCTACCACCACGAGAAGCTGGCTGACGGCCTGGCCCCGGAGGACCTCGATTCGATGCTGACCCAGCGGCTCCGGTGGGCGCAGGGCACCATGCAGGTCATGTTCCGGGAGAACCCGCTGCTGCAAAAAGGGCTGAGCCTGGCCCAGCGGCTGATGTACCTGGCAACCATGTGGAGCTACCTCGCCGGCTTCGCCGCCGTGGCCTATATCGCGGCACCGGTCATTTACCTCATCCTGGGGATCCTGCCCGTGCAGTCGCTGAGCAACGAGTTCTTCCTCCGGCTCATCCCCTTCCTGGTGGTCAACCAGATCCTGTTCCTCGTGGTGGGGCGGGGCGTGAAGACGTGGCGCGGCCAGCAGTACTCGCTGGCCCTGTTCCCCACGTGGATCAAGTCCGTTACCTCCGCATTCGGGAACGTGTTCCTGGGCAGGGACCTGGATTTCCGGGTCACACCCAAGACGCTGCAGGCACGCAAGCGGCTGCCGTGGCACCTGGTCCGGCCCCAGCTGATCGCCATGGCTGTCCTCGTGTTGGCGGCCGTGGTGGGTGTCATCCGTTTATTGCTGGGCCAGGGGGACCTCCTGGGCAGTTCCGTCAATTTTGTGTGGATAGCCTTTGACCTGCTGATCTTCAGCGTGGTCATCCAGGCCGTTCGCTACCCCGGCTACGATGCCTGGCTGGACAGCACCCAAAAGAAAGAAGGAAATCCGTGATCGAATTCAACAATGAGACCCTGGCCAACGGAGTGGGCGTGATCCGGCCGGTCGGCCGGCTCAACATGGTCTCGGCGCCGCACCTCGGCGCCAACATCGATGCGCTCATCAGCGACGGCACGGTCCGGCTGGTGGTTGACCTGGCCGGCACTGATTTCATTGACTCGTCCGGCCTCGGTGCCCTGATTACGGGCCTGAAAAAGACCCGGCAGGCGGGCGGCGACCTTCGGCTGGCCAACCCCACGGCGCAGATCACCGCGGTCCTCGAAATGACCAACCTCAACAAGGTGCTGCAGCCGGTGTCCTCCGTGGACGGGGCCTATTGATGGGCAGCCAGTTCAGCCTGCGTGCCGCGGCGGTGCCCGACAGCCTGGAGCTGGTCCATGACCTGCTCGGAGAGCTCTGGGAGGGCGAACCCGGCATCGAACTCATGGACCGCATCAGGTTCGAAACCGCACTGATTGAGGTGGCGTCCAACATCATTGAGCACTCGCGGCCGTCCGGCACCGACCCGGTGCGGTTCGTCCTTGCGGTGGAATGCGAACCGGAGCGGCTGTATGCAGAATTCACGGACAACGCCAGGCCGGCCGGCATAGACCTGTCCAGGGCCGAACTGCCGGATGACCTCTTCGCGAGTGGACGCGGGCTGGCCCTCGCCAAGGTGGCACTGGACCAGTTTTCCTATGCCAAGGAGGACGACGGGAACCGGTGGACGCTGCTCTGCCGCCGCAAATCAGAGGCCACCGCACCCCAGTAGCCGCATATTGTGCCTCAGCCGAGGCCCGGGCGACAGTCAATGACGTTCTTTGAGCGGCAAGAACCCCGGATTTCCGCCAAGTTAGCAATTAGCTCACAAAAGTTTGACTAAAAGGTTCACCTAAGTAAGGCTTGCCTTGCTGCGTTAGCGCGCCTCCAACCGCCTACCAAAGGAAAACCTGTGACGCTGTTGCCCCGTGTGGATGATGAGATCCTGGACCTGCCTGCCCCGGCTGCCGGGCATGATTTCGGCTCCCGGGTGGAGCTTGCCCTCTCCGCCACCAACCACCTGTTCAACTCCCGCAACGCACCCCGCTACGTGGCGCAGGTGCTCCAGGGCGTCACTGCCGTGGCCACCAAGCTGGAGCGGACCACCAAGCCGTTTACCGGCGTCGGGCCCGAGGAACTCAAAGCACGCGTCGGCGCCGTTGATCTGGACCGCCCGCTGCCGGACACTGCTGCCGCGCTGGCGGAACTCGAAGAGGTTTACCTGCGGGACGCCGTCTACTTCCACGACTCGAAGTACGCCGCCCACCTGAACTGCCCCGTGGTCATTCCGGCGCTGGTGGGGGAGAGCATCCTCTCCGCCGTGAATTCGTCCATGGACACCTGGGACCAGAGCGCGGGCGCCACCATGATCGAGCGCCGGCTCATCGACTGGACGGCGGAGCGGCTGTCCCTCGGCGATGCGGCGGACGGCGTCTTCACGTCAGGCGGCAGCCAGTCCAACTTCCAGGCGCTGCTCATTGCCCGCAACCACGCGGTGGCCGGGCTGCGGAAGCTTCCCGGCAATGAGACCCTCCGGCTGCCCGGGCTGCTGGACAAGCTGCGGATTTTCTCCTCCGAGGACAGCCACTTCAGCATCCGCAAGTCCGCGTCCATGCTGGGCCTGGGCTACGACGCCGTCGTGCCGGTCGCGTACGGGCCGGACCACCGCATGGACACCACTGCCCTGGCCGCCGCGCTCGCGGAGACCGCCAGCTCCGGGCTTGTCCCCATGGCTGTGGTCGGGACCGCTGGGACAACCGACTTCGGTGCGGTGGACCCGCTCGCCGAACTTGCCGCGCTCGCCAAGGCGTACGGCGCGTGGTTCCACGTGGACGCCGCCTACGGCGGCGGGCTGATGGTCTCCGGCCGCTACGGACACCGCCTGGATGGAATCCGGCTGGCCGATTCGGTCACGGTCGATTACCACAAGACGTTCTTCCAGCCCGTGAGCTCCAGTGCCCTCCTGGTGCGGGACACGGCCATGCTGCGGCACGTGACGTACTACGCGGACTACCTGAACCCGGAGAGCGCCGCCCTGGCGGACATCCCAAACCAGGTGGACAAGAGCATCCAGACCACCCGCCGCTTTGATGCCCTCAAACTCTGGCTCACCCTGCGGATCATGGGAGCGGACGCGGTGGGCGCCCTGCTGGACGAAGCGATCGACCTTGCCGCCCGCACCGGGCAGGCACTGGACGCGGACCGCGACTTTGAGCTCGTTGCCAAACCGCAGCTCAGCACGCTGGTGTTTCGCTACCGTCCGGTCCTCGCGGACGGGACCCGCCTCGGCGAGGATGCGGCGGACACCCTCAATCCCGCCATCAGGGCAGCCGTCTTTGCCTCGGGTGCGGCCGTGGTGGCCGGAACCAAGGTGGAGGGCCGGCACTACCTGAAGTTCACCCTGCTGAACGCCGAGGCCACGCCTGAAGACATCAACGCGATCATCAGCCTGCTCCGCAGCACCGGCGCAGCCCTGCTTGCCGGACAGGGGGCCGCAGCGTGAGAGCCGCCAATTCCAACACGGCTGCAGCCGGCACCGCCGGCGCGGGCCGCATTTACGACTTCGCCGGAATCGGCGTCGGGCCCTTCAACCTCGGGCTCGCCGCGCTCACGGAGCCGGTGGATGGTCTGGACGCGGTGTTCCTGGAACGCCGCGACTCGTTCGACTGGCACCCCGGGATGATGCTGGAACCGGCCCACCTCCAGGTGCCCTTTATGGCCGACCTCGTGACGCTCGCGGACCCCACGTCCCCGTATTCGTTCCTGAACTTCCTCAAGCAGACCGGCCGGCTCTACCGCTTCTACATCCGTGAAAACTTCTACCCGCTGCGCGCCGAGTACAACCAGTACTGCCAGTGGGTGGCCGGCCAGCTCGATTCGGTGCGGTTCGGCACGGACGTCCGGGGGATCACGTACGACGACGGCGTGTACACACTGTCCGTTGACGGTACCGCGGGGCCCGAGGTGCTGCGCGCGCGGCGGCTGGTGCTTGGCACCGGAACGTCGCCGTATGTGCCCGCGGCCTGTGACGGCATAGTCGACGCGGCGGCCAACGACAGAGGGGGACTTGTCCTCCACAATGCCGATTACCTGTCGAGGAAGGCTGAACTGCAGAAGCAGCGGAGCATCACCATCGTGGGCAGCGGCCAGAGCGCCGCGGAAATCTACTACGAGCTGCTGCAGGAGATCGACGTCCACGGGTACCGGCTCAACTGGGTCACCCGGTCCGGCCGGTTCTTCCCCCTGGAGTACACCAAGCTCACCCTGGAAATGACGTCGCCGGAATACGTGGACTACTTTCATGGGCTCCCGCAGGAACAGCGCGACGGCCTCATCAAGAGCCAGAAAAACCTGTACAAGGGCATCAACTCCGAGCTCATCGATGCCATCTACGATCTGCTGTACGCCAAGAGCCTCTCCGGGATCGTGGATACCCGGCTGCTGACGCACTCGGCGCTCACCGGGGCGTCGTGGGACCCGGCAGCCGGGTCGCACACCCTGGCGCTGCGGCACGAGGAACAGGGCGCTGACTACTCGCTGGACACCGAAGCCGTGGTGCTTGCCACCGGCTACGGCTACCGCGAGCCGGAATTCCTTGCCGGCGTGCAGGACCGGATCGCACGGGACAACACCGGCAGGTTCGCCGTCGAACGCAACTACAGCACCAGCGTCGAACCCGGCGAGATCTTCGTCCAGAACGCCGAGCTCCACACCCACGGCTTCGTCACGCCGGACCTGGGCATGGCGGCCTACCGCAACTCGTGCATCCTGCGCGAGATCGCCGGGCGCGAGGTCTATCCCGTGGAGCGCCGCATCGCGTTCCAGGAGTTCGGCGTGCAGGAGCAGCCGGAGTTCCCGGCCGGCGTCCGCGAAGCGGCTTGCGGTGAATCGGCACGGGTGCACGCATGAGTTTCACTTTCCGCTGCTTCGACCCGGAGGCTGACGCGGAACTCCTCCACAGCTGGGTGACCCGGCCGTACGCCGCCTTCTGGGGGATGCAGTCCGCCACCGTGGACGACGTTGTGGAGGAATACTCCGAAATCCAGTCCAGTGGGCATCACCACGCGCTGCTGGGGCTCGACGACGGCGTTCCCGCCTTCCTGATGGAGGAATACCTTCCGGTGCAGTCGCCGCTGGCGGGCCTGTACGCCGTCCAGCCGGGGGACATCGGGATGCACCTCCTCGTCGCCCCGCCGTCCGGCCCGCCGCGGACCGGCTACACCGCCGCCGTGATGGACACGGTCCTGGACAGGCTCTTCGCCAAGGACAAGGTGGAGCGCGTGGTTGTTGAGCCCGACGCCCGGAACCACAAAATCCATGTCCTCAACGCGCGGCTGGGTTTCCAGCCCGCCGGAGAAGTGACCCTTCCGGACAAGCAGGCGCTCCTCAGCTTCTGCACCCGTGAGGCCTTCCACTCGGCCCGCGCAGCCCTACACTCATCCCCGATCCACCAGGGAGCATCGCTATGACCACCGCTGAACTTGAATCCGTCCAGACCGCAGGCAACGCCGCAACCCACCTGACTCCGGAACGCTGGGCGGCCGCCAACCGGCATCTGGTCCGCAAGGCGCTCGCCGAGTTCTCCCACGAGCGGATCCTCAGCCCGGAACGGACCAGCGCAGGGGACCCGTCCGGGAGTACAGGCCGCGAATACCGGGTGCTCAGCGATGACGCCTCGGTTGAATACCGGTTCTCGGCCAGGGTCCTGCACCTCGACCACTGGTCCGTCGATGCCGCCTCCATCAGCTGCAGCCGCGAGGGCCAGGACGCGCCCCTGGATGCGCTCCGGTTCATCACCGAATTCCGCGACGCCCTGGGAATCCGGGAGGAGATGCTACCGGTCTACCTTGAGGAGATCAGCAGCACGCTGTCCAGCCACGCGTACAAGCAGTGGATGGGCCAGCCGTCGTCCGCTGAACTGGCAGCCGGCGTGACCCGCGGAGCGGACGTCGCCACGGACTTCCAGGCCATTGAACGCAGCATGACCGAGGGCCACCCCTGTTTCGTGGCAAACAACGGCCGGCTGGGCTTTGGCATCAGCGACTACCGTGCGTTTGCTCCGGAAACCGGCGCCCCCGTGCAGCTGGAATGGATCGCGGTCCATCGGAGCAAGGCCGTGTTCACCTCCAGCGAGGGACTGGACTGCGCCGCCCACCTTGACGCCGAACTGGGGGCGGGGGCCCTGGCCCACTTCGACGCCGAACTCGGCGCGCTCGGCCTCGATCCGGCCCGGTATATCCTGATGCCGGTGCACCCGTGGCAGTGGGAGAACAAGCTGACGGTGACTTTTGCCGCCGAAATTGCCCAGCAGCATATCGTCCACCTCGGGATCGGGGCGGACAGCTATCAGGCACAGCAGTCCATCCGGACCTTTTTTAACACGGCCGCACCGGAAAAGGCCTACGTGAAGACGGCCATGTCCGTCCTGAACATGGGCTTCATGCGCGGCCTGTCGCCGCAGTACATGAAGGCAACACCGGCCATCAACGACTGGCTCCAGGAACTGATCGTCAGCGACGAGGCCCTGCAGGACCGCGGGCTCGCCATGATCCGCGAAGTGGCCGCCATCGGATACCACAACGGCTACTACGAGGCGGCATCCGCGAAGGGCTCGCCCTACCGCAAGATGCTGTCCGCCCTGTGGAGGGAAAGTCCCCTGCCGCTGCTGGAGGACGGACAGCAGCTGGCCACCATGGCCTCGCTCCTGCACGTCGACGCGGCGGGCAAACCCATGGTGTCAGCGCTGATCGAACAGTCCGGCCTGCAGGCCGGGGAGTGGCTGCGACGGTACTTCGAGGCGTACCTCGTCCCGCTGGTGCACTGCCTGTACCGCTACGAGCTGGCGTTCATGCCGCACGGCGAGAACGTGATCCTGGTCCTGGAAAACGGCGTGCCGGTCCGGGCGGTCATGAAGGACATCGCCGAGGAAATCGTCGTGATGGGGGATAGGCTTGACCTGCCCGAGGCCGTGTCCCGGATCAAGGTCGACATTCCCGACGGCGAGAAGGTGCTGGCCATCTTCACCGACGTGTTCGACTGCATTTTCCGCTTCCTCGGCGCCCTCCTGGAGGAGGACGGCGTGCTCAGCGGCGACGAATTCTGGCGCATCGCGGCTGCGGCCGTTCACGGCTACCAGGCAGAGCACCCGGAACTGGCGGACCAGTTTGTCCGCCACGACCTGTTCGCGCCGGACTTCCAGTTCTCCTGCCTCAACAGGCTGCAGCTGCGCAACAACCAGCAGATGCTGGACCTCACGGACCCGTCCGGCGGCCTGCAGATGGCCGGCAGGCTGGAGAACCCGCTGGCGAAGTTCGCCTAAGGATGCCCGACCGGCGGGCCCGCCAGCAGCGCGGACGGGCCCGCCCGGCTAGGATCTTGCCATGACGGAACAAGTTCCCGGACCCACAGCCCTGATCACCGGCGCCACGGCTGGCCTTGGCGCCGAATTTGCCCGCCAGCTGGCAGAGGAGGGCCATCATCTGGTGCTGGTCGCCCGCGACAGGGAGCGGCTGCGGGCCGCCGCGCACGAACTCGAGAACAACTACAGCATCACCGCTGAGGTGCTTTCCGCGGACCTGACGGACGACGCCGGGGTGGCCGCCGTCGTCGAACGCCTGTCCGACGCGTCGCGGCCGGTGGAAATCCTGGTCAACAACGCCGGGATCGGGCTGCTGAAGCCTTTCGACAAGAACAGCCTGGAGGAGGAACGCAGGCACCTGCGGCTGCATGTCCAGACGCCCATGGAACTGTGCCACGCGGCCCTGCAGGGGATGCTGGCGCGCCATTCAGGCAGGATCATCAATGTGGCCAGCGTCGCCGCCTTTGCCAACCGGGGGAGCTACTCGGCGGCGAAGGCCTGGCAGGTGACCTTCAGCCGCTGGGCCAACCTGGCGTATGCCGGCAGCGGAGTGAAAGTCACGGCGGTGTGCCCGGGGTTCACCCACACCGAATTCCATGACCGCATGGGCATGGACAAAACGGCGGCCCCGCGCTGGCTGTGGCTGTCCGCCGAACGGGTGGTCCGGGAGGGGCTGGCGGACAACGACCGGGGCCGGGCCGTTTCCATCCCAACGAAGCGGTACAAGATAGTGGCCGCCGTTTCGCGCATGCTGCCGGCGCGGTTCACCTCAGGTCCGGCGAAGAGGCCCGCGAAGTAGGGACACGGGCTCAGTTAGTCCGCCGCCGCCGCCGGACCAGCACAATGACCACAATGCCGACCACCGCTCCGACCACCGTTTCCACGGCCCGTTCCGTGATGAGGACGTACGGATCCGCCGGAGCGGCAAGCTGCGTCATAAGCAGAATCACGGGAGTGAAGGACACCATGGCCAGGCCATAATGCCGGGTCATGAAAAGCTCGGTGGTGAACTGGAAGACGATCACCAGCAACGCCAGCACGGCGGCTTCCGCCCCAGGGAAGACCTGTAGCGGGGCCCACGGGGCCGGCAGAAGCACGACGGCGACCAGTACCAGCCCGAGGAAAGTCCCCATGATGCGGTGGAGCCCGCGGTGCACGCTGCTGGGCAGGTCGGACCCGGCGAGGGGGACCGCGGCGGCGGCCATGGCCCAGTGCGGGTGGCCGCTGCCGCTCAGGACGCCGATGGCGCCGGCGGCTCCCACAGCCACGGCGTATCGTGCCGCGTGGATCATGGCAGCCTGACTGCGCGGTCCGCGCAGGGATACCGCAGTCCGGACCGCTCCGGGCTGCCACCTGCGGCCGCGGACCCAGCCGCCAAACCCGATAACCAATGAAAACGCAGCGGAGGCGGCGGCGATGAGTAGCGCCGCGAACCAGGGAACCGTCGTGGGGACGGATGCGCAGGCGCCCAGGGCAAGGATGCCGAAGAACGGACCGTTGGGCTTCAGGTTCACCCTGTCGGAGAACACCGAGCCGACGCCGGCCAGGAAGGCTTCCACTCCCACCAGCCACCACGAATGGAGGTGGTTGACGGACAGGAAGATGCCCACGCCAACCCCGCCGAGCAGCACGAGTGCGGCCTGCGCCTGGTGCACGAGGCGGAGCTGGTGGGGCTCGGACCGTCCGTACATCCCGGTCAGGGCGCCGAAGACGGCGTAGATGATCAGTTCAGGGCGGCCCAGGAAGAGGAGGGCCAATGACGGAACCGCCACACTCACGGCGACGCGCAGCGCTGATAGGTGATCGTTGTTTGCGGGGCCAAGCCGATGCAGGGCGCGGAGATGCCGCATGCCGGCGTCGATCATGCGTACCTCCCTTCTTCTGTGCTTGCTGCCGTCAAAAAGTCTGCCAGACGCGCGAGAGGCCTGCTTTGCACGCTGTCACAAAGGAACATCGTGCAAGGCAGGCCTCACCGGGCGGGGGTCTGGACTACAAGGTCGGTCAGACCTTGGCCGGAACCTTTTCGGGCTCCGGGGCCTGATCCTCGAAAGGCATGTCATCCAGGTCGATCAGCGGGTTCTCATCCTGGGTGGCCACGAGCTCATGGGCTTCAGCCTGGGTGTCCACGCTGGGCATGGAACCCGGCAGCGGACGGTTGGCCGATTCCTTCAGGAAATAGATCGCGACGGCACCGATGGCAGAGGTGGCCATCAGGTAGTACGCGGGCATCATGTCGTTGCCCGTGGCCGTGATCAGTGCTGCCACGATGAACGGCGTGGTTCCGCCGAAGATTGCCACCGCGAAGTTGTAGGCGATGCCCATGGCGCCGTAACGGCTGGCAGTCGGGAACTGTGCCGGCAGCGCCGAGGCCAGGTTCGCCACGTAGAACGTCACCGGGAAAGCAATAAGGGAAAGGCCGGCCAGCGTGGACCAGACTTCACCGACGCCGATCAGGAGGAACGCAGGGGTGGCCAGGACGACGGTGCTGATGGCACCGATCCACAACACGGGGCGTCGGCCGATCCGGTCGGAGAGCTTGCCGGTCAGCGGGATGCAGAGGCTCATGATGACCAGGACGGGGATGGTCAGCAGCGTGCCATGCACCTCGTCGTAGCCCTTGGACTCCGTCAGGTACGTCGGCATGTAGGAGGTCAGTGCGTAGCCGGCGGTGTTCGCGGCGGCAACCAGGATCATCGCGACGATGAGGGAGCGCCAGTACGCCTTCACGATGCCCAGCGGGCCCTTGGAGGCTGAGGTGTCCGAGGCGGTTGCGTCCTTGGCGAGGTTCTCCTGGGCATCCAGGGTGGCCTGGAACTGCGGGGATTCCTCAATCTTGCTACGGAAGTAGACCGCGATCAGGCCGAGCGGGCCGGCAACCAGGAACGGGATCCTCCAGCCCCACTCCTCCATGGCGCCCTGACCCAGGGTCAGCTGCAGCACGGAGACGAGGGCGGCGCCGAGGGCGAAGCCGAGGTAGCTGCCCATGTCCAGGAAGCTGGCGAAGAAGCCGCGGCGCTTGTCCGGGGCGTATTCGCTCACAAAAGTGGTGGCACCGGCGTACTCGCCGCCGGTGGAGAAACCCTGGACCAGCTTGAGCAGCACCAGCAGGGCCGCGGCCCACATTCCGATCTGCGCATAGCCGGGCAGCAGGCCGACGGCGAAAGTACTAGCGGCCATCAGCATCAGCGTGGCGGCGAGGACCTTCTGGCGCCCGATCTTGTCGCCGAGCCAGCCGAAGATGACTCCGCCCAGCGGACGGGCGATAAAGGTGGCGGCGAAGGTTCCCAGCAGGAACAGGGTCTGCACGGACTTGTCAGCCTCAGGCAGGAACACCGGTCCCATGGTGGTGATCAGGTAGCCGAACACGCCGACGTCGTACCATTCCATGGTGTTACCCACGATGGTTCCGCCGAGTGCTTTCTTAAGCATCGGCTTGTTGACGACGTTGATGTCGGAGACTTTGAGCCTGCGGCGAGGCAACAGCCTCGGCTTCTTGGCGCTTTGGGGCGCAATATTGTTGGTCCCGCGGGCGTTGTTCACGCCTGCTGAAGAGTCGGTCATGCTTCGGTCTTTGGGCATTTGGGCTGCTCCTGTGGAGGTCATTTGCTTGCGACTTGTAGCTGCCCCGCTCCGGGCAGGCTTTCAATTTTACGCGATTTCCATGGCGTTTCCGAGTTCAGTGGCGTATGATCCCGCGTTTCAGGCCCGTATTCGGCTCCAAAGCCGAATTTGTTTTGCGCCGTTTCACCGCGCCAGCACTGGAAATCCGGCCGTGCCGGGCGTCGTTGCCAAACCTTTTCCGCCGGCAGCCCGAAAAAACGCCCAAATGCGCCGGAATCCGGCCCCTGGACCCGGAAGCAGGCCGCGTTCGGGCGGCACAGGAATCCATCCAAAACGGGGGTTTCCAACGGACCGGATCACTGTCTATGGTTGAGCCATGGGAACACTGATCTTTGGATAGGCCCGCGGCCGTCAGCGGTTGAACCTGCTGGCCTGTCCCGCCTGCCGTATTCACCAGCCATCCGCGCTAGTCGAGGCGTACGCCCGCACTGATCCCTCCTGGCGACCCCCGTCGTCGTGATCTCTCCACCGCGATCTTCCAGCGTGTGCGTCCGCATCTCATCACCGCCACCCGATTCCATTCCACAAGGAGAGCTTCCATGACCGACAAAACCAACAGCAAGAACGCCGAGCCCGCAACTGACCCGAAGGCAGGGGCGCCGGAGGCCGGAGGCATCAAGTCCAAGCTGACGGACGCCCAGCGGGAAATGCTGGCCAGCAAATCCCGTGGAGGCGCCGTTTCGAAGAGCGTTTCGCACGGCCACAAACCCACGCACGCAAGCGGCAAGCAAGGCCCTGCCGAGAAAAAAGTCCGCTGGTAGTTCCTGCAGACAAGCAGTTACTGCAGACCTAGTATTGGTGGACACTTCATTTCAACGCGGAAAGGAAGAGCGCAATGGCTGAGAAAAATCCTGGGGGACAGCTCGAGCCGGAACTGGCCAGTCACCTGGCGGAGTCCATGGACGAGGTGCCTGCGCCTGAGCTGACAGCCTCTGCCGGCCCGGTCAACGGGGGCAGGCAGTGGCCGGACGGCAACGGCAAACGCCGCCATCCCAAAGAACGCGGCACCGCCCACGGACGGATGGGCCATGAAGCAGCAGTCACCGCGGTCCACCGGACCGGCAGGCCGCAGATGCCGCACTCCTCGTAAGACGAACCCGCGGCCGGGCGACACCAATGTCAGGTGTTGCCCGGCTTTTTCGTGCCCCGGGAAAATACCCGGGGACGTGTCCCCAAGCGGCCCGGGATGCGGCCTCAGCCGGACTCCGCCACGACGTCGTCCGGATTCTTGTCCAGGCGCCAGCCCCGCCACACCGGATGCCGCAGCTTCCCGGCCCCGGTCCAGTCCCCGAACGTCACCTCGCCCACCAGGCCGGGTGTCACCCAGTGCGCGTCCGAGGCGTCGGCGGCGGGTACCTCGGTGAACGGGGAGGTCTTCCTGGACAGGGAATCCATCTGCAGCCGCAGTTCGTTCAACTCACGGTCGCTGAAGCCGCTGCCCACGCGTCCCACGTACCGCAGCTTGCCGCCCTCGGGGATCCCCACCAGCAGCGACCCCACGGAGCCGTGCCGTGACCCCTTGCCGGGACGCCAGCCGCCCACCAGCACTTCCTGCGTGCGTTCGAACTTCAGCTTCAGCCAGGACTTGCTGCGCTCGCCGCTGACGTACCGGCCGTCAATGCGCTTGGCCATGATCCCTTCAAGTCCCAGTTCCCTGGCGCTCGCCAGAAGGTCCTCCACCTCGTGGTCGAGCACCTCGGACAGGTGCACCGGGCATCCTGCCGGCCAGCCCAGTTCATCCAGGCGCGCCCGCCGCTTCCGCAACGGCATCCGGCGGAGGTCCTCGCCGCCGTCGGACAGCAGGTCGAACACCATCAGCCGGACCGGCGTGGCTGCCCGCGCCTTGGCGACATCGGCTGCCCTGGTCAGCTTCATCCGCGTCTGCAGCAGCCCGAAATCGGGCCGCCCGGAAGGCCCGACGGCGACGATCTCGCCGTCGGCGGTGAAACTCTGCTCCGGCCAGCACCTGCGGTCCGTCAGTTCCGGGTAGCTTGCAGACACGTCGTTTCCGTTGCGGCTGATCAGCCGGATCCTGTCCTCATCGGCGATGATGATGGCCCGGATGCCGTCCCACTTCAGTTCGAACTGCCAGTCCAGGCCGCGAAGATCGGCAGTCGTCCCGGCGCCGGCGAGCATGGGCGAGAAATCCGGGGCGGCAGATGGTGCAGCAGTCTGTGCCGCAGGCCGGGGGGCTGCGGAAGCCTGCTGGGTCCCGTCCTGTTCCTTCTTTGCCGGAGCAGCTTGTTTTGCCGGGGCTCCGTGCCCCTTGCGGTCCATCAGGTGAATGAGCCACTGGGATTGTTCGGTGCCCTGCGGGGCGTCGCTGTCCCGGCTGGTCCGGATCAGCGCGAACCTCTTTGTTCCACCCAGGCCGCCGCCGTCGGCCCCTGTCAGCGTGGCGATGACTTCCTTGCCCGCGATCCACTTATCGCATTCGTAGTAGCCGTGGTCCCAGACGGTGACGGTTCCGGCGCCGTACTGGCCTTTGGGGATGGTCCCCTCGAAGTCGAGGTAATCCATGGGATGGTCCTCCGTCTGGACCGCCAGGTGGTTCTGCGCCCCGCTCGCGGGCACCCCCTTGGGAAGCGCCCAGGACACCAGCACGCCGTCCCGTTCCAGCCGGAAGTCGAAATGCAGCCGGCTGGCGTGGTGCTCCTGGATTACAAACCGCTCCCTGATGGTGCCGGCGTTCGGGTCCGCCCGGTGCCGGTCCGCGCTGAATGGCTCAGGGGTTCCTTCCGGGTCCCGCATGGCGCGGTACTTCTCCAGCCGCGGATCCGCGTGTCCGCCGTCGGCTGTTCCACCGCCGCCGGCCTTGGTGTTGCCGGACCCGCCACCGGACCTGCTGCCGCGCGGGCCGCCGCCGTCGGAAGGGCCCTGGACGTGCCCGCCGTGGGCGGACACCGGAGCGAAGGGGTCCTTGCCGTCCTTCACCCGCCGCATGACCTCGCGGTAGTCCAGTTGCTTCAGGGCGGGCGAGGCCAGCTCACGCCAGGTCCGCGGGGCCGCCACAGTGGGCTTCAGCCTGCCCCGGAGCGAGTAGGGCACGATGGTGGTTTTGGCGGCATTGTTCTGGCTCCAGTCCACCAGCACTTTGCCGGTGCGCAGCGTCTTCTTCATATCGCTGACGGCAAGGCCCGGGTGGTCCGCTTCCAAGGCGCGGGCAAGTTCATGGGCGAAGTCGGAAACCTGGTCCGAGCTCTGCGTGCCGTCGAGGCCGGCGTAGAGGTGGATTCCCTTGCTGCCGCTTGTCACGGGAACGGGATCCAGCCCCACGTCCGTGAGGATGGCGCGAGCAAGCCGGGCCACCTCCACACATTCAGCCAGGCCGGCGCCCTCCCCCGGATCCAGGTCCAGCACCAGCCGGTCGGGGAACATGGGATTCCCGTGCGGATCGACGCGCCATTGCGGGACGTGGATTTCCAGCGACCCCATCTGGGCCAGCCACGTGAGGGTGGCGGCGTCATTGACCAGGGGGTACTGGTTGCTGCGCTCCTTATGGCGGATGGAAGCGCGCGGAATCCAGCCGGGGGTGGAGTCTTCCAGGTTTTTCTGGAAGAACATCTGTCCCGGCGCCTCCGCGGTGCCCACGCCGTTGACCCAGCGCTTCCGGGTGGCGGGCCGGTTGGCCGCGGCAGGGATCAGCACCGGGGCCACGGCGGCATAGTACGCCAGGACATCCGCCTTGGTGGTGCCCGTCTCCGGATACATCACCTTGTCCAGGTTGGTGACCACCAGTTCGCGGCCCTGGACCCGGACACGTTCCCTACTGCCTGCCAAAGGTCTTCACCTCCGGGCAACTCTGATGTTCACTTGATCCATGAGAGCCATCTGGAAAGGCGCTATCGCATTTGGGCTGGTCAACGTGCCGGTCAAGGTCTACAGCGCCACCGAGGACCACGACATCGGGCTGCACCAGGTCCATGGCGCCGACGGCGGGCGCATCCGCTACCAGCGCCGCTGCGAAGTGTGCGGCGAGATCGTGGACTATGCGGACATCGACAAGGCCTACGAGGAGGACGGCCGCACGGTGGTCCTCACCCGGGATGAGCTCAAGTCCATCCCGGCGGAGAGCAGCCACGAGATCGAAGTGGTGCAGTTTGTCCCGTCCGAGCAGCTCGATCCCATGATGTTCGAGAAGAGCTACTACCTCGAACCCGACTCCAAGTCGCCCAAGGCCTATGTCCTCCTCCGCAGGGCGTTGGAGGATACGGACCGGGTGGCCGTGGTCCAGTTCGCCCTCCGTGAGAAGACCCGGCTTGGCGCCTTGCGGATCCGGGATGACGTCCTGGTGCTGCAGTCCCTGCTGTGGTCCGACGAAGTCAGGGAAGCGGCCTTCCCCGCCCTCGAGACAACGGTCCGCATCTCCGCCCAGGAGCGCGAGATGTCCGCGGCGCTGGTGGACTCCATGGCCGGAGACTTCGATCCGAGCCAGTTCACTGACGATTACCAGGTGCAGCTCCGCAAACTCATCGACGCGAAGATCGAGCAGGGAGAGTCCCTGGACACGGAACAGACGTTCGGCGCCGAGGCTGCCGAAGCCGGAAGCGGCGAAGTGATCGACCTGATGGAGGCTCTCAAGCGAAGCCTTGAAAAGAAAAGGGGTGGCGGCACCGGCGACGCGTCCAAGACAGACAGCGCCGAGGATGCTCCCGAGAAGGCAACCCGGACCAAGGCGGCCCCGGCCCGGTCCACCGCAGCAACCCGGTCCACCGCAGCAAAAGGGGCGGGCAGCAAGGCGACGGCGACGAAGACTGCCAGCAAAACGACAACAAAGCCTGCTGCGAAGGAGGCTGCAGCCAAGGAACCGGCCAAGAGCCGGCGCAAAGGGGCCTGACGCGGCCGTACCGCAGCGGCGGCGGCCCCCTACGGAGTGCATCCCACCGGGCTGGCGTGGAATGGGGTGGCGGGCGCGGCGCCGGCCGGTACGGTAACCCATGGCGGCCGCGGTCAGTGGTTTCTGAGAGCCGAAATCAGCTCGCTTTTCTTCTTGGCGGAGTATCCGGTAAGGCCGATCTCCTTGGCGCGGGACTTCAGCTGAGCCACCGTCCAGTCCTCATAGTCGCCGGCCTTGCCGCCTTTGCGGCCCACGGCCGAACGGCCCTTCTTGGCCGCGGCGTTGGAAATGCGCGCTGCCTTTTCCTTTGACGCGCCATCCTCCCGGAGTTCCTCGTACAGTTCGGGATCCTTCAGGCTGGGGTTCTTCTTCTCAGGCATGGTCAGCTCGGATCCGATGGTTCAGCGTCGTCAATAAAAGGGTCCACACCGGCCGGACGCTGCGGCGAAGGCGTGGGCGTATGGGGCGGCTGCGCGTGGGCTGCGTGGGCGCGCAAGTGCTGGGCGTGCGGAGCCGATGCGCTGGCGGCGAAGCCGGCCTCTTCGTCGGTTTCTTCGACTTCGCCGACGTCCACGGCGGAACGCCAGGCACCGGTTTCAATGCCGCGCTCTTCGATGAACTGCTTGAACCGCTTCAGGTCGGCACTGATCTGGTGGCTGTCCGCGTGGACGGCGGAGCCCGCCTTCTCCACCAATCCCTCGGGTTCCCAATCCAGCGCCACGGTGACGCGCGTCTGCTCCGGCCCTAGGGGTTCGAAGGAAACCTCGCCGGAGTTGCGCGGTTTGTCCGTGCTGACCCAGGCAATGCGGCGGTCCGGCAGTTGTTCAGTGATCTGGGCGTTGTACTCGCGCCTGACGCCGGCGATGTCCGTCCGGAAATGAAGGGACGTCTCGTCGATCTGTTCCACGGACTCGACGCCCCGCATGAACTCCGGGAACGATTCGAACTGCGTCCACTGGTTGTAGGCGGTGGACACAGGAACATCCACCTCGATGGTTTCCTGCAGGGTAGCCACTGTCTCATCCTCTTTCAGTCCGGGTACGGCTCCGAATGCGGTCTGTTGAACGGTGTGTCGCCACGTTTTCCACGCTAGTAGGGCCATCCGGCAAAAACAAGGAACGTACCCGGAGGTTAAATGCAACGGCCGGCCCGCGCGCCACGTGCCCGGAATACGGGACTTACCGTGGCGCAGCCGGCCGGCCGCCTGACGCTGACCTAAGCGGTCTGTACTAGCCCGTCGAGCTGCTACTCGGCGTCGTGATCGGTTTCCAGGATCTGGACCAGGTGGTCCAGGGCGGTGTCGGCGCCGTCGCCCTCGGCACGCAGGACCACAACATCGCCGTGCGATGCGCCCAGGCTCATGAGGGACAGGATGCTGGCTGCGTCCATGGCCTCGTCGGCCGGTTCGCCCTTGCGGGCGATCGTGATCTCGTGCGGGTACTCGCCGGCGGCCTCGGCAAAGATGGCGGCCGGGCGGGCATGCAGGCCGACGCGGCTGGCGATGGTGGCGGTGCGTTCGAACATTTGTGCTCCTTGGATATCAGGTCGAGACAGATGGTTGGGAAATACCGAACCGGGTCAGACAGTTACTGGAACCGGCTCCACGGTATCAACGGACTTGCGGACGGCCCAGCGCTTGAGGGCGATGACTGCCAGGGCAGTGACGACCGTTCCGACGAGGATCGAGACAACAAACATGAGGAAGTTGTCGATGGCGAAGAAGACGAAGATGCCGCCGTGCGGGGCCTTCGAACCTACGCCCGCCGCCATGGAGATGGCGCCGGTCACTGCACCGCCCAGCATGCTGGCCGGGATGACCCGGAGCGGGTCGGCAGCGGCGAACGGGATGGCACCTTCGGAGATGAACGATGCGCCCAGCAGCCAGGCGGCCTTGCCGTTCTCGCGCTCGGCCAGGCTGAAGCGCTTCTTGTCGAGGACCGTAGAGGCGAGGGCCATGGCCAGCGGCGGAACCATGCCGGAGGCCATGACGGCTGCCATGATCTGCCACGGTGCCTGGTTGTCCAGCGTTGCGGCACCCAGGCCGGCGACGGCGAAGGCGTAGGCAACCTTATTGACCGGACCGCCGAGGTCGAAGCACATCATGAGGCCAAGAATGATGCCGAGGGCGATGGCGCTGGCACCGGTCAGGCCGGACAGGAATGAGTTCAGTCCAACGGTGATGGCGACGATCGGAGCGCCCAGGATCAGGAACATCAGGCCTGAGGCCACGATGGAAGCAACCAGCGGGATGATCACCACGGGCATCAGGCCGCGCAGCCAGCGGGCCACTTGAATTTGGCCGATGACGTGCGCGATGTAACCGGCGAGGAGACCGCCGACGATGCCGCCGAGGAAGCCTGCGCCCATGAACCCTGCAACGGCGCCGGCAACGAAGCCCGGTGCGATGCCCGGCCGGTCGGCGATTGCGTAGGCGATGTAGCCGGCCAGGGCCGGTACCAGGAAGCCGAGCGAGAGGGCACCGATCTTGAACAGCACCGCGCCAAGGTACGCGCCGAGCGGGCCCCAGGCGTTCTCAGGGTATTCGGTGGGCAGGTTGAAGATGCTGTTGTCCACCACGATCGCATCCGCGAACTGCGTGATCAGGTAACCGCCCATCAGGAAACCCAGGGCGATAAGCAGGCCACCGCCGGCCACGAACGGAATCATGTAGCTGACGCCCGTGAGGAGAGCCTTCTTCAGCTTCTGGCCGATGTGCTCGCCCTTTTCGGTGGCTTCGGTCTCGGCCTGCTCCTCGGCGCCGAAGTGCGGGACGCGGCGGGCGTTGGGGTTGTCAGCCGCGGCCAGTGCTTCCTGGACCATCTTGTCCGGCTCGTCGATGCCGCGCTTGACGGGTGCATTGATGACCGGCTTGCCGGCAAAACGTTCCTTGCCGCGGACGTCCACGTCCACCGCGAAGATCACGGCGTCGGCGGCAGCGATGACTGCGGGGTCCAGCGGCTTGGCGCCGGAGGAACCCTGGGTTTCCACCTGGAGGTCCACCCCGACTTCCTTGGCGGCGGCAACGAGCGAATCGGCCGCCATGTAGGTGTGGGCGATGCCCGTGGGGCAGGCCGTCACGGCTACGAGGCGCTTGGGCCCACCGGCGCGTGCTCCAGTGGCGGCACCGGCGGACGGTGCTGCTGCGGCTGCGGGCTCCGCTGCGGCCGCGGGCTTGTCGGCCAGGGCGCCCTCCACCAGCTCGACGATTTCGGCTTCGGTGCCGGCTGCCCGGAGGGCGGCCGTGAAGTCCTTTTTGATCAGCGAGCGGGCCAGCCTGGACAGGAGCTTAAGGTGCTCCTGGTCCGCGCCTTCGGGGGCCGCGATGAAGAAGATCAGGTCCGCCGGGCCGTCCTTGGCGCCGAAGTCCACGGACCGCGACAGGCGGGCCATGGCCAGGGTGGGCACGGTCACTGCTGCAGAGCGGCAGTGCGGAATGGCGATGCCGCCGGGAACACCGGTGGCCGTTTTCTGCTCGCGGGCAAAGGCGTCGGTGAAGAGGCCTTCCACTTCGGTGGCGCGGCCGTTGGCGGCGACCCTGCCGGCCAGATGGCGGATCACGTCCTCGGGCGAGTTGCCCAGGTTCTGGTCGAGCTCGACCAGTTCAGTAGTAATGAGCTGAGTCACTGTCAGTCCTTCCGGAGGGCCGTGATGGTTACGGCATCAGGGGTGGTTTGGTGGACCGCCGGAACTGTGGAGCCCGGCAGGGAGGCGGCGGCGGCACCATGTGCCACGGCCTGACGGAGGCAGTCGGCCGGGGCGGCGCCCAGGCTGGAGGCGAGCAGGTAGCCGGCAAGGGACGAATCGCCCGCGCCGACCGTGCTGACCGCTTTGACCGGCGGATGCGTGGCCAGCCACGCGCCGTCGGACGTCACAAGTACCGCACCCTTGGAACCGAGCGTTGCCAGCACGGCACCTACACCGGAACGCACGACGGCGGCGGCGGCTGCCGCGGCAGCCTCCGGATCCGCTTCAAGTTCGTCAGCGGTGGACGCCGTGGCGAAACCGGCTGCGGCAGCCAGTTCGGCCAGTTCTTCGGCGTTGGGTTTAAGGAGGTCCGGCATGCCTGACGCGTCGCCCGAGAGGGCGGCGGCCAGCGGTGCGCCGGACGAGTCGACGGCGATGCGCGGGGTCGACTGCTGTGTGCCGTTGCCGGCATTGGTGGAGCGGAGCCGCCGGGTAACGGTGGCATAGAAATCGGCCGGGACCCCGGGTGGGAGCGAGCCGGCGAGGACAACCCAGCTGGCACCGCGGGAGCGCTCCAGCAGCAGCCCGATCAGGGCCTCCTGCTGGTCTTCGCTCAATACCGGGCCGGGTTCGTTGATCTTGGTGGTGACGCCGTCAGGCTCCGTCAGCGCCACGTTGGTGCGCAGCGGTTCGTGGATGGCGAGGGCGGCGAAGGGGACGCCGCTGTCACGGAGTCCCGCCAGGACGGGATCGGAGTCGCCGCCCGGGAGGACGGCCACTGTCTCCAGGCCGGAGGCCACCAGTGCGCGGGAGACGTTAACACCCTTCCCGCCGGACTCCTGGCTAACGGAGGTCGCCCGCTGCACCTCGCCGCGCAGCAGCGGCGAGGGCAGTGACACGGTGCGGTCAAGGCTCGGGTTCGCGGTGAGGGTGACAATCACGCGATCACCACGTCCACGCCGGCGTCAGCAAGCGCCGCTGCCAGTTCCGGGCTGGGTTCACTGTCTGTAATCAAGGTGTCCAGATCTTTCAACGAGGCGAACTGGACCAGCGTTTCCGCATCCAGCTTGGACGAATCGGCCAGCACCACGATGCGGCGTGCCGATTGGACGAAGGCAGCCTTGACGGCTGCTTCTTCAGGATCGGGCGTGCTCAGCCCGAAGGCCGAGTGAACTCCGTTGGCGCCGATGAAGGCAATGTCCGGACGGATCCGGTGGGCTGCCTCCACGGTGGACTGCCCTACGGCAGCCTGGGTGAGTCCGCGGACCCTGCCGCCCAGGAGATGGAGGGCGATGCCTGGCTCACCGGCAAGTTTCGCGGCGATGGGGATCGCATGCGTGATGACCACGAGTTCGTTCTCCGAACCGGAGTCCGGGGCAGCGGAGGGGTCGGAGAGGCGCAGGGCGATCAGGTCCGCCAGGGCTTCGGTGGTCGAGCCGGCGTCCACCAGGATGCTTCCGGCCGGGTTTTGCGGGATGAACGCCAGGGCGGCCTCGGCAATGCGCAGTTTTTCCGGCTGCCGCTGCACGGTCCGTTCCAGGATGCTTTCCTCGGTGGTGCTGATCCGGTCCGGGGCGACCGCGCCGCCGTGGACCCGGCGCACGGTACCGGCTGACTCCAGCGCGGCAAGGTCGCGCCGGACGGTCTCGGTGGTGATGTTGAAGCGCTCGGCAAGGGCGGTGACGCTGGCCCGGCCGCTTTCGGCGACAAGACCCGCGATCAGCTGTTGGCGCTCCTCGGCGAACACTTACCCTCCATTGCGTAAAACTGCGGTAGTTCCGGGACTGACTGGAGTCACCGGCTTGCAGTGACTGCCATCACATGGTGTTGAATTGTTTGACTTTATCTTTGTTCATGTTGGTTTGTCAATGAAAACAACATGAACACAGATGGGTTTCTTTGGGAAAGCCGGAAGCCGGGCCGGACCGTGATGGTCTGGCCCGGCTTCCGGGATGTCCAATTGCGGTTCGCCTGTGTCCGTGGACAGTGGCGGCCGGAGGGTCATGGCTAGATGCCGCCGTCCCGGCTCTCGTTGCGGACGATGCGTTCGCCCGTGTTCGGGTCCACTACGGACCGGGTTTCACTCACCCGGCGGCTGCGGCCGGGCGATGCCAGGACCAGCGAGGCGATCAGGCCTATGACGCCCACGGCCATGAGGATGTAGCCGATCAGGGTTTGGTCCACGTAGGGGATCAGGCCGGGGGTAATGGCCCACGCCAGGATGGCACCGATGGCGATAAGGAAAATGGAGGAACCGATTCTCATGACTTGCTCCTAGCTGTCCGGGGGACGTGCGGGCAAACTTGATCAGCATGCTGACTAGCGACAGGCTACAGGCCGCCTCCCGCTGATTCAATGAACCGGGCCGGGGGTGTCCGTTTCAAGATCGGAAGTCCGCGCTCGACGCCGGTTCCCACTCAATGTGGTGGCCGTAGACCCAGTCGAAGTTATCCGCGGCCTTCCGGGACAGCGAACGGAACACGGCCCTGAGCATGAAGTCCTCGAAGACCCGCTTGAACTGCCCCCGAATCTTCGGGGCTGCGTTGCGCCTTCCCCACTCCACCACTGCCTCCGCCCTTGCGCGGCGCTCGCTCTCGTAGCGGCCAAAGGCCTGTTCGAGGGTGGCCGTGTCGGTCCGGGCAGTGGCGCCGAGAAGGGCGCGCCCGAGTGTCACTGCGTCCTCGATCGCCATCGAAGCACCCTGCCCGGACGACGGCGAGGCGGCATGGGCAGCGTCCCCCACCAGCACCATGCGGCCGCGGTACCAGCGGGGAATGCTGGGGAAATCGTAGGTGCGGTAGGGCCGGATGATGTCGCTTGTGGCTGCGATGATGGCCGCCATCGGCGTGCGGTCACCGGAGGCCAGGCCGGCCAGCCAGTCCTTCAGTTCGGCCGGTGAAAGCTGCGAAGGGTCCTCCGAGGACCGCTGCAGCGGGTTGGCGAACCACCACGTCCGGCCCTGGGGATCACGCATGTAGCAGTAGAAGCACCTCTTGCCGAAGACCATCTTCATTCGTCCGGTTTCGGGAAACACCGTCCCCTCCGGAAGCATTCCTGCCGGGACAATTCCGCCGGTGTTGAGCAGGGGAATGCTGCGGGGTTCGGGAGCGGTGGGGTCAATCACGGTGCGGACAGCCGAGCGCAGCCCGTCCGCCCCGACCAGCAGGTCGCCCCTCGCATATGTGCCGTCTGCAAACACGGCGGTGACTGACTCTGCCGCCTCTTCCACCGATGCGAGGCGCTTTCCGTGTTCGATGCAGACGCCCCGCCTCGCAGCCTCCGTCCGCAGCAGCCCGTATAGCTCGGAGCGGGTCAGTGTCCGGGCGGTGGTCCCATCCGGCAGCGAGCCGCCGTAGTCGAAGTCGGCCAGATGCCGCCCGGTGCTGCCCAGGTGCATGGACATCGTCGGGGTGCTGAAGCCGAGTCCGCTGGCGCCTTGTTTGAGGCTGAGGGTGTCCAGTGCGTCGAAGCCGTTGACAGCGACGGTGAGGAAGCCGCCGACGCCGTCAGACGCGGCGCCGTATGCCTCATAGACGACGGCGGTGTGGCCTGCCTTGGCAAGGGAGAGGGCTGTGGCAAGCCCTGCGATTCCGGAGCCGATAACCATGCAATGCAACATCTGGGATACCTCCGTAAACTATTTCGTTCGGTCGAAAGAAATATATTCCCAGGGCCGCTAAGAGTCAATCCTTTCGGTTTTGCGAAAGACTTTGTTAACCTCGGACTATGGACCAAACCCGGATGAGTCAACGCGAAGCATTGCTGCAAGCCGTCTACGACTCAGGCAGGGAGCTGTCCACGGCCTCGGTTATGTTCCATGCCAAGCTCTCCGAACTCCGCGGGCTCTCGGCGACCGAAGGCAAGGCGATCGACATCCTGCTGCGGTTCGGCCCCATGACGGCCGGGGAATTTGGCGAGCACTCCGGGCTCGCACCGGCCTCCGTCACGGGGCTCATGCAGAGGCTGGAGAGCAAGGGGGTGGCCAGACGGGTCCGCCATGCCGGGGACAAGCGCAAAGTCCTCATCGAGTTGGTGGGCGACCAGCCGGCCGCGGCCGCCCCGCATTTCGCGGACTTCATGGCGGGACTGGCGGCATTACTTGAGGGCTACAGCGATGATGAACTCCGGGTGATCGCCGATTTTTCCAGCAAAGCGGCCCGGATCCAACAGGAAGCTGCAGGCCGCCTCGGCCAGGCCTCCCGCAACGATGAGGCCCCGGCCCCGTCGTAACAACCCGGCGGCAGCGCGGCTGCCGCGGCGTGGGCCATTAGCCTTGATACGTACGCGGAGCCCATCCCGGTTCCTCCGTGGCTCCCCCTTGGCGGACGCCACTTGCCTCCCGGCGTACTCACAGAAATATGGTTACCGATGTCTGAAGTTTCCCCCACCGTTGTAGTCACCGGCCTGGGAGCAGTCACTCCCGTCGGTTCGACGGCCGGCGATACCTGGTCTGCGCTGCTGGCCGGACGCACCGGAATCTCGGCCCTCGGCGAGGACTGGGCCGGTGGGCTGCCTGTCCGTATGGCAGGGCGCGTCACCGCCGATGTGCCCTCGCTGCTGTCCACTTTGGAGTACAAGAGGATGGACCGTTGCGGCCACCTTGCGCTCATCGCCGCGCGGGAGGCGTGGGCACATGCCGGCCGGCCGGAAACTGACCCGGAACGGCTCGCCGTCGTGATCGGCTCCGGTTACGGAGGCCTGGACACCACGCTGGAGCAGACCCGGACGCTGGACGGAAAGGGGCCGCGCAGGGTTTCCCCGCACACCCTCACCCGGATCATGACCAACGGTCCCTCTGCCTGGGTCTCGATTGATGTTGGAGCCCGCGGCGGGGCGCGGACTCCCGTCAGCGCCTGCGCCTCCGGGGCTGAAGCCATTTCCCAGGCAGCCGACATGATCCGGAGCGGCGCCGCCGACGTAGTGATCGCCGGCGGGGTGGACTCCTGCATCAACGGGCTGACCATCAGCGGTTTCGCGCAGATAAGGGCGCTCTCCACCCGCAACGACAGCCCGCAGGCCGCATCCCGCCCCTTCGACCGTGACCGCGACGGCTTTGTCATGGCCGAGGGCGCCGGGATCGTGGTGCTGGAACGCGAAGACCATGCCCGTTCCCGAGGTGCCGAAATCCTCGGCGTCATCGCAGGCAGCGCCGTCACCTCAGACGCCGTGGACATCGTGGCGGCAGACCCCGCCATGCAGCGCCGTGTCCTGCAGAAGGCCATTGCCGCCGCCGGCCTCACCGGAGATGACATCGGGTTCGTCCACGCCCACGCCACGTCCACCCCTGTAGGGGACCGGCTCGAAGCGGAGGCCATCGGCGCCGTCGTCGGGCATTCCGTTCCCGTCACGTCCACCAAATCCCTCACCGGGCACCTGCTGGGCGGGGCCGGAGCGCTGGGTGCCATCGTCACCATCCAGGCGTTGCGTACGGGCACAGTCCCCGGGACCCTCAACCTTGAAAACCCGGATCCGGACATCCACCTCAACATCGTTTCGGAGACAACCGGGGGACTGGCGGCGAAGGCCGGCATTTCCAACGCGTTCGGATTCGGCGGACACAGCACCTCCCTGGTGATCACGGCGGGCTGAGTTGCGCCGGCTGAGTTGCGCCGGGTGCGCCCCGCCTCGTGAGCACCGCCGGCAAAGTTAGGCTGTTTCGATGGAGACAGTCGTGTGGTCCAAGCCGGAGAACCAGCGCGCCGGAACGCCGCTGCTGGTGATGATGCACGGTTACGGAACGGACGAGGTGCGCATGTCGGACCTCTTCGGCCTGTTGCCGACCGATTTCACCTGCGCGGCCCTTCGCGCCCCCAAGGTGATCGGCGACGACTACGGCTGGTTCCTGCTGGACTATTTCCTGACCCATGACTTCGCAGACGTCATTTCCGTCAGCAACAAGGTGTTCGACTGGATCAACTCGGTCAAGGGGCAGCACAGCAGCGTCAGCCTGCTGGGCTTCTCGCAGGGCATGGCCATGGCCAGCACGCTGCTGCGGCTGCGGCCGCACGACTTCCGGGCCGTCGTGGGCCTTTCCGGATTCGTCCTGGACAACGAACTGCTGGCCATGAGCGAATCGTTCGACACCAAACCGCCGTTCTTCTGGGGCCGGGACAAGGCCGACCTGGTCATCAATGACGACGCCGTCGAGCACACCCAAGAATGGCTGGAGCGCAACACGCAAGTGACGGCACGGACCTACCCGGGCATGGGCCACACCATTTCCAAGGCCGAAATGGTGGATGTGGGCGCCTTCCTGCGCCACTACGTGCTGCGCTAAGGCACGAGTTACAGCCTTCCCTGCCCTGGGATTCCCGTAAGAATCCGCACACAGAAGAAAAACCAGTTGCGCGCTAAATTTGTAAGCGCTTACACTCTTCTTCGGCCATGTACCGGGCCCAGGACTTCAGGAGAAGAAAGGGCTGAGCCCGTGTTGCATGGCTAAAGCACCGCGCGTGACCATCCAGGACGTTGCCGCATTGTCGGGGCTGTCCATCTGTACCGTTTCCCGTGCGCTGCGTGGGCTCCCCAACGTTTCCGAAACCGCCCAGCTGAAGGTGGCGGATGCCGCCACGAAGCTCGGCTACAAGGCATCCTCCGCGGCGTCGCGCCTGGCCGGCGGAATCACGGGGTCCGTGGCCATCATCGCGCCCACTGCCACCGCCTGGTTCTTCGCCCAGGCCGTCGAAGCGGCCGAGGAAGTCTTTGCGGACAGCGGCTTCGACACCGTCCTCATCAGCCTGCGGAACACCCCGAGCGTGCACCGCAAGGTGTTCGGAGACCTGGACGCCCTGTCCCAGCGCGTGGACGGCGTCCTGCTCCTCAACATCGCCGTCGGCGACGACGAAATCGAAGCCCTGGCCTCCTCCGGTCTGGCCGTTGCGAGCGTGGGCATGCACAACGTCCCTTGGGACAACGTGGGCATCGACAACGAGGACGCGGCCTGGAAAGCCACCAACCACCTGCTGGGGCTTGGCCACTGGGACCTGGCCATCCTGTCCGGACGCGAACCAGGAGCGCGCTCGGTGGTCACGGCCAGGGACCGCCTTAACGGCTTCCGGCGGGCCCTTGCCGAGCATGACCTGACCGTTGATCCTGATCTGGTGATGGACGCCGGCTCGAGCATTGAAGGCGGCCGCCGTGCCATGACGGAGCTCATCGAAAACCGCCGAATGCCTTCCGCGATCTTTGCCGGTTGCGACGAGACGGCCTTCGGCGCCCTCATGGCTTTACGGGACCTCGGTTTGTCAGCGCCCAAAAACGTGTCCATCATAGGAATAGACGATCATCAGATGAGCTGGTTCCTGGGCCTGAGCACAATGGCCCAGCCGGTAGCCGATCAGGGCGCCTTTGCAGCCAACCTGCTGATTGAGGGACTCCAACGTCCGGGGCCGCTGACCGCCCCCGCCAGCCATGTGCTGGATACCAAGCTGATTGAACGCAAGAGCACGCGACGAAAACGCTGAGCGTAAACGCCAAGCACATGCATTCCCGGGCATCGACGCCCGACTCCGCCCTCCGGCCGTCGCCGGACGGTCCGCTCCGTAACAAACCCTGCAGTATCCACGCACGTCCCCTGCACGCCGTCTGAAAGGACACCGAGTACCGCATGACTGAGCTCTCCAAAAGCACCGCCGCAGGCACCAGTACTGCCGGCAACAGCGCCGCCAGCAACGGCAGCAGCCGCGGCTGGACCGGCGCTTCCGCCATCCTCTTCGACCTCGACGGCGTGCTCACCCCCACGGCGATTGTCCACGAGCGCGCCTGGCAGGAGCTTTTCGACGGCTACCTGCAGGCTGTTCCCGGAGCGGACGGCTACCGCGAAAGCGACTACTTCGACCACATCGACGGCAAGCCCCGGTTCGACGGCGTCCGGGACTTCCTCGCGTCGCGCAGCATTGTGCTGCCCGAGGGCCCCGCGGATGACGACCCGGCCAACGACACGGTCCATGGCCTCGGCAACCGCAAGAACAAGGTCTTCAACGACATCGTCGAATCCGGCGGCGTGGCACCGTACGAAGGCTCGGTGCGCTTCCTGGCAGCCGCGGAGGCGCTGGGGCTCAAGGTCGCCGTCGTCTCCTCCTCACGGAACGCCCCGGCGGTACTGCTGGCAGCGGGACTGGCGGACCACTTCCCGGTGGTGGTGGACGGCGTCGTGGCAGCGGCCGCAGGCCTGCCCGGCAAGCCCAGCCCCGCGACCTACGAGTACGCCGCGCAACTGCTGGACCTGCCCAGCGACGAGTGCGTCGTGGTGGAGGACGCCGTGTCCGGCGTCCAGGCCGGAAGCGCCGGGAGCTTCCACTCGGTGATCGGCGTGGACAGGGGAGCCGGCCGCCAGACGCTGCTGGACGCCGGCGCCACACTCGTGGTCGACGACCTGAACGAACTCCTCTAACCCGGCCAGCCCCCACCCCCGAACCTGCACAACGCCAAAAGGAACCCCAACAGCCATGGCACTCATCACCTCTGACCGCGCCCGTTTCCCGAACGACCCCTGGCAGCTCGTGGAGACCGTCCACTTGCCCGGAAATGCCGGAACCCTGGAGACGCTCTTCAGCCTGGGCAACGGCCATCTCGGCATCCGCGGCGCCCACTGGGCCGCCGCGGACGCAGACCTTCCCGGCAGCTTCATCAATGGCTTCCACGAAACCTGGGACATTAAGCACGCAGAGAATGCCTTCGGTTTCGCCCGCACGGGCCAGCGGATCCTCTACATTCCGGACGTCAACAACTTCACGGTGATCATCGACGGCGAGACGCTGAGCCTCAGCGAATCAACGGTGCTGGACTACCGCCGGTCCGTGGACTTCGCCACCGGGATCTACGAATGCCGGATCACCTGGGAGTGCCGTTCCGGCGCCACCGTGACCACCACGGAGCGCCGGGCCGTGGGCTACCAGTCCCGCGGCACCATGGGCGTCACCCTCGAAGTGGCGCCCGACCGGGACGTGTACGCGGATGTGACATCCTCGGTGATCAACCGCCAGGACCAGCCGGTGGAGGACCACTCCACGCACGATCCGCGGCGCGCCGGACGGCACGCCGGGCGCGTCCTGCTGCCGGTACGGCTCGACGGCGGCGACGGCTCGCTGCGCCTGTCCTGGGAAGCAGCGGAGTCGCGTCAGCGTGTTGGCCTGGCCGTGGACCACTGGACGTCGGCCGAAGTGCAGCCTTTCGAGACCCTGGTGGACCAGGATGACAGCAGCGTCCGGTACGTGCTGGCCGTGAGCGAGGACCGGCCCTTCCGCCTGGAGAAGAGCGCCAGTTACGCCGTGGCGCGGGCCTTCCGCGAGGGAGTGGTAGACGGCGGCTCGGCGCAGGATCCGTCCGAAGCAGCCGAGAGCGCCCTGCAGCCCGTCAGCGCCATCTTCGCCGAGAGCGAGACGTACTACCGGGACTACTGGGCCACCACGGACATCGTGGTGGGAGGCCAGCCCGAGCTGCAGCAGGCCATCCGGTGGAACCTTTTCCAGCTGGCCCAGGCCACCGCCCGCGCGGACGTTGCCGGCATCCCGGCCAAGGGTGTCAGCGGCTCCGGCTACGACGGGCACTACTTCTGGGACCAGGAGGTGTACCTGATGCCGTACCTGACCTACACCAACCCGGACAACGCGCGCCAGGTGCTGGAGTTCCGGCACGAGATGCTGCCGGACGCCAAGGTGCGCGCCAAGGAACTCAGCGTGGACGGCGCGCTGTTCCCGTGGCGCACCATCAACGGGCTCGAAGCCAGCGCCTACTACGCCGCCGGCACCGCGCAGTTCCACATCGCCGCCGCCGTCGCTTTCGCCACCAACAGGTACATGTGGGCCAGCGGCGACGCGGACTTCAATCACGGCATGGGCTCGGAGCTGCTGATCGAAACCGCCCGGATGTGGGTCTCCCTCGGCTTCTTCGGCAAGGACGGGCTCTTTCACATTCACGGCGTAACCGGCCCGGACGAGTACACGGCTGTGGTCAACGACAACCTCTACACAAACGTCATGGCCCGGTTCAACCTGCGCGCCGCCGCGGCGCTTGACCACCCGGGGATCGACGACGCCGAACGCGAGCTCTGGGAGCAGGCCGCCAACCGGATGCAGCTGCCCTACGACGAAGACCTCGAGGTGTATTCGCAGGACAACGACTTCATGACGCTGGAGCCGTGGGACTGGACTACGCCCCGGTCCAAGTACCCGCTGCTGCTGAACTACCACCCGCTGGTGATCTACCGGCACCAGGTGCTGAAGCAGGCAGATACCGTGCTGGCGATGTTCCTGCAGTGGCAGGACTTCACGGCCGAGGAGAAGCGGCGGGCGTTCGACTTCTACGATCCGATCACCACCGGCGACTCCACCCTGTCCGCCTGCGTCCAGGGAATCATGGCCGCCGAGGTGGGCTACGGGAAGGCCGCGCTGGACCACTTCACCCACGCGCTCTTCATCGACCTCGACGACACCCACGGCAACACCATCGACGGCGTGCACATCGCCTCCACCGGCGGCGTCTGGAGTTCGCTGGTCAGCGGCTTTGCGGGCCTTCGCGACCAGGGCGACGTTCCGTACTTCGACCCGAGGCTGCCTGTCGAATGGGAGGGGCTCTCCTTCCACCTCAAGGTGCAGGGACGCCTGCTGTTCGTTGAGCTGGACCAGGGGTCCATCGGCCTCAGCATCCGGGAGGGCGAACCCCTGGACGTCAACGTCCGCGGCGATGTTCTCACCGTGGGCAGCGACGTTGCCCGGGTGCCGCTGGCCCCTGTCGGCGCCCCGGAGCCCACCGTTTTCCCGAGCGGCCCTCCGACGTCGTCCATCCCGATCGTCCGCGCCCACACGTACGCGGGCCAGAGCTAAAAGCGGCCGGAGCAATCCCGTGGCCGGA
Organism: Arthrobacter sp. ISL-69; assembly: GCF_018613775.1. Classification (NCBI taxonomy): domain Bacteria; kingdom Bacillati; phylum Actinomycetota; class Actinomycetes; order Micrococcales; family Micrococcaceae; genus Arthrobacter; species Arthrobacter sp. ISL-69. The sequence continues at coordinate 41,397 of NZ_JAGGPO010000030.1, forward strand.
CCGTGGACAGCCCGCCTAAGGGCTGTCCACGGGCGCCGGATTTTCTGAACTGCTGTCCAGCGGATGCGAGAGCTCGTCGGACGGCATCCGGGCAACGATCATGGCCACAACCGCCATGATGGGGCACACGCCGCCAGCCACCAGGAAGATCACCCACGTGGGCACCACTGCCGCGGCGGGTCCGGCCAGGGCCATCGAGATGGGCATCAGGGCCAGGGACACGAAGAAGTCCAGGCTGGAGACGCGGCCCAGCAAGTGCGGGGGGACGCGGCGCTGGAGGAGCGTCCCCCAGATGACCATTCCGGTGCCACCGGTGGCACCGAAGATAAACAGCGCCGCCGCAACCATCCAGAAGCTGTCCATGATCCCGATGGCGGCGAGCGGCAGGCTGCCGGCACCCCACGAGACCATCATCACCGTGAGGTAGCGGCGTGGCAGCGGGAAGGACGCCGTGGCCAGGGAAGCGCCCGCCCCGCCCACGCCCATCACAGCCAGCAGGAAACCGAACATGCGGGAATCGCCGCCCAGTTGGTCGCGGACGACGAACGGCAGCAGCACCTCGATGGGCCCGATCAGGAACAGCACCGAGATGCAGGCCCAAAGCAGTGTCCACAGCAGCCACGGCGTGCGGACGGTGTAGCTGACACCTTCGCGGAGGTCGTGGAAGAAGGATGTCTTGGCCCGTTCCGGGGCGGGCCCGCCGTCGGCGCCGGGAGCGTCCAGGGCGTGCTGGCCGAGGAAATTGAGGATGATGAAGGCGAGCAGGTGGCATGCCGCCACACCCGTGACGGCGTGCGAGGGGGACAGCGCGGCCACCAGGATACCGGCGACGGCGGGACCGGCTGCCTGTTGCAGGATGGGCCTCATGGTCCCCTCCATGCCGTTGGCCGCCAGCAGGTCCTCCCGCGGCAGAATCCTGGGCAGGATGGCCGAGTATGCCGGGAAGAAGAAAGCCGCCCCCACGCCCAGCACGAAAGCGCCGATCACCAGGTGCCACAGCTGCAGCCAGCCCGCCAGGGCCAGCCCGCTGATGCCGGCGATCACGGCGAGGTTGGTGCCTTCGACGGCGATGATCAGGAGCCTTTGGGGCACGCGGTCCGCGGCGATCCCGCCGGCCAGCACGAATGCCACCAGCCCCACGCTGCCCGCGGTGGCCACGAGGGACAGCTCCAGCGGGCCGCCGCCGAGGTGGATGACCTGGTAGACCATGGCAACGGCCCACATTCCGGAACCGAAAATCGAAACGGCCAGCGCCGCGATCAGCACGCGGTACTCACGGTGCACAAAGGGCCGGAGGGCTCTGGGGGCGGGCATAGGGCTAAGTCTAGGCCTGCTCCGCCCGGCCGCGCCGCCGCTACGGTCGGCCGCCGCCGGGCTAGGCTCTGCCCATGGGGAACAGTCCGGCCGGCACGTGGCGCCGCAGCATGGCATTCATCGGCAATAACCCGGGACTGGCGCTGCATCCGGTAAACCGCGACGGTGTCCACGTCCCCGGCGAGCCCGCCAGCTGCTTCGCCTCCTTCTGGATGGCCGAGTGGTCCAAGTGGGGCAGCGGAAACGCCCTGCTGATCGCCACACGCCAAGGCTGGCGGAGCTACGGCACCAACGGCTACTTCGCCGAGAACCTGGCCAGTGAACTGACCCGTTATTTTCCGGAAGCCGCCCGCTTCCCGCTGACTGAAATCACCCACACCCAGGACGAGTTCGACGTCGAACTGGACATCGGCCGCGGCTTCCGGGCTGTGGGGCGGAAGGCGGAGCTGGAGATCAGCGGCGTCCTGGACCGCCGCCAGTTCTCGGCGCCGGATTTCCAGCTCGGTGAAAGCAGCGCTGCCCTGAGCAACGTATACCTTCCGTGCAGCGCCGGGCGGCTGTCGGAGTTCGGGGTGGAATGGCCCGGCTCACCGGCGGTGTACCCGGGACCCCGGGGGCCGTCGTCGTCCGCGTATATTGCCGTGGCCGAATCCTGGCTGATGTAGCGGCGTGGCCTAGTGTTAAGGGTGAGCGGCAGCCACGAGCTGTCCCCGCACGGAGTAACCACGGTTGCCATCCCTGATGGCACCGGCGGCTGTTCCCGTTCCAGGAAAGGTGACGATGGCCATGCGGAAGAACCCGGCAATGAAGATTGCACAAAAAACCGCCCACAAGGCGGTGTTCGACTCCCAAGGCAAGCCAAAGCCAGGACTGCACAGCATGCTGCTGCGGGCCGTTGAAGTCCAGCGCCCGCTGGTGCTGGCCAACCTCCGGCGGCTCCAGCGCAGGCACCCGCGAGCCACGGCCGCGCAACTGGCGGACAAGCTGGAACGCGACTACCTGTTCGCCGTGACCGGCGGCGGCGCCCTCGTGGGCGGCACGGCCGTCATTCCGGGCGTGGGCACGGTTGCTGCGTTGGGCCTTTCCGCGGCAGCCACCATCGGTTTCCTCGAAGCCACCGCACTGTACGCCACGTCCCTGGCCGAGTTGCACGGCATCCGCATGGTTGATCCCGAGAAGGCCAGCACGCTGGTCATGGCCATCATGCTGGGCGAGGAAGGGACTGCCCTCCTCGGAAGCCTCAGCGGCCAGGCCGCCGGCAGGGGCAAGGGCCCCACGGACGCCTGGGGTTCCGCGTTCGCCCGCAAGACGTCATTCCCCGGCTTCGGCTCGGTGCGGGACCGCATCCAGCGGGCATTCCTCCGCAGCCTGCTGCAGCGGCAGGGGACGGCGCTGCTGGGCCGGGCGCTGCCGTTCGGCGTCGGAGCCGTGGTGGGCGGCGTGGGCAACCGCGTGATGGGACGCGCCGTCGTCGCCAGCGCCAAGGAGGCCTTTGGCCCCATGCCGGACACGATTCCCGGCGAACTGACCCCCGGCAACCCGACGCAGGGCAACACGCCCGGCAGCAGTGCCGGCGTGCCGGCCGCAATTGACTCCGCCGCGGACCCCGCCGGCACAAACACCCCCGGTGGGGGCTCAACCTTGAAAGGCGGATTCCTTGGATCTGAACGCTGACCTGGGGGAGTCCTTCGGCTCCTGGACCATGGGGGACGACGCCGCCATGTTCCCGCTTATCACCAGCGCCAGTGTGGCCTGCGGCCTGCACGCCGGGGACCCCGTCACCATGCTGGACACCTGCCGGGCGGCCTTTGAACTGGACGTCCGCGTGGGTGCCCACGTCGGGTACCCGGATCTTGCAGGCTTTGGCCTCCGGTCCATTGACATGACCTTCGACGACCTCTTCGGGGCGGTGCTGTACCAGCTCGGCGCGCTCGACGGCGTGGCGCACGCCGTCGGGGCATCCGTGGACTTCGTGAAGGCCCACGGCGCCCTCTACGACCGCACGGTGTATGACGCCGAACAGGCCTCCGCCGTCATCGCCGCCATCCAGGCGTACGATCCCGGGCTGCCCATCCTGGGCCAGCAGGGGTCCGCGCTCCTGTCCTTCGCTGCGGAGGCCGGCCACCCCGTGTTCCACGAGGCCTTCGCGGACCGCGCCTACCTGCCGGACGGAACACTGGTGCCGCGTTCCGAGGACGGTGCGCTGCTGCAGGACGCCAGGGAGGTGGCCGAACGCGCGGTCCGGCTTGCCATCCATGGCGAAGTGGAGGCCGTGGACGGCTCCGTGATCAGGATCCAGCCCCACTCGCTGTGCCTGCAGGGCGGCACCCCCGGCTCCGTCGAGACGGCAACGGCCGTCCGGAAGGCGCTGGAAGCAGCCGGCGTGGAGCTGGAACCCTTCGCCTAGCCGAAAGCCAGGTGAGCCACCGCGAAAATCGCCAGGCCGGCCAGGGCGCCCACCACCGTGCCGTTGATTCGGATGAACTGCAGGTCCTTGCCCACCTGGAGCTCAATCTTCCGTGAGGTCTCCTCGGCATCCCAGCGGGCCACGGTCTCGGTGATGACGCCGGCGATGTCCGAGCGGTAGGTCTTCACGAGGTAGCCGGCGGCGTCGCCGATCCACGCGTTGACCTTGCCTGCCAGTTCGGGGTCCACTACGAGCCGGGTGCCGAAGTCATGCACGGCCGCCTTGAACTTGACGGTCAGTTCGCTGTGCGGATCGTCGACGGCGCCGAGCAGCGCAGCCTTGATGGTGCCCCACGTGCGGGATGCCAGCTCGCGCACCTCGGGGTCGCCCAGCACCTGGGCCTTGATGCCTTCTGCCCGGGCGATCATCACGGGGTCGTGCTGGAGGTCCTGTGCCAGTTCGGTCAGGTACGTGTCGATGGACTGCCGGACCTGGTGCTGCGGATCGGCCTGGACCGCCTTGGTGAATTTGAGGATCTCCACGTAGACCTTGTCTCCCACCAGCCCGTCCACGAACTGCGGGACCCACTGCGGGGACCGGTCCGAAACCAGCCTGCTGACGGTCTCGTGGTTGTCCCTGACCCAGTCGACCGTCCTGTCCACCAGAAGGTCCACCAGCGTGTGGTGGTGACCGTCGGCGAAGATCCGCTCGGCGAGCCTGCCCACCGGCGGCCCCCACGGCGGAGCGAGCAGGTGCTTGCGGACCATGCTCTCAATCACTGCCTGGACGTCGTCGTCGTTCAATACCTTGAACGCGCCGCGGATCACGGCGGCACCCTCCTTGGCCACGCGCTCGGGGCCGCCCGGACCGGACAGCCAGGCGCCCACCTTCCGGGCGATGTCCACGGAGGCGAGCTTTTCCTGGACCACCTGCTCGGACAGGAAGTTGGTCTCCACGAACTCGCCCAGCGACGCGCCGATCTGGTCCTTGCGGCGCGGGATGATGGCCGTGTGCGGGATCTTGATGCCCATGGGGTATTTGAACAGGGCCGTCACGGCGAACCAGTCCGCCAGGGCGCCCACCATGCCGCCCTCCGCGGCCGCCCGCACGTACTCCAGCCACGGGTACTGCTTCTGCAGGGCGAAGGCAAAGACGAAAATCACTGCCATCACGATCAGCAGTCCCAGCGCCAGCAGCTTCATCTTGCGCAGCGCAGCGGCTTTTTCGGCGTCACCGCCCAGCCCGGGATCGACGACGGCGGCACCGGTAGCGGGTCGGCCCGCATGCGCCGGGCGCGTTGCAGCGGGACGGGTGGTTTGTTCACTGTTCACCTGCATGTGCCCAGCCTAGCCCCGCATCCGTGGCTGGTCTCCGCTAACGTGTCACCATGACTACCGACGAGTCCGCTTCAACCCGGCCGCTGGTCTACGCCCACCGCGGTTCCAGTGCCGCCTTCGCGGAGCACACCCGGGCCGCTTACCTCCAGGCCATTGCGGAGGGTGCGGACGGGGTGGAATGCGACGTCCACCTCAGCCGGGACCAGCACGTTGTCCTGCTGCATGACGCGAACCTGGACCGCACCTCGGACGGCACCGGCCCCGTGGCCGACCGGACCCTCGATGAACTGCGGCTGCTGGATTTTTCCTCGTGGAAGGGCGCCCGGATTCCGCTCGAGTACGGCGGGAAGTTCGATCAGCTGCTGACGCTGCCGGATCTGCTGGACATCCTCCGGGCGGCGGGCCGGGAAATCGGGCTCGCCATTGAATTCAAGCATCCCAGCCCCTACCTGCTGGCGCTGGAGGACCGGGTGCTCGAGGTGCTGGCCTCCGAGGGCTGGGATCCGCAGACGTCCAAGGTGGACAACGTCAGTGTCTCCTTCATGAGCTTCAGCCCGGACTCCGTGAAGCACCTGCTCGCGACCGTTCCCGCCGAGTTCATCTGCCAGCTGGTGGACGACATCACCGTGGACGAAGTCCGCGAGGAACTGGGCCTGGGCCTCATCACAGGCGGGGCCGTAGCGAACGTCATGCGGGCGGCACAGGTGGAAGGCGAGCGGATCCTGAACGACTGCGAAGTCAGGCTGGCCGGACCGGGCATCGACTATGTCCGCCGGCACGCCCGCGCCGTCCGCCGATGGCTGGAATCCGGCCGCAGGTTCAGGGTGTGGACCGTGGACTCGGAACAGGACGTGCAGCTGTGCCAGGAGCTGGGGATCCACGAGATCACCACCAACCGGCCGGCACAGGTGCTGGCCCGGCTCTCGGAAAGCAGCCACCCCGTCAGCTGAACCAGCGGTTACCGAGGCATGCGCGGCTGTGGTTGCATGGATCCATGCCATTCACCTGGTCCGGCCGGGCCACCCAGACCCTCTCAGCGGCTGCCATGAGCGCACTCCTGCTGACGAGTGCCATGAAGCACTTCCGCGACCCCGCGTTCTTCCACCAGGTGGTTCCCGATTTCCTGTGCCGCGAGGACTCCGGCGACCGGCCCAACGGCCCGTTCGCCGTTATGACCCGCGATGAATGGGTGGCGCTCAGCGGCCTGCTTGAGGCGGGCGCCGCCGTCGGACTCCTGATTCCGGCCACCCGCAAAACCGCCGCGGGCGCCGTCACCGCGATGTTCACGGTGTTCCTTGCCGGACATGCCGATGCCCTGCGCCGCGCCTACGGTCCGGCCGGAACGCCCGGGCAGCGGAAGGTGCACACGGCGCGGTTCCCGCTGCAGGTACCGCTGATCCTCTGGGCCTGGAGCCTGCGGAAGCCGGCCCTGAGGTGGCCTGCCGCCGGACGTGTTGCCGGCCTGTGGCCATGAAGCTGCTGCAGTCCCCGGCCGTGCGCGTGGGGCTCTCCATCAGCATCGCCACCGGGCTGTACGGGGTATCCTTCGGGGCGCTCGGCGTCACGTCCGGGCTGGATTTCTGGCAGACCATGGCGCTGAGCCTGCTCCTCTTCAGCGGCGGTTCGCAGTTCGCGTTCATCGGCGTGGTGGCCGGCGGCGGGTCGGGGGCCGCTGCCATGGGCGCTGCCACGCTCCTGGGCATGCGCAACGGCATCTACGGCATGCAGCTCAACGGGCTGCTGCAGCCGCGCGGGTGGCGAAAGTTTGCCGCCGCCCATGTCACCATCGACGAATCAACCGCCACGAGCACCGGGCAGACCGATCCTGACGAGCAGAAGCGGGGATTCTGGACCGCGGGGATCGGCATCTTTGTGCTCTGGAACGTGTTCACTGCCGTCGGGGCGCTTGCGGGCAGCGCGTTGGGGGACCCCAAGCAGTGGGGGCTCGACGGCGCTGCGGTGGCTGCCTTCCTCGGCCTGCTGTGGCCGCGGCTCAAAGGCCGCGAGCCGGTGGCCATCGCTGTGGTGTGCGCGCTAGCCACCGTCCTCGCCGTACCGTTCGTGCCCGGCGGCGTTCCCATCCTGATCGCCGCGGTGGTGGCGGCCGCGATCGGCTGGTTCAGCCACGGCCGCAGCGACGAAGGCCTGGAGCCCGATGTGGACCCCTATGCCGAGCACCATCACCCGCACAACGATCCCCATCCGAGTCATCCCCGCCCCGGTGTTCCCCGTTCGGGAGATGACACACAATGAACCTTTGGATGTGGCTGCTGCTTGCCTGCCTCCTTGGCTACGCCTGGAAACTCCTGGGCTATGTGGTCCCGGCCAGCCTGCTCCGCAACCCGCGGATGTCCCGGATCGCGGGCACCATGACCATCGGCCTGCTGGCTTCGCTCACCATCGTGAACGCGGTGGCATCCGGCCAGGCGCTGGCCTTCGACGCCCGGATGGGCGCCCTGGCCGCGGCAGGAATCGCGTTGTGGCTCCGGGCTCCCTTCCTTGTGGTGGTCTTGGCCGGGGCGGGAGCGGCCGCCGGGCTGCGGCTGCTGGGCTGGAGCTGATCCGGGCATATGTGGCGGACCCGGAATCAACGCTGCGTTCCGCCGCGGCTGGAGCCGGCGAGGATGGCGACGGCCATTAGGCCCTAGTACCGTTGAACATGCTGTGGGAGTATTCGAACATGAGCGAAGAACAAGCGCCCGTAGTTCCTGCTGCCAACAAAGACCCTCAAACAAGGACATATGTGCCCTCGGCCGGGTCCGAGTCCACCCGTGAGATGCGCGAGATGTCCCGCCGCCGCAGGGACGCTGAGGAGAAGCTCCAGCAGCACCTGCAGGAAGCGGATCAGCTGCACGAGGCCCACGTGCAGGCCCATTTGAAGGAATCAGCCGCCAAGGATGAATCACGCAGTGAGGACTCCCGCGGCGAAGATACGGAAGCGGCGGCTTCTCCAGCCGGGGACGCCGCGCCGGAGCCCAGGGAGAAGCCGGCCGACTAGCGAGGGCCAGGCCGCACCGAAGGAATCAGTTCCAGTGACGTCATCGGCCCATGGGGAGGACCTGTTATCCAGTCCTGCCACGGCAAGGTGGTGCCCGGCCTGTGCCCCGACGACGGCGGCCAACCGACCAGGAGCGTGGTCATGAGGGGCGTCCGGCTAGGTCCGTACCTGGGCGAACACCTGCAGGACCTGGTCCTGGACAACACCGATGTGCCCGGCTTCCTTCACGAGCTGGCGGTGTTCTCGGCGCGCTTCATCGGGAAGGCCACCGGACTCCCTATGCTGTGCGCCGTTACGCTGTTGCGTGACAGGCGGTCCCTGACAGCCGCAGGCAGCGGCCCCGAGACGAGGCTTCTCGACGAAATCCAAAAGACCACCGGCCAAAGCCCGTCCCTGGCGGCCCTTGACTCTGGACAAACCGTGTCCGTTCCGGATACCAGGAGCGACACCCTCTGGCCGCGGTACAGCCGGGCCGTGACAAGGTCCCGCCGGCTTAGCATCCTGGCTGTTCCTTTGGTGCTGAACCCGGGATCCACGGCCGCGATGAGCTTCTTCGCGCCCGAATCGGGGGCCTTTGACGAGGAGGCAATCGTGATCTGCGAGGCGTTCGCCTTCCGGGCCGGTAAAGCCGTACGGCTCGCCGTCCGGATTGGAGCGTCCAGGGACCTCAACGAGGACCTCCTCGAGGCCATGAAGTCCCGCACAAACATCAATCTCGCCTCGGGCATTGCATCCATGGCGGTGAAGCTTCCGCTGGCAGATGAGCTGGCGGCCATTTTTGCCCGGGCGTCGGAGCTCCTGCTGACGGACGAGACAGTGTCCAGGGCCCTCGAACTGATTACCGCTGCCGCGGAAGTTGCCGTGCCGGGTGCCGCGGGAGCGGGCGTCACGCTGATCGACGCGGACGGACGCAAGCGCACGGCAAGTGCATCAAACCCGTTGGTCCAGCTTGCCGATGCGCGCCAGTACGAGCTTGGCCAGGGGCCGTGCATCCTGGCCTGGGCCAGCGGCGAACCGGTGCTGGTCAATGACGCCGTGAACGATCAGCGCTGGCCGGAGTGGGCCCGTGCTGCCGCCGAGCTGGGGCTGCGCTCCTCCGTTAGTGCGCCGCTGCTCGCCGGAGGATCCGCCCTCGGCGCGGTGAAACTCTATGCCCGCCGAGAGAACAGTTTCGACCACAACACCGTGCGCCTGCTGGAACTTTTCGCGGCCCAGGCAACCATTTTCCTGATCAATGTGCAGGCCCGGGAGAGCGCCCGGACCATCAGCGAGGACCTTCGTGATGCCCTCGCGCACCGCGAAATCATCGCCGTTGCCAAGGGAATCCTGATGGCCCGGCACGGCTTGGATGAGGACACGGCCATGCAGGACCTCCTGATGGAGTCACGGCGTGCGAGGAAGTCGCTGCGCGACGTCTCCGCCGAGCTGGTGTCCTCCACCCGGCACCCGCGGTGAGCGGGGGTGCGCTTTGGCCCTGGGCAAGGACGAGGATGAGCAGCGGCTTCGGTTCGAAGAGATGCTCCGGAATGCCGAGTTGGGGATTGAAGAACTGTGGCTGAGGTATTTCAGCATCGGCGGCATCGCAGGACAGTTTGAGGTTGAGGCGTACATCCACGGTGCCATCGCGCTGCCGTCCCTGCAGCGGGACATCCTGGCCCATGCCCTGAATGAGCGGCTGGACGAGATCAATGCACCCGACGGCAGGGCGCCTTACAGCCGGGGCTCAGAAGACGCCGGCCGGGTGTACGAAGACCGGCAGCACGAAGACACGGACCGGCCGGAGGATGAATCAGGGCAGGACGACTGAATCGAATGCCGTCCCAGGCAGCGGCGACTGGGGAGGCAAAGCCCGGCGCGGCCGTTCGGTGCGGATGGCATCCTCCACTAGCGCCACGGGACGCCGCCAGGCGTCCGACCCGGGTTCCATGGTGTCCACCACGCCGATCAGCATGGCCAGCAGGCGGATCACGTCGGTCATGGAGATGTCGGTGCGTAGGGTTCCCTGACCCTGGCCGCGGCCCAGCAGGACAGCCACGGACTCAAAGAGGCTGCCGGTGATTCCGGTCAGCAGACCGCGGCGGCCGGCCACGGCTCCGAGCAGGTTGGCATCCTCGCTGGCGGCCGCCATCAGCGCATCGATCACGCGGAAGAGTCCCGCGGCGGCGTCAGGTCCGGCCAGGGCGTCATCGATCACCGGGTCCACCATGAGGCGGAGCTGACGGTTGAGCGCGGCGAGTACCAGCTGCTCCTTGTCCGCGAAGTTCCGGAAGAGGGTGGCGGGCCCAACGCCGGCTGTGACGGCGATGGTCTGCAGCGGTACTTCCGGGCCGTACTCACGGAAGCACTTGCGGGCGGACGTAATAATCTTGTCCACGTTGCGCGCAGCATCCGCACGGAGGGGCTTGCGTTCCACTGCGAGGTTCATTTTTCAAGGTTAGCAACGCTGCGGCTGAGCGCCCGGGTTACTGATTGGTAGCGGCGAATGTACTCGTATGTGACGTATGTATCGACCAATTCCGCTGTGGCAGACTGGGTCCATGTTGCTCGCATTCTCAGTTGCGCCGTCCGGTCAGCCCGCCCACCCGGCTGGGGGTTCGGCCGCCCCGGCCAGCGGTGCGTCCGCTGACGCTTCCGTTCACGACGCCGTCGCTGCCGCCGTCAAAATCGTCCGGGACTCCGGACTGCCCAACCACACGGATTCCATGTTCACCACCATCGAGGGTGAGTGGGACGAGGTGTTCGCCGTCGTCAAACAGGCAACTGAAGCCGTGGGCCGCTTCGGCAGCCGCGTCTCGCTGGTCATCAAGGCCGACATCCGCCCGGGGTATTCCGGTGAACTCACCGGCAAAGTGGAGCGGCTGGAAAACGCCATCACCAACGTCCCAGGCTAGTACAGCCAGTTACTGCTCCCGCGCTGCCGGGCGAGGGGATTTCCCGTGAGGCTTCCCACGGAGGAGCGGCAACTGCCAGACTGGGCCCCATGATTGAGCACAAGCCAGAACCCCAGTGGGTGGCCGTCGAAGAGTTCCTGTCCGACGTCGTGGTCCGCCCCGGCAGCCCGCTCAAGCGGGCGGTAGCGTCCGCTCTCGAGGCCGGGATGCCGCCCATCGAAGTGGCGCCCAACGCCGGGAAGCTGCTCAAGCTGCTCGTGCAGCTGTCAGGCGCCCGGCGGGTCCTGGAGATCGGCACGCTGGCCGGCTTCAGCACCATCTGGATGGCGCAGGGACTGCCCGACGACGGCGAGCTGGTCACGTGCGAATACCTCCCCAAACATGCCCTGGTGGCACGCGCGAACGTTGACGCTGCGGGCGTCGGGCACAAAGTGGACATCCGCGTGGGAGCCGCGCTGGACACGCTCCCACAGCTTCTGGATGACGGCCGCGGACCCTTCGATTTTGTGTTCATTGATGCGGACAAGGAAAACAACCCGCAGTACCTCGACTGGGCCGTGAGGCTGGGACGGCCGGGCACCGCCATCGTGATGGACAACGTGGTGTGGGAGGGCGCGCTGCTCGATCCGTCCATGGACGAGATCAACGCGCCGGGAATCATCAGCGCCCTGGAAATGATGGGGGAGGATCCGCGCCTTGACGGGACGGTCATGCAGACCGTGGGGTCAAAGGGCTGGGACGGCTTCGCGCTGGCCATGGTGCGCTGAAGTCACGGAGGGGCGCCGGCAGTTTCCGCCCCGGGAGAAGCGGACTCCTCCAGATGGTAAGTATGCTTAGAATAAGCTAATGCCGGACGGACCCGTCCCGCTTCGCCTGCAGTGGAGGAAGAAATGAAGGCTTCACCGACCCTTGCCACCAATCTCCAGATGGTCCTTACGGACCTGATCGAACTTCACGTCCAGGGCAAACAGGCGCACTGGAACATCGTGGGAACCAACTTCCGCGACCTCCACCTCCAGCTCGACGAAATCGTCACCAGCGTCCGCCTGTTTGCGGACGAGACGGCCGAGCGGATGCGCGCCCTGCACGCACTACCCGACGGCCGCAGCACCACGGTGTCCTCGGACACCCGGCTCGAACAGTTCCCCGGGGGACTCACGTCCACCAAGGACGCCGTCAAGCTGATTACGGCACGGCTGGAGCGCACCGTGAAGACCATGCGCGACGTCCACGACGAGGTCGACGAGGAAGATCCCACCAGCGCCGACCTCCTTCACGCCGGTATTGCCCGCCTGGAGCAGTTGGCCTGGATGGTGAACGCCGAAACCATGACTCCGGCGGTTTCAGTCACGGCTCCGGACGAAGACTGAAACCGCAACGGCAAGCGGGATGGAATCCGACAGGCATGATTCCGGCAGGCCTGGCCGGGACGGCGGCCTAACGGGCCGGAGCGAAATTCCGGCGGGACGGCAGGCTGTGCGGATCAGTTCCACGCCGGACCAACTCGGCGCCATGGCACCGTTGCTTGGTTCAGTGCGCGAAGCCGTAGGGGATGTCCCAGCGCTGCTGGCCCTGGCGCGGGACCTCGGGCGGACAGCGCCCCGGCCGGGCGAGGGCAGCACCGCCCGGCTGTGGGAACTGCTGGCATCGGTGACCGCCGTGGACGTGGCGGCAGGCCGGGTGCTCGAACCGCACCTTGACGCCGTGGCCATTCTGTCCCAGGCCAGTGCCCTGGTACCTGACGCTGCGGACGCAGCCTGGGGTGTGTTTGCCGCCGAGGGCCCCGGGATGCGGCTCGAGGCAGTGGTGGACGGCGCCGGGGCGTACTTCCTGAACGGTTCCAAGCCGTGGTGCTCGCTCGCTGCCCAACTGGATGGCGCCGTCGTGACCGCGCATGTTGCCCGCGGAGGCGGCGGTAGCGCGGGACCCACGGCGGGAACAACACCGGGAACGGAGTCAGGCGGCAGGGCTGCCTTCGCCGTCAGCCTGAACGCCCCGGGGGTTTCCTGCGATACCCCGCAGTGGACCAGCCGGGGCCTGCGCGAAATCCCCAGCGGCACGGTGCACTTTGACGGGGTCAGCGCCATTCCGGTAGGCGGAACGGGGTGGTACTTCCAGCGTCCCGGTTTCACCTGGGGTGGCATGGGCGTTGCGGCCTGCTGGTTCGGCGGGGCCGTGGCCGTGGCACGTGACTTCAGCTCCGCGCTGGCGGCCGCCGCGGACAAGGGGCGGGAACCGGACCAGATCGCGCTGGCCCATCTGGGCGAAACTGACAGGATCATCACGTCCCTTTCCGGCTACCTCGCGCGGACGGCTGAGCGGATCGACTCCGGCGGATTGTCCGGCTCCGGCGCGTGGAGCGAAGCCCTGCGCGTCCGCGGGACAGTTTCCGCCGCCGTCGAACGCGTCCAGGCCCTGGTGGCGCAGAATCTGGGGCCGGGCCCCCTGGCCTTCAACGAAGCGTACGGAAAACGCATGGCCGACCTGTCGCTCTACATCCGCCAGCACCACGCGATGCGGGACGACGCCCAGCTGGGCGCCTTGACACTGAAAGGGGACCGGTCATGGTGACCTTCTCGCACGCGGATGCCGGCACGGCCGAGTCTGAGTGGGAGGCCAGCGGGCTGGCCGTCCTCCCGGAGCTTCCCCTCGATGCGGGCGAACTCGCGGCCATGACCTTCATTGTGCTGGCGGCGCATCCGGACGATGAAACCCTGGGCGCCGGCGGATTCCTGTCCCGGCTGCACGCTGCGGGTGCGGCAGTGGACGTCCTGCTGTGTACTGCGGGGGAGGCGTCGCACCCGGAGTCTCGGACGACGACGCCGGAACAGCTTGCCGCCGTCAGGCTCGGTGAGTTCGGGGCGGCCGTGTCCGAATTGGTACCGCCTGCTTCCTGGCGGTTCCTGCACCTCGCGGACGGGCAACTTGCCGCCGACCGTCACCGGATCGCCGCGGCCGTGCGGGAGGCGATTGCAGCTTCAGGGCGCCCGGCGAATCAGGTGGCCATCGTGGCGCCCTACCGCGCCGACGGCCACGCGGACCACGACGCCCTGGGTTCGGTGGCCGCGGACGTGGCGGCGGAAGATGGCCACGGACTGCTGGAATACCCCGTCTGGTACTGGCTGTGGGCGTCCCCTGCGGACAAGGCCTGGCAGTCATGGGTCCGGGTCCCGCTGACGCCGGACGAGCAGCGGGCCAAGGCAGCTGCCATGCGCGCCCACGCCTCCCAGACACAACCGCTGTCCCGGCAGCCCGGCGACGAGGCGCTCCTTTCCGGGGCTTTCCTGGAACACTTTTCCCGGCCCTGGGAAACGTTCGCCTGGCACGGACCCGCGGGCGGAACCAACAGCGCCGGTGACGCCGAACGGATCTTTGACGCCGTGCATGGCGCGAGCGCCGATCCGTGGAGCTACACCAGCAGCTGGTATGAACGGCGCAAACGGGCGCTCACCCTCGCCATCCTGCCCGAGGCCGAATACGGTGCCGGGCTGGAAATCGGCTGTTCCATCGGGACGCTCAGCGTGGAGCTCGCTGCCCGCTGCAGGGAGTTCGTGGCGGTTGACGCGAGCAGCGCTGCCCTGGTCCGGGCCGCGGAACGGCTGTCCGGCCATGCGTCCGCGCAGACCCTCCACCTCACCGTTCCGCAGCAGTGGCCCGTGGGCACGTTCGACCTGGTGGCAGTATCGGAGGTTGGCTATTACCTGGCGCCCGGCGAACTGGCCGAACTGTTCACCCGGGTGGAAGCCTCGACGAACCCCGGAGGAACGCTGGTCCTCTGCCACTGGCGGCACCCGGTCGCAGGCTGGGAGCTCGATGGCGACGCGGTCCACGCCATGGCACGCCGGCAGCTCCGCTGGCCCACCAAGGGCTTTTACTGCGAGAAGGACTTCGTCCTGGAAACGTTCGTGGCCCCGGAGAAGGGCCCGGCCGTGGCCGGAGATCCCGGCCACCGCTCAGGAAGACCGCTGGGATGACCGGGCCCGTGCAGGACTACCCGCAGGCATCACCACGGCCACCTGTCGGGCAGGGCATCAGCCGGGTGGCGGTGGTGATGCCGGCCCACAACGAGGACCAGCACATCGGCCGGGCCCTGGCCTCGCTGCGGGCCGCCGCCGACGCGTTGCAGCGGGAACATTCCGGCGTGCAGGTCACCGTCACTGTGGTGCTGGACAGCTGCACGGACCGTTCCGCGGAGATCACTGCAGCGTACGTCCTTTCCGACGCGCGCTTTGCGGCCGTTGACGTCCGGCTGCGCAGCACCGGGGCGAGCCGCGCGGCGGGGGCCAAGGCCGCGCTGGCCCCCGCAGATCCCGAGGCAAGCCGCATCTGGCTGGCCAATACCGACGCCGATTCCGCGGTGCCGGAGAACTGGCTGCTGCGCCAGGTGGAACTGGCCGATGCCGGGGCAGACGCCATTCTGGGATCCGTGGAACCCGATCCTGTCGGCATGGATCCGGTGCTTCTTCGCCGCTGGCTGGAGCGGCACCCCTTCCTGGAGGACCACCCGCACATCTACGGCGCCAACTTCGGCGTCCGGGCGTCCTGCTACCTCGCCGCCGGCGGATTTCCCAGGCTGCACGTCCACGAGGACCGTGCCCTGGTGGAAAGGCTGCGCCGGCCCGCCTTCAACGTGGTGGCAACCGACACGATCCGGGTTCTGACGTCCGGGCGCACGCATGCCCGCGCACCGCAGGGGTTCGCCGCCTACCTCCGGGCACTCGGAAGGGAACTTCCCGCCGCAGCCGGGCTCCGGCCGCCCGCCTAGCGCCGGTGGTCCGGAACAATGAACAATCTCGCGGACCAACTTCGAGTGGGCCTTTAAGCCCTAGCTGCAGCCGGGCCGCTGCTGTCATGGTTGATCATGGCACGGGAGCCGTCCGTTGATCAGCGCAAGCGCCGCCGGCTCGCAGCGGTGGTACTCGCGGTGACCGCCGCCGTCGCCGCGGTGGTCCTTGCCGTGATCCTGGCCGGGGGTCCGCAAGAGGGCGCCCCGCTATCCGGGCCGACTCCGTCCGACACGTCGCCCTCCGCCACCCTGCCCTCCGCCACCCTGTCCTCCGCCACCCTGTCCGGTGAGTCGCCGTCGCCTGCGCCGACGTCCGCCCCGGTTCCCGTGGCACCGGGCCCCACGCCGCCGCCGGCTACGTTGCCGGCGCCGCAGCCCCCTCCGCCGGCCGCCCCGTTCCCTGCCGGCCTGGCCGGCACTGACGTGGAAGTGGTTCCCGGTGCCGGCCGGTCGGTTGCGCTGACGTTCGACGCCGGCGGCAACGCTGCGGGCCTTCCCGCCATCCTGGACACACTGGCCGGCGCAGGGATCCGCGGGACGTTCTTCCTGACGGGGTCATGGGCCACGGCGAACCCTGCCGGGGTGGCTGCTATCGTGGCGGGCGGCCATCGGGTGGGCAACCACTCCCAGACCCACCCGAGCTTCACCGGCCTGTCCGATTCCGGGATCGGGGACCAGCTCCTCGGGGCAGAGCAGGCAATCCAGGCCGCGGGGGCGGATCCCCGGCCGCTTTTCCGGTTCCCGTTCGGTGCCCGCGACGCCCGCACCATCGCCGCCGTAAACAATCTGGGCTATGTTCCGGTGCGCTGGTCCGTGGACACGCTCGGCTGGAAAGGAACCAGCGGGGGCGTCACAGCTCAGCAGGCGGCTGACCGGGCGCTCTCCGCCCTGCAACCCGGTGAAATCGTCCTGATGCACATCGGGTCCAACCCGGATGACGGCTCAACCCTAGACGCGGACGCCCTCCCGCAAATGATCGACCGGATGCGCCAGGCTGGCTACGGCTTCATCACCCTGGACGGCTTGCTAGCGGGATAGCCGGCCGCTGTCCGCGTGACACCTGCAGGCCCTCAGGAAACGTGCAAAACCGCGGCCCCGGTGATGCGGTCCTCCGCGAGGTCCTGGAGGGCCTGGCCTGCCGCCTCCATCCGGTAGGGCACGGTGGTGGGGCGGAGCGGAATTTCCGCTGCGACACGGAGGAACTCTTCGCCGTCGGTCCTGGTATTTGCGCTGACGCTGCGCAGCTGGCGTTCCTGGAACAGCTCGGACCCGTAGTGCAGCGGCGGAATGTCGCTCAGGTGGATTCCTGCGACGGCCAGCGTGCCCCCGCGGTCCAGGGCGCGGAGCGCCTGCGGCACCAGCCAGCCTCCCGGCGCGAACAGGATGGCCGAGTCGAGCGGCACGGGTGGTTCGTCGTCGGTGTCTCCGGCGAAAACTGCCCCGAGCTCCAGGGCCAGGCGGCGGGCTTCCTTCGACCGGGTCATGACGTACACACTGGCTCCGCGGTGGATGGCCACCTGGGCGGCCAGGTGCGCCGAGCCGCCGAAGCCGTAGATGCCGAGGCGGCCGCCGTCCGGAACCTCGGCCCGGTTCAACGCCCGGTAGCCGATGATGCCCGCGCAGAGCAGCGGCGCGGCCTGCTCGTCCGAAAAAGCTTCCGGTATCCGGTAGGCGTAGTCCTCATTGACCGTCACACGGTCCGCGTAGCCGCCGTCCCGGTCCCACCCTGTGAAAATGGGGGACAGGCAGAGGTTCTCCTCCGAGCGTTGGCAGAAGCGGCAGCGGCCGCAGGTGCCGCCCAGCCAGGCCACCCCCACGCGTTCCCCGATCCGGAACCTCGCGGCGCCGTCGCCGAGCGCCGCCACTTCCCCCACTACCTCATGGCCGGGAATAATCCCCGGCAGGCGGGGCGGGAGGTCGCCTTCGGCCAGGTGGAGGTCCGTGCGGCACACTCCGCACACGTGCACGGAAAGCAAGACCTCGCCTGGCCCGGGGCTGGGATCGGGGCGTTCGCCGAACACCAAAGGATGCCCGGCCACGGGACCCGGTTTGCCAACCCACCACGCACGCACTGCACACTTCCTGTTCTGCTTCCCTGGCTGTCTGGTGGCCCGGGAAGCAAGCCGTTATCCCTGAACGCGCGTCACCGCGTGATCAGCACATTGCAAAGTGCCCGCTCCAACGCTGACGACACCGTGCTCCCCGGGTGGCCCTCCCGGTGATGCGCTCCCAGCACCAGGGCTTCAGCCTGGGCGGCGGCGGCCAGGAGTTCCTTTGAGACCGGGTGCCTCTCCAACAAGATGCCCTCCACCGGTACGTCGGGAGCGAGTCCCCGGGCCTGTTCCACTGCCTGGTCCAGCAGCTCCTTGCCGTGCAGCGGTGCGTGGCGCCCGTGCGCTGCGTGGCCGTGCTCCCCGGCCACATGGATCAGCTGCAGTGGTACGTTCAACACCGCTGCCATGCGGGCCGCCTCCGCCACCACGGCCTGGTTCCGGGGTTTTTCGTCGATTCCGGCAGCTATCGGCTGGCCGGGACGGCCAGGGTAGCGGACCACCATCAGCGGGCAAGGCGCGTGGACGGCCAGGTCCAGGCAGACCGAACCGACGAGCTGGCCCAGTAGCCTGCCCATGCCGCGGTGGCCGATGGCGAGGACGCTCGCTCCTTCTGCTGCCGGCCGGAGAACCTGGCTGGGAAGACCCGGCTCGATGACGCCGTCGATGTCCAGCTCGGCGCCGAGTTCGGCCGAAACCGACCGGGCAAGGTCCAGGCCTTCCGCCAAGGTGGCCTCGGCAGCATGGCGCAGGCCACTGCCCGAAATCCCTCTGACGGGGCCCAGATTCTTGGTGAAGACAGGCCACACCCACGCGTGGATGACTTTCACTTTCCGGTTCGTGGCGGCGGCATACCCGGTGGCCCAGCGGACTGCAAGCTCGGACGGCTCGGACCCGTCGTAGCCCACCGCGATGGGGCCGTCCGGATTTCCTGCTGTAGCCGGCATGGAACCTCCCCTCCTAGGCGGTGCCGGGGCAATGTCCACTCAGTAGAGACCGGGCCGGCAGTTTGCGCTAGGGGCTTTGGTCCCGGCTTCAGCCCCTTCGGTCCGGTTTCCGGTGGTCCTGTTCCCGGTCTTCCTGGTCCCCGCGCTCGCGGTCGTGGCGTTCGCGCAGGTCGCGGCCCCGCCGGATGTCCTCTTCCTCCCGGACCTGCAATTTGTCGCTCTGCTTGGTGTCGCGCGGCGGCAGCTGGATGGTCTCCTCGGCCTCGATGCCGGCCTGGAGTTGGCGGCCGCGCTCCATCTCGGCGTCGAACTCGGCGCCGAAGAGCAGGGACATGTTCAGGATCCAGAGCCACAGCAGCATCACGATGACGCCGCCGATCGCGCCGTAGGTCTTGTTGTAGCTACCGAAATTGGCCACGTAGAAACCGAAGCCCAGGGAAGCGAGCACGAAGATCATCAGGGCTATGAACGAGCCAAGGCTCATCCAACGGAATTTGGGCTGCTTCACGTTGGGTGTGGCGTAGTAAAGGATGGCGATGACCGCGATGACCAGCAGCACCACCACCGGCCATTTGAGGATGTTCCAGGTAGTCAGGAAGACCCCGCCCAGGCCGATCGCGTTTCCGACTGCCTCGGCGACGGGGCCGCTGAGCACCAGCATGGCCGCCGTAAGCGCCACAATGATCACGGTGGTGAGGGTGACTGCCAGCATGGCGCCCCGGAGCTTGATGAAGGGGCGGCCTTCGTCCACTTCGTAAATGCGGTTCATCGCCCGGCCGAATGCTCCGACGTAGCCGGAGGCGGACCAGAGTGCGGTCAGAATGCCGAGAATCAGGGTGAAGCCGGCGGTGGATGAACTGGCCAGCTCCTGGATGGGCTGCTTGATGACGTCCAGCGCGGCACCGGGAGCAATGCCCTGGACGATCTCCAGCATTGCCGCGGTGGTCTTCTCCGCCTGGCCGAAGATGCCGAGCAGCGAAACAAGGGCAAGGAGCGCCGGGAACATGGACAGGACACCGTAATAGGTCAGGGCGGCGGCCAGGTCTCCGCACTGGTCCTTGGTGAATTCCCGGAGAGTTTTCTTGGCGATGTACTTCCAGGAGGGCCTGGAGACGTCGGTGGGGCTGTCCGGTTTGCGGGAATCGTCCGCGGCCGGTGCCGTCCGTGCCTTTGCCGTGCTGCTTTCATCGGTTTCAGCGTCGGCGTTGGCGTTCGCTGCGTTGGCGGGGTTCTTAGCCATGGGAAATTCCTCACATCTACCGGTCAGGCCTGCCCCGCTGAACGGCGGGGCAGGCCTGACGCGTATCGGTGTAGTTACGCCTGCTGGACGTTGTCCTTGGCATCCGCGGCGCGGTACTTCACGTCGTCGACGGCGGTCTGGCCTTCGGCCTTGACGTGGTCGGTGGCTTCCGCGGCTGTGGCCTTGACGTTTTCCATGGCTTCCTGCGCGGGTGCCTTCAGGCCGTCGGCGATGTCCTTGGCGGCTTCGGTCAGCTCAGTGGTGAGCGGCTCGGCCTTTACTTTGAGCGCCTCGGCGGCTTCGCGTTCCTTCTCACTCGCGGGGATCAGTGACGACAACAACATGCCGGCGCCGAACGCGATCAGCCCGGCGGCCAGCGGGTTGCCCTGGGTCTTGGCCTTGACTTGGTGCGGGGCGTCGCCGATCGCCGCGCCGGCGTCGGAGAGGTGCGCGCCGGCACCTGTGTTTGCTCCGGCGGGGC
>NZ_JAGGPO010000031.1:0-37558 GCF_018613775.1 Arthrobacter sp. ISL-69
TCGCACGAACCATCCATCCAGCATCGAACATCCAAAGCCGAATATTTAGCAGACACGCCCTAGAGCGGACCAAGCGCCGCGAACGAAGTGCCGCCCGGAATTTAGGGTAGGCCGCGGGCGTCCAGTCGCAGAAACGGTGGCCATCACTCATCAGGGTGATGGCCACCGTTTTTGGTTTCTTGGGCGATGTCCCGGTGGGTTTGGAAGTACGCGATTGAGATGCAAGTAGCCGCTTGGTGGGAATCAAGGCTTGAGGCGTGAGTGGCCCGAGTGGGCAACTGGGGGAGCGCTCAGAGAGCCCCAACCTCAACGCTGGTGAGTTGTTTCAAACGGTGCTTTTCTTCAGAACGGCCACAGGCCGACGCTACGATTTTGCCCTTACGTGGGGGCACTGCAACCCGTCCGGATACGGTCCCGGGGGTACCAGCACCCAAAGAAGTGGATCTAACGGCAACTGTTTTACGTGAAACGCTCCGACCTACATGCGTGAAGGCCGATCGGGTCGGAGCCGAACGGGCGGCCCCAAAGAGGTGCGCGCTGGCGAAGAAGGGAATGACGCCGCAGTCTCGGTCATCAGTTTCTGAATGACGATGTTTCACGTGAAACACAAAACTGGGGGAATGGCATTCCTAGTCTGGGGCGCCTTGAGTCCCACGACTTCACGGCGCCCTCCTTTCGGTTGCCGACGTCCTATGCACGCCGCGCCAGGTGCCCTAACCAGTAACGTTCAACCCTTGCTGATTTCGGAAGGAAAGCCCGCATCCCGGGCCCCGGAGTCTCCGCTCTGGAACATCCAAGTCCCGAACGGCATGTCGTTGGCCCCTACCCCGGACCCACGGAGGGCGTCTCCGCTGGGCCCGTCATGAATCCAAAGGGCCGCAGCTAGGGGATGGGCGTGCGCAGAAGTCGCCATAGCGTCCGTTTTAGCTGCACCTCCAAAGCGCCTCCGAGTTGATTTCCACCGGCGGCGATTTCGACTTGATCCACTGCGTCCTCTCCGAAGCTTTATCGCCGGCGAGGTTCAAGCCGGTGGCCACTACCGAAGTGCAGAACACAGCTTCCAGAATGCGGTGCACGTCAAGAGGCCAGGGAGTCCAAGAGATCAACGATCATCGTGCGGCGGAGGGCATAGGACACCATTCGCCGACGCGCATGGGATTCTTGTCGACTTCAAATACCAGGAGAACGTGGCAAATGAGCCACTATTGTGTGCTGATAAGTTGTTCCGTGGTCGTTTCGATTGGTGCAGATGCCCTCATGAGTCTCCACTTGAACCCAAAATCGCTCGCTCTCCGCAGCTAATCGGACGGCCTCCGCCGGACCAGCTGCCTTCTGCCATTCCGGGATTCACCTCTGCATCATCGCAGCCCGGCCGCCGCACGCTCGGAACTTGGAACAGGGCCGGTGGCCAAAATCTTGAAAATCGAACCTTGCAGGGACTTGATGCGCATTGGGGACGCGTCATGCAAGAGGGGTGGTGCCCGACGGCGATCCGCCATTCGTCCCGATCAGGTCAAACGTGGAATCACCACCTGGGGTGACCGAACGTTTCACGTGAAACATGCGCGACGCCGGGCGGTTCCGAAGCTCAATCACATCCCAGTGTGAACCACCAGGCGGCCAAACCCATTGCCACCTCAAGGCCCAGGGGGTTCGCGCTTCAAAGCGCACCATGGGGAAACACCGGTGCTCAGCCCTGCTGAAGGGGAGCAGAGGGAGTTGCGGAGCAAATCCAAGGCTCGCCGTTGCCCGGACATACCTGAATCCCTACGCCTCGAGGGTGAATTTCGCGGTACCGCCGCTTATCCCGCCATTGCGCTACTCCAGTCCAGAGGGCAATTCGATGACAATTTGAGCCCACGGACTTCGAGTGTGCATTTGTTGGCTGCGCCGGGAAGGGCACTCAGCCCGCTACAGGGATCCAGCTGAAATGGATATTGCACAGCCGGCTATTCCCGCCAGGGACTGAACCGACCTGAACGGAGGGTCCTCCGATCGGCGGCTCCGTGAAAATGGTCCCTGTTTTGGCAACTACTACCGGACCATATATTCGGTCCGTACCGCAGGGCTAATGCAGCCCCTAAACGGACCAGGAGCACTCGACCGATTGCTATTGCAACGGCCATTAGCAATGGCGCATAGTCCAATTGGCGCTGGAGGTCATGTATTGCAGCTTCCAGGGGTGTATCGAAATGCTCCGGACTTTGAACCGTCATCCCAGACGGGTGTCGACAACTCGGCGGACCCAATAATGTTTCACGTGAAACGGGGCACCAATTGCCTGAGGGGACCGTTCAATCCATCACCGCGCATTCCTGCGGGGCACCTCGCCAGTACGAACGCAGGGTTCCCGAACATACGCAGAAGGAATAGGGCCATCGGGTGCAGGGGCTTCTTCAACCAATGTTGTGGGCTGCGGGCTAAGGCAATGTGCGCGGCGCCCACTGCGCCAAAGCCACGCGGACGAGGTGGGCCTGGGGGCATGGGAGACGGAAGGTCTGACTATGTTTCACGTGAAACACGGATTCCGTCTGCGCTTAGTAACCGATCTGACTTTCACGGCACCGTCTAGGGGACCCTCGGAGTTCGACGGAAGGGACTAGCCACAGGGGCACATCACGGCCCAAGTGGCTACTTGCGGCAACGCCCCGGCAGTACGGAACAGTGATCCGGCTGATCCGCGAAACAAGGCACGCTATACGCTTCCAATGTCCGGCAACGGAAGCAACCGTCCTCAATCATCCAGCTACCTGCTGCATCATTCGAGCCTGTGGTAGATCGGCAGTCAGTCCGACTAGCAACCAGAGCCAGGCTGTGTACGCCCAACGACAAGTTGCGCGTGCAAAATCCAGTGTCCAAGGAAGTCCTCTTTCGAACCACCACGTGCGTGAACCGCCATGTACAGGGAACACCGGTTGCTGCTGCGCGAAAATCTGGTCTGTCCATAGTGGTGCAAGTGGTTCCAGTCTGGTGGCACAGCGGCCCTTCACCGCTTCTTCTCATGGGGCGCAACCACACGCTCACGTTGTTGCCGCCACTACACACCCGGCCTTGTGCGTTGCTAGGGATCTCTGCGGAGGCGTGTAGGAGGCACGCCGACAGATCGGCGCACTGACTCCAACAGCCCATGGCTCAGACTGCAACGGAACCTCCATGACTCCGGGACCATCGATGTTCACCGCGATCCGCCGGCTGCCCCGAACTCGCCGCATCGAGCTGCATGCATTCCGACCCGGGCGTCCTGATCCAGCCGCTCCGCTCCTGCCACACTGAAAATGAATCCCGACGGAGCGCCATGCGCCGGCGTTTCGGCCAGCGCCCACCCTGGCCGGATACATTGAGCCGGCAACCATACTGACTGCACGCAAAGTCTCCCGTTGCAGCCTCCCAACCACACGTGCATGGTTCCACCGCGAGTACTGGCCAGGCAGATCATCCGGACGGTGTACGGCGCCCCCGTGGACTAGCCGCAAAAAAACTGAGTGTCGATGCGTAGCCGGGGACCGCTAACACGGGATCCGGGCACCAGACTGCAGAACGCCTCTCAGAGCGGACGACTCTGTTGCCCGGCCAAACCTGCCCTTCGGACCTGACCCGAGCTGGAGCTTGAGCGCTGCACGTGGCGCATGCACCCAGCGGTGTCTTAGTCGCGTGTCCACTTTGGGCGGGGGTGAGAAGGAGCATCTCATGGATCCCGTGCGCCACTGGCCGCTGACAGACACGATTCCTACCAGAGGCTCGCCACGTGCCACACCTTCATCCTCATCGCCCGTGCATGGGGTGCGGGTCGGGTGACGAGCCCGGAGGTCTCCATCATTTCGGCCATCCAGACTGGCCACAAGGCCTTCAGCTGACCATTCGATGCCAATTATCAGGCACCAGCTGGGACGATATCGGACCAGGGAGCCCTCTCTTTCTGCGGTGTTCCCGAGGCGATCACACGACCGCTTTCACCGTGATGCGCCTGTCGGGCGCACAGCGGAACATCATCCGCTTCACCGCGGAGCACTCCTGGAACCAGCTTTTCCACAGTCCTGAATCACTTCTCCACAGACGATATCCACAAGCTTATCCACAGGCCCGCCGGCGGAGTGCCCATTGTGACTCTCGACATATCCGACTCGCTTCTCGGTCGGTCCCCGCGTGTGGCGCGAGTCACTTAAAGCGACGGTTGTGAAGCGTACTGATTAGTCATAGGGATGGGCCGCAAAAGACGTTAAAAACGGGCGATATCGGCTGGAATTGCTGCATTTGGGTGCTGCTTCGCCTCGAACGGAACGGCGAGCGATGTTTCACGTGAAACACACAAGGCGACGACGCAAAAACGGGCTTGGGCCTGCCGACGTTTCGCCCGCGTAAGACCTGAGTGAGAGCGTTTCATCCCGGCTCTATCCACAAAGTTATCCACAGGGATATCCACCACGTTATGCACCTCGTTATGAGCCGGTGTGTCCGCTCCGTCTGGTCTTGAGCAAGGGATTTGGAGGCCTTCACGCGCCACCCCAAAGGTACGAGAAGACTCCGCGCCGCATGACCAGAGACCTCAATGCCAGCGCGAGAGCACACATTGGACTCCTTGTTGTCGCCTCTTCCTGGGTTCAACGGCGTCGCGCTCAAACGATAGTGACGTGGGGATGCCCAGAGGTTCTGCTACGCCGGCGCCCCCATTGGCAGACCGCCGGACCGTGGAGGCAATTCGAAAGGAACGACACATCCGGATCGGCGGTCAACGAGCAGAGTCGACACGCAGACCCCGCGAAGGCGCGGCCTCGCAATACGCAAAGTTGGGCCACCGGCAGCAGGACACGAAATTACATTCAATGCTTTCCAGGCACCACACGCCGCGGGGATCCAAGCAACGGTTCAAGACCAGGATCACTCGCGTCGCTATGGGAAGGAAGGTCCAGGCGGTTCGATGCGAAACGAGGAACTCCCCATGAAGTCCTATGACACTCCCATTGAGTGGACTGCCAAGACTAGTGATCCATCGAATTCGCACTCAGGCGACAATCCAGCGGGGGAGACTGGCAACTCGACGTGAGGATGGCTGGAGTTGGCCGAGGCTTTCGATAGAGAATCTGCGGAGCCCCTAGGGTTAGCCCGGTCGGTCGGATTCGAGTCGCTTCAGCGAATACTCGAAGCTAGCGGCACATTGCCCTGCCAGGCATCACATCGAGGGTCACATCAGTGGTCGGGGACGCGGTTCAGGACGAACAGGGATTCGAGAAGAACTGCGGCGGCTTCAAGTGCTTCTGACCGTCGGTCTGTCGGCGGTTTCGCAGCCGCTGCACCCGGGGGAGCCCAGGGCATCCTAGCGTCGTGGGGCAATGGGCTATGGGGGCTCAATGGAGCAGTGTCCTTCATGGCTATCCTCCACGGAATTGCAGGGCCATCTCCGTCCACGGCTGATTAAATATGACTACTTGCTCGAACCATCATGTCCCACGTTTCACGTGAAACATGCTGGTTCGATCACCATCCCCGAAACTCACCTAATAGATCCCGAGTCGCGCCACAGTCGATTCGCGGCGTCGGATCGGTCGCGGCTTCTGAACACCGGGCGCCTTCGCTGACGACTGACCCGCCGCCATAGGGAGCCATAGTTGATGTCGTAGCGAGCTGTGGCCCATGAGGTACCGAGCGTAGCGGCGCCATCGCCGTCGACCACGGGCCGACCAGCCAATACACGTCCCCGACATGAGGAAGCCGACCCGTCCATAATGCGACTACGACGTTTCACGTGGAACATCTCGGATCCATGCGCCATCATCACCCGTCCCCTCTCCTCACTCTTTGACCGTACAACCTCGTCATGCATTCTGGGCATGCCCCAAGGTCAAGTCGAGTTGCCGATGAACGGGCGGCACGAAAATGCACGTCGCCGATTCCAACAGGCTCCTCTGCCGCAGACTGGAGTTCATAGCAAGGAGCCATCTGATCACCGCCGCAACTACCAAACAGCGCGGCCCGCATGGAAAGTACTCCTTCGGCGCTGACAGCAACCAACCACCTGCCCGCAAGGCTTGCTGTTGCACCCCAAACAGGGGCTAAAGCACACCACCAAGAGTCCTACGGACACAGGGACCAGCCTTCTGGAGGGCGGGAATGCTGGCGATGGTCACGACATCGATATAGACAGACCACTGTTTGCTGAATTGACCACGTCACGGCCTACCCGCCGAGGTTCTCGGCGGGGAAGACATCCGCATCTGGACCCTCCTGCATGTGCCGGCAAAACTCCTGATGAAGCGTGGCAGTAGTCCCTGGCCCTATCCATTTGCGCCCCGTTCAAAGACATGGCGGCATTGACACACCCAGCACTGGCGCTCCACAGCCTCCGGAATCCGCGAGTGCGCCAGTTGCCATGCCTCATCATCGCCAGATGCCATGCTTATCATCCTCGTACCCAGCGCACCCGCCACTAAACAGCCGTGGTCACCACGTTTCACGTGAAACATCACGGCATTTCAAACTGCGCAGCCCAAGAAACTGGGAAGACACATCAGGCTAAACGGGGGAGCCCAGAGGCAGACTCCCAGTCCTCACCACCCAGATCGAACCATTGTGTCGGCTGACGCCTGGCCAACAAACGCAAGCGGGCGCCCAAAACTCAACGCATAACTGGCCGCCTCCGTAACTCGAACGGCCCTCCCAGCATTCTCCGGAGCGCCGCTCCGACTCAGCTCTCTGTATGGATCGAAAGACCGCGGCTGAGGGAATTGGATTGAATACCGCAGCAAAGGGAGCCAGCCCTCCAGATCGAACGGGCACGCCTCCTACGGAAGCGTGCAGTGAAGGTCGTGCTTAGCACCATTCTTTAAGGCCGGAAACCTGCCGAGAAGGGGAGACAAAAGGTTCCCCCGCAATTTCCAGCTCAAAAGTCGTCCAATATAGGTGCTTCCGAACAGCTTTGGGCCCTGCGTGACGCTCTGGACGCGCCGTTCGCGGCTAGGGGGCCCGCTGTATCTGCGAACAGCGGACCGAGGTTCACGGGGGCCCAGAATGCCTCAGAGAGCACTCCAGCAGCCCCGCAGAGCCCCATTCAGCCGCCCGCGCCAGGGCGCTTGGGTCGGAAAGCAGGGCGTCCCAGCCAAACCCGGAGCATCGCCGGATGCTCGCGCCAAACTAGTAGCGCCCACGGGTCGTGGCCCGCACAAGCGGCATCGCTTCCCACTGAATGTGCAGCCACGACAGCAGCAGTTCACAACTGCCCTGGCCCGACTTGAGGAGCAACGCCGCCTCAAAGGACAAACGAAAAGGGCCTGTTTCACGTGAAACAGGCCCTACTCCTTTGGTGCAGTCTTAGTTCTCGGAACCAGGTGACAGAACTTCCATGATCCGGTTCAGATCTTCCACGCTGGCGAACTCGATGCTCACACGCCCTTTCCTGGCGCCGAGGGAGATCTTGACGTTGGTGTCCAGCCGGTCGGAAAGCGACGATGCGAGGTAATCCAAGCGTTCGTGGCGTGCGCCCGGGCGGGGAACGTTGTTCTTAGTGGGTTCCGCCGGGCTCTGGTAAAGAGTGACAGCTTCCTCGGTTGCACGAACCGACATTCCCTCTGCGACGATCTTCTGCGCCAGGCGTTCCATCGCTGCCGCATCAGGAAGGGCAAGTAGGGCCCGTGCATGGCCCGCAGACAAAACACTGGCAGCGACGCGGCGCTGGACCAGCGGCGGCAGCTTGAGGAGACGGAGTGTATTTGAGACCTGGGGACGCGAGCGGCCAATGCGGTCGGCAAGCTGCTCGTGCGTCGTGCCGAAGTCCTCGAGCAGCTGCTGGTAGGCAGCGGCTTCTTCGAGGGGGTTCAGCTGGCTGCGGTGAAGGTTTTCAAGGAGTGCATCCCGAAGAAGGTCGTCATCCGTGGTGTCCCTGACGATTGCTGGGATGGTTTCGAGCCCTGCGGCCTGTACTGCACGCCAGCGACGTTCACCCATAACGAGCTCAAACGGTTCGCCACCTTCTTCGGTTGAAGTGCGGACCACAATTGGCTGGAGGACGCCTATTTCGCGGACGGAGTGAATAAGCTCCGCCATGTCGTCCTCATCGAAGACGGAACGGGGCTGCTTCCGGTTCGGATGAATGTCACCGACCGGGATTTCAGCAAACCGCACGCCGGGAACCTCCACCAGCTCCGGACCGTCATCGGTGGCTGACGCCGGGGTAGAACCGGCCTCATTCTGTGCAGCCGTATCAGCTGCGGGCTGCTTTGCGGCACCGGACCTGGCAACAGCCTTCCGGACAGGAGCCTTCGTGTCAGGAGACGGCGCGCCATTAGCCGGGCTCTTGGTTGCAGCCGAACCGGAAGCATCCGCAGCCTTCGTTGAAGCTGCCTTGTCTTCAGAAGTCTTTTCAGCCGGAGATTTCTCGGAGCTCGGCTTTTCTGGCGCCGAAGCAGCTGCGTCCTCTTCAATGAGAACGCTGGCGGCCGTCGTCGGCTTCTTCCTGGCTTCCGGGAAAAACAGGTCAACAGGGCGTGAAGGCGCTGCGCCGTTACCCGAAGCGTTAGCCGGAGCGGAACTTGGAATGAGTGCGCCAAGACCACGACCGAGGCCGCGTCGCTTATCGCTCATGGATAAATCCCTCCAATGGAAGAGCCCGGCAGACCCGGCTCTGGCTAGTGCAATTGTTGAAAATTCTAACGTTCAGCGATTTCCGCTGCGGCTTCCAAGTAGGAGAGTGCACCGCTGGAGGACGGATCGTAGGTCATCACAGTCTGCTGGTAACTGGGTGCCTCCGAGATCCTGACGGACCGCGGAACCACTGCACCCAGGACCTGGTCAGGGAAGTGCTGACGGACTTCGGCAGCCACCTGTGCTGCAAGGTTCGTGCGGCCGTCGTACATGGTGAGGAGAATCGTCGAAACAACCAGGTCCGCGTTGAGGTGCTTCTGGATCATTTCGATGTTCTTCAGGAGCTGGCTGAGGCCTTCCAGTGCGTAGTACTCACACTGGATAGGGATCAGGACCTCGCCGGCGGCGCAGAAGGCGTTGACGGTGAGAAGGCCAAGGCTCGGCGGGCAGTCGATGAAGATGTAATCAAGACGCGCCTCGCCTGCCTTCTCGCGTTCCTTGGCGTATACGTCAATCGCACGCCGGAGCCGCTGCTCCCTGGCAACGAGGGAGACGAGTTCGATTTCCGCACCGGCCAGGTGGATAGTGGCGGGGGCACAAATCAGGTTGGCTATGTCCGGGCACGGAGCCACAACATCCTTGAGGGGCAAATCGTTGATCAGGACATCATAGATGCTGTCCACATCCGCATGGTGCTCTATCCCGAGGGCCGTGGAGGCATTGCCCTGGGGATCAATGTCAATGACAAGGACATTCAGTCCCGCAGCCGCGAGGGCAGCGGCGATGTTCACCGTGGTGGTGGTCTTGCCAACGCCGCCCTTCTGGTTTGAAACCGTGAAGACGCGGGTTTTCTCAGGCTTGGGAAGCTGCCGGCCGATCAAACGTTCACGGCGTTTGTTCTCATGCGCGAGGTCGCGGGCGATGGGGCTCGAGTCGTCGATGGAGTCCATGATGTTCCCGCTGACCGAGTTCGCAGTTTCACGTGAAACTGCGGTCGACTTGGAGCGGTTTGTAACCGAATTCAGATGATTCCACGAGTCACTCTGCGCGATTGAGGGCGCAACAATGGCCCGTGCGGACCCCAGGGACACAAACGGTGGTATCCGCTGTGTGGAGGCTTCGCTACTGGTCACTGTGACACACTCACTCTCATTCGGCTTTTTCTGCCGTTCACTAGCCTAACCGCTTCCCCCTAAAGTCCTGTGGCACCGGGCCAGCGGCTAGGCAATCTTTTGCTTCTTATTAACGATGATTCGGACCACAGTGGTGGGTTCCTCCAGGAGGTCCTCGCCGACTACTACGACGGATGTCTGCACGCCACCGAGCTTCCGGATGGCTTTGGCAGCCTTCTCGATTTCCTCGCCGGCACTGCGTCCCTTGATGGCCACGACCTCGCCCTTGCCCGCAAGCAGGGGGATGGTCAGACCGGCCAGGTTCGACAACGCGGACACTGCCCGGGCCGTGACGACATCGGCGTTCACCATACCCACAGCCAGTTCGGCGCGGGTGCGCATCACGGTGACGTTGGTCAGCCCAAGATCGTCCACGACTTCCTGCAGCCAGATCACCCGGCGTTCCAGCGGCTCGATCAGCGTCAGTTCCAGGTCGGGACGGGCAATTGCCAAGCACAAGCCCGGCAGCCCGGCACCGCTCCCAACGTCAGCGACGTGGCTGCCCGAAGCGATTTCCCGCTCAATGACGGCACAGTTCAGTACGTGCCGGCTCCAGAGCCGGGGAATTTCGCGGGGGCCGATGAGTCCCCGCTCGGTCCCGGATGTTGCCAGGTGCTCCACATAGCGCTTCGCAAGTTCCAGGCGATCACCGAAGATCGCCTCGGCTGCCTTCAGCTCCGCGGCAGTGATGTCAACCATTGTCAGCGTCCCGGCGTCTTCAGTCTGCGGAGACAACGATGTGCCTCCCGGCACCTTCGCCTTCGGATTCGCTGACGAAACCAAGATCGGCCACAGCGTCGTGAACGATCTTCCGCTCGTAAGCGCTCATCGGCTCCAGCGCCACAGCGTTTCCGGATTCCTTGACGGAGGCCACGGCGTCCTCTGCGATCTTCTGCAGGTGGCCGGCGCGCTCCTGCCGGTATCCGTTGATGTCCAGCACCAGCCGGGACCGGTTTTCGGTGGCTGAGAGTACGGCAAGGCGGGTCAGCTCCTGCAGGGCTTCCAGCACTTCACCGTCACGGCCGACGAGGCTGTCCAACCCTGAGGACTCTTCCTCGGCCACGATGGAAATGTAGGTCCGTCCATTCCGGACCTCGATGTCGATGTCGCCGTCAATGTCGGCGATGTCCAGCAGCTCTTCAAGATAGTCGGCCGCGACGTCGCCTTCCTCTTCCAGCCGGCTCGCGGAAGAACCCTTGCCCGAATCCTGGCTCTCGTCCCGGGCGTCGTCCTGGTCTTCAATGGCCTCGCCGGTAACGGCGTTTTCGGTGCTATCGACAGACATTACTTCTTCTTCCTGTTCTTACGTTGTGGCTGGATGCGCTGGCCCTTGGCCTCGGCGATGGCGGCTGCCGCGGCGGCTTCAGCCTCGACGTCGACCTTCTTGCCTCCCAGGATGGGCAGGACCGGAAGGCCCTTGGCGGCGCGTCGCTCGGCGAGGGCCTTGGCGGCCGGGGATCCCGGCGTCGGCATGCGGCGGATGACGAAGAACTGCTGTGCCATGGTCCAGAGGTTGGTGGTGGTCCAGTAGATCAGCACACCGATGGGGAAGTTGATGCCACCCACACCGAACACAAGGGGCAGGATGTAGAGCATCATTTTCTGCTGGCGCATGAACGGGCTGGCCATGGCCTCTTCGGACATGTTCTTGGCCATGATCTGCTTCTGCGTGATGAACTGCGATGCCGTCATCGCCAGGATCATCACAATGGAGAGGATCCACACCGCCACAACATTGCCGCCGGGGGGCGTGCCATGAAGCAGCGTGGCGGACAACGGCGCGCCGAAGATGCTCGACTGATCGAACTGGACCACCTGTTCGTGGCTCATGGCGCCGATGCCCTTGCCAGCCTGGGCACTCGTGGTGATGCCGGAGAGCACCTGGAACAGCGCAAAGAAGAACGGCATCTGGATCAGCATGGGCAGGCAGGCAGAGAACGGGTTGGTCCCGTGCTTCTTGTACATGGCCATCTGTTCCTGCGCCATGGCCTGGCGGGAGAGCTGGTCGGTCTTGCCCTTGTACTTCTCCTGCAGCTTCTTGAGGTCCGGCTGCAGGAGCTGCATGCCGCGCTGGGCCTTGATCTGCTTGACGAACACAGGGATCAGAGCGGCACGGATCACCAGCACAAGCCCGATGATGGACAGCGTCCACGTCCAGCCGTTGGCAGCCGGCAGGCCAATGGTGCTCAGGCCCTCGTGGAAGCCCACCATGATGATGGAAACCAGCCACTTGAACGGAAACATGATTGTTTCAAAGAAGTCCATACGATATCCCTATTCGTCAGGCCGCAGTGCGGCCTTCTCCATCAGACTGTGCAGCCAGGTACTTGTCCGGGTTGTTCAGTACAACAATTGTGGGGGTCCGGTGTTCGGGCCAGTGGCGGTGGCCGGCGGGGACGTGGTCCACACCGCCGGCGTTCCAGGGATGGCAGCGCGCCAGGCGCCGGGCCGCGAGCCAGCTTCCTTTCACGGCGCCATGCACCGTGATTGCTTCGAGGGCGTACGCCGAGCACGAAGGAAAGAAGCGGCAGACCTGGCCGTACAAGGGCGAAATCACCTTGCGGTAGGCCATCAGCAGCAGGATAAGTAAGTTGCGGGGCAGGTTCCAGAGCGTCTTGCCCATGAGGAGCGCTGCTGGTTTGAGGGAACGGACGACGGCGGCAATGGCGTTACGCACGCGGTGTCCCTTCCTGTGTTGGTTCCCGTGAAACCGCTGACGCGGCCCGAGGAAGGCGGCCGCCCAGCCGTTTCATGGTCGTTTCCAGAGCGGCGTTGTAATCTGCCAGCAGTTGGTCCCAGCTGGCAGCCGCGGCCGCAGGCAGTGCCCGGACCACAATGGCGAACCCGGTACCGTAATCCTGCAACGACAAAGCGCCGGCTTCCCTCAGTCTCCTCTTAACGAGGTTCCTGACAACAGCGTTCCCAACACTCTTGGAAACGATGAATCCGATCCGGCTTGGTTCGTCAGCAGCAATAGCTACCGTATATAACACTACGTTCCGGCGTCCATTGCGGACGCCGGAACGTACAGTTGTTGAAAAATCGGTTGATGTCCTTAGACGGTTCCTGGTGGCTAGCACCGTTAAACTCGCAAAGGGATGTATACCGACGAGTCAGTGTATTTAGGCCGACAGTTCGGTGCGGCCCTTGCCACGACGGGCTGCCAGGATGGCACGGCCGGCACGGGTACGCATACGAAGGCGGAAGCCGTGCTTCTTGGCTCGACGGCGGTTATTCGGCTGAAAAGTCCGCTTGCTCACGTTAGTTACTCCAGTGGATCAAAGGTGCGCCCACCCGATCAAAAAAGGG
Source organism: Arthrobacter sp. ISL-69 (assembly GCF_018613775.1). NCBI lineage: Bacteria > Bacillati > Actinomycetota > Actinomycetes > Micrococcales > Micrococcaceae > Arthrobacter > Arthrobacter sp. ISL-69. Next base: position 13,053 of record NZ_JAGGPO010000031.1, read on the forward strand.
GAAGAACTGGCCGACGCTAAGTTTTGTATGTGCACACGCTGCCCTCGGCTCGTAGGACGCAGAACGTCAGAGAGATTCAAATGAGGTCGAAAAGCGGACACAAAGGACTTCACAACGTTAGGCCAAAAAGCCTGCCCTAGTCAAACCGGGCCAGGGTTCACTGCCCTGCACCCGCTGTGGTTAACCTCTGCCCACAGCCTGTGGATGAAGTGGCTCACAGGGCACGTTTTCGAACCACAACGGTGTAATTATCCACAAGGCTCTACCCAGCTATCTTCTATGCTTTTGATCCCCTAGAGTGGCTCAGTAGCCGATTATCCACGCTCTGTGCATAACCCTGTGGATATAAGCCGGAACCACCCCTGGTTCAGGACTTGTGGCTGCAGGTAATGCAGGCAAGCAAGTTTGAGGAACTGATTGATGACAGTAGACGAAGCCAACCACGCGAATACTGTCGGAAGTTCCTGGCGGCGGGTTGTGAGCCTTCTGGAGCAGGACCACCGGGTTTCACCCCGGCAGCGCGGCTTCGTAATCCTCGCCCAGGCGCAGGGACTGATCGGGTCCACCCTCCTGGTGGCGGTGCCCAACGAACTTACCCGCGAAGTCCTGCAGACCCAGGTCAAGGAAGCCCTCGACGACGCCCTCCACAACGTCTTCTCCGACGACATCCGCTGCGCCATCGACGTCGACACCGATCTGGTGCCCCTCCACACGGAGCCGGAACCCGCCGTCGAACTTTCCCTCGCGACCGACCCCACCGTGGAACTGAAGCCGCAGCCCATGCTGCCGAGCACTTCCCACGAATTCGGCCGACTCAACCCGAAGTACGTGTTCGACACGTTCGTGATCGGTTCCTCGAACCGGTTCGCGCATGCAGCCGCCGTCGCCGTCGCCGAGGCGCCGGCCAAGGCCTACAACCCGCTGTTCATCTACGGTGATTCCGGACTGGGCAAGACCCACCTGTTGCACGCGATCGGGCACTACGCCCGCCGCCTCTACAGCGGCATCCGGGTCCGCTACGTGAACTCCGAAGAGTTCACCAACGACTTCATCAACTCCATCCGGGACGACGAGGGCACCAGCTTCAAGACCACGTACCGCAACGTGGATGTCCTGCTGATCGATGACATCCAGTTCCTGGCCGGCAAGGACCGCACGCTGGAGGAGTTCTTCCACACGTTCAACGCGCTCCACAACAACAACAAGCAGGTTGTCATCACGTCCGACCAGCCGCCCAAGCTGCTCGCAGGGTTCGAGGACAGGATGAAGTCCCGCTTCGAGTGGGGCCTGCTCACCGACATCCAGCCGCCGGAACTGGAAACCCGCATCGCGATCCTCCGCAAGAAGGCCCTCAGCGAAGGCCTCTCCGCACCGGACGACGCCCTCGAATACATCGCGTCCAAGATTTCCAGCAACATCCGCGAGCTCGAGGGCGCCCTGATCCGCGTCACCGCCTTCGCCAGCCTGAACCGTCAGCCCGTGGATGTCGCCCTCGCGGAAATGGTGCTCAAGGACCTCATCACGGACGACGGCGCCCAGGAGATCACCTCGGCGCAGATCCTGACCCAGACGGCCGACTACTTCAAGCTCAGCATGGAAGAGCTCTGCAGCAAGTCGCGGACCCGCACGCTGGTGACCGCACGCCAGATCGCCATGTACCTGTGCCGCGAGCTGACGGACATGTCGCTTCCCAAGATCGGGCAGGAGCTCGGCGGCCGCGATCACACCACCGTGATCCACGCAGACCGCAAGATCCGTGAACTGATGGCCGAGCGACGTGTGATCTACAACCAGGTTACGGAGCTGACCAACCGCATCAAGCAGCAGCAGCGGGATTCCTGAGCCTGGCTTCGACCCCGCATCCTTACCTTATTAACAGGGGCATGTGGATAAGCCTGTGGATAGTTAAGGGGACAACCGCGGTTAATGGGCTTAAAACCCTTAAGGCATCTGTGGATCAGCGAAACGGCCAAAAAAGTTGTCCCCATCCACACCCTGTTTAAAACCTGCTTCGCCCACAACGGATGAACAGGGCTTAACCGCGGAATCGTGCCGCGAAACAGGGTTATCCACAGTTTCCACAGCAGTTATTAACACTACTAATCCTAAAAAATTGAAATTCCCTCAAACAACAATCTCGTTCCCCGCCCCGCACAGCCTCGTGACCTCGGCCCGGAAGGACCAGCGTCCCTGCCGGGGATGGGGAAATCCTCAATGTTCCGGCTAAGCTGTCAGCAGCGCTCCCATCCTTGGGTCTGTTTGTGGTTCAGCAAGCGCGGACCATGCAGGTTCCGGTGTCCGGGGGCAAGGTTTTTTGGACTCCCTGAGGGAGTTCCCGTTGAAAAAATGGCAGCAGCAATGAAAGGCGGCACCCTTCCGTGAAGTTCAGAGTCGAACGGGACGTCCTGGCAGAAGCCGTCACATGGACCGCCCGGTCGTTGTCTCCGCGGCCGCCGGTTCCGGTGCTTTCCGGGCTCCTCCTCAAGGCCGAGTCCGGCACCGTGAGCCTCTCGAGTTTTGACTACGAAACCTCGGCCCGCCTCGAAATCCCGGCTGATATCAGCGTTGAAGGCACCATCCTGGTTTCCGGACGCCTCCTTGCGGACATCTGCCGCAGCCTGCCGTCTGCCCCCGTTGAGGTCGAAACTGACGGCAACAAAGTCACGCTCACCTGCCGCCGCAGCAGCTTCCACCTCGCCACTATGCCCGAGGCCGAATACCCTCCGCTGCCTGCGCTGCCCACCATCAGCGGAACGGTGCCGGGAGATTCCTTCGCCCAGGCCGTTTCCCAGGTGATCATCGCCGCCAGCAAGGACGACACGCTGCCGATCCTCACCGGTGTCCGCATGGAGATCGAGGACGACCTCATCACCCTGCTGGCGACCGACCGCTACCGCCTGGCCATGCGTGAAGTGCCCTGGAAGCCGGTCACTCCCGGCATCTCCACCAGCGCCCTGGTCAAAGCGAAAACCCTCAACGAAGTCGCCAAAACCCTCGGCAACAGCGGAGACATCAACCTCGCCCTGGCTGACGACGACAGCCGGCTGATCGGCTTCGAGAGCGGCGGACGCACCACCACGTCACTCCTGGTGGACGGCGACTACCCCAAGATCCGGTCGCTGTTCCCGGATGCCACGCCCATCCACGCCACCGTGCAGACCCAGGAACTGGTCGAAGCTGTCAGGCGCGTGTCCCTCGTTGCCGAACGCAACACCCCGGTCAGGCTGGCCTTCACCGAAGGCCAGCTCCACCTCGACGCCGGCACGGGCGAGGACGCCCAGGCGTCGGAGGAACTTGAAGCACAGCTGACCGGCGAAGAAATCACGGTTGCCTTCAACCCGCACTACCTCATTGAGGGCCTCAGCGTGATCGAAACCAAGTTCGTCCGGTTCTCCTTCACCACGGCCCCCAAGCCGGCCATGATCACGGCACAGGCCGACGCCGACGGCGAAGACCAGGACGACTACCGGTACCTGGTCATGCCGGTGCGCCTGCCCAACTAGGTAGCAGCTGATGTCGTTTTGGGCACCCAAAACGACACTTACTGCGACCCAGTTGGGTACATCACCGCGGCCCCACCACAACACCAGCGCAGAAAAGAGTTCCTACCGTGCATATTGGACTGATCGGCCTTGGCAAAATGGGTTTCAACATGCGCGAGAGGCTGCGCAAGGGCGGCATTGAAGTCACCGGCTTCGACCGCAACCCTGACGTTACCGACGTCGCGACAGTTGACGAGCTCATCGCGGCCGTTCCCGCGCCGCGCGTCATCTGGGTCATGGTCCCGGCAGGTGAAATCACCGATACCGTGATCACCGAGCTGGGTTCCAAGCTCGACGCCGGTGACCTGGTGATCGATGGCGGCAACTCCCGCTTCACCGAGGACCAGAAACACGGGGCCGCACTGGCTGAGCAGGGCATCCGCTTCGCCGACTGCGGTGTGTCCGGCGGCGTGTGGGGCCTGGAGAACGGCTACGGGCTCATGGCCGGCGGCGATGCCGCCGACATCGAACGGGCCATGCCCGCTTTTGATGCACTCCGTCCCGAAGGCGACCGGGCGGACAGCTTTGTCCACGTCGGCGGAATCGGTGCGGGCCACTACGCCAAGATGGTGCACAACGGCATTGAGTACGGCCTCATGCAGGCCTATGCCGAAGGATATGAACTCCTGGCTGCCAAGGACATCGTCACCGACCTGCCGGGAACATTCCGGGCCTGGCAGAAGGGCACGGTTGTTCGCTCCTGGCTGCTCGACCTCATGGTCAAGGCACTCGACGAGGATCCGGGCCTGGCCTCGATCGACGACTACGTCGAAGATTCCGGGGAAGGCCGCTGGACCGTCGAAGAGGCAATCGCCAACGCGGTTCCCGCGCCGGCCATCACAGCAGCCCTGTTTGCACGCTTCTCGTCCCGCGAGGACAACTCGCCGGCCATGAAGATGGTGTCCGCACTGCGGCATCAGTTCGGCGGGCATGCCACCCGTCCGGCCAAGTAGCGGCAGTCCGAGCAGTCCGGGAATCCTGAAGACGGCGTGTACCTAGAAAAGCTTTCGCTGACCGATTTTCGCAGCTATGCCCAGGTGGACCTCACCCTCGAGCCCGGGGTGACGGTGCTCGTGGGGTACAACGGCATCGGCAAAACCAACCTCATGGAGGCCATCGGTTACCTGGCCACCCTGAGCTCGCATCGGGTCAGTTCGGACGCTCCGCTGTTGCGCTTCGGAACCGAACGCGCCCTGATCCGGGCCAAGCTGGTCCGGGGTGAGCAGGCCACCGTCCTGGAGCTGGAAATCAACGCGAGCCGCGCCAACCGGGGGCGTATCAACCGCAGCAACCCCGTGCGTGCCCGCGACATCCTCGGCATCTGCCAGACAGTGCTGTTTGCGCCCGAAGACCTGGCTTTGGTCAAGGGCGATCCTTCCAACCGCCGGCGTTTCCTCGACGAGCTGCTGGTCAGCCTCATGCCCCGTCATTCCGCCACGCGAAGCGACTACGACCGCGTCCTCAAACAACGCAACGCCCTCCTGAAATCAGGCCGTGCCGGCAAATTCACCGCCGGCCACGAGGCAACCCTGGATGTTTGGGACCAACACATGGCACGGGCCGGCGCCGAACTGCTGCACGCCCGGCTGGAACTGGTGGAACGGCTCAGGCCCCACCTGAACAAGGCTTATGCGCAGTTGACCGACGGTTCCAAAGAGGCGGACGCCATTTACCGGTCCACGCTCCAGGACCTGCTGGACGACGACGGCGCCGGTACGGCTTACGCTGCCGAACCGTCCGCCGTCGGGCGCGTTGAGGACCTGCGGGTACTCTCCGTCGACGAGCTGACCGAACGCTATGTGCAGGCGTTTGCGGCGTCCCGCCGCAAGGAACTGGAGCGGGGCATTTCGCTCGTGGGGCCGCACCGTGACGATGTGGAACTCATCCTCGGCGAGGCACCGGCAAAAGGGTACGCATCGCACGGCGAAACGTGGTCCATGTGCCTTTCCCTGCGGCTGGCGTCCTACTACGTGATGCTGGACGATGCCAGCACTGGCGGGTCCGCGCCGATCCTCATTCTCGACGATGTGTTTGCCGAACTTGACGTCCAGCGGCGGCGTAAACTGGCGGCAATAGTATCCGGCGCCGAACAGGTGCTGGTGACTGCCGCCGTCGACGCCGATATTCCGGAGGAACTGACCGGGCGGCGGGTGAAGGTCATCCCGGGAGGAATCGATGAGTCGGAATCCCCATGAATAAGGACACCGGAGGTCTGCAGCCCGGCCGCGATCCCGACGACATCGATGCTCCCCAGGCCGCCCTCAACCGGATGCGCGAAGCGGCGGCCGCCCGGGGTGAAATCCGCCGCAAGCACCCGTTGCCCGCAAACGGAGCCAAAAAGCCGGGGCGCAGCGCGGGAACCCGCGGCTTCACCCAGTTCCACGGGACCGGCCGCGATCCACTTGGCCTGGGCAAGGTCGTGGGACGGTTGGTGGCAGAACGCGGCTGGACCTCCCCGGTTGCGGTCGGATCGGTCATGGCCGAATGGGGCACCCTGGTGGGTCCGGAGATCTCGGCGCACTGCACCCCGGAAAGCTTCACCGACACCACGCTCCACGTGCGGTGCGATTCCACGGCGTGGGCCACCCAGCTCCGTCTCCTCAGCTTCAGTCTCCTGGAGAAATTCCGCACGGAACTGGGTGATGGCGTTGTCACCAAAATCCAGGTCCTGGGACCGGCGGCGCCCAGCTGGCGGAAGGGCGGACGGACAGTCAACGGCCGCGGCCCCCGCGACACGTACGGATAGCGGAACGCCACGACCGCCGCTGCGATCCCGGCTGCTGACACTTCCGACTCTTGAAAAATGGCCAAACGGCGTGTAGGGCGCTCAAACTGCCCGGGGCCGTATAGGAACCCAGAGACCGGACCCCTGGAGCCTTGCAGGCGGAGCCAATGGCCTGCCAGCGCCACTTTCCTCCGCGTTTGCGGCCCTGGAATGCGGGATTCCGCCCGCCCACACGGTAGAATCGGGGTAGATAACTGGGCGCCGGTGAAACGTTGACTGAGTCCGTTTTCCGGCGCATTTCCTGCGGCCGGGGTACGGTTCCGCCAGTCACCGAAGTAATCGGCGTTATCAGTGACGTGCCTGTTGGCGGGAACCTCTTCTATCGGAGACGGTGACGGCCGGCCATACGAATACAGAGGAGTCGAAAGCGCCTGTGGCTAACGACAATGCAGATATCCCGGCAGTGGAACACGCAGCTGAGGATGCCCGTACAACTGATGCGCCGGCGGAGGCAGCCGAACGCAAAGGATACGGTGCCAGCGACATCACCGTCCTTGAAGGGCTTGAGGCTGTCCGCAAACGGCCCGGCATGTACATCGGTTCCACGGGACCCCGCGGCCTCCACCACCTGGTGTACGAAGTGGTGGACAACTCCGTAGATGAAGCCCTGGCCGGGTACTGCACCCACATCGAGATTGTTCTCCAGGCCGACGGCGGCGTCAAGGTGATTGACGACGGCCGAGGCATCCCCGTGGACATGCACCCCACGGAGCACAAGCCCACGGTTGAAGTTGTGATGACCATCCTGCACGCCGGCGGAAAGTTCGGCGGCGGCGGTTATGCCGTGTCCGGCGGCCTGCACGGCGTGGGCATTTCGGTGGTCAACGCCCTCTCCAGCCGGGTGGACACCGAAGTGCGGCGCCAGGGCCATGTCTGGCGGATGTCCTTCGCCGACGGCGGCAAGCCCCAGGGCGGCCTGGACCAGGGTGAAGAGACGGACCAGACCGGTACGACGCAGACCTTCTACCCGGATGCCAGCATCTTTGAGAGCACGGAATTCGAGTTCGAGACGCTCCGCGCCCGGTTCCAGCAGATGGCGTTCCTGAACAAGGGCCTGCGCATCACGCTGACGGACGAACGCAACGCCACACTTGAAAACTCCGAAGACGGAGACCTCGATCTCGACGCCGTCCCCACCGAGGGCGAAGTCGCCGCCGAATATAGGACGGTTGTCTACCAGTACGACGACGGCCTGCTGGACTACGTGAAGCACCTGAACTCCGGCAAGAAGGTTGACGTGGTCCACGAGGACGTCATCGCCTTCGAAACCGAGGACACGGAACGGAAAATCGCGCTGGAAATGGCGATGCAGTGGACCAACGCGTACTCCGAAAGCGTCCACACCTACGCCAACACCATCAACACGCATGAAGGCGGCACCCACGAAGAGGGCTTCCGCGCCGCGATGACGTCACTCATCAACCGCTATGCGCGCGAGAAGAACATCATCAAGGAAAAGGACGACAACCTCACGGGTGATGACATCCGTGAAGGGCTCACCGCCGTTATCTCCGTGAAGCTGGCCGAACCGCAGTTCGAAGGCCAGACCAAGACCAAGCTCGGCAACTCCGAGGTCAAGGGCTTCGTCCAGCGCGTCGTCACCGACGGCCTGGGCGACTGGCTGGAACGCAATCCCGGCCCAGCACGCGACGTGATCCGCAAGGCCATTTCAGCTGCCCAGGCCCGCATGGCTGCCCGCAAGGCCCGTGACAATGCCCGCCGCAAGAGCCCCCTCGAGTCCTTCGGCATGCCGGGCAAGCTGTCCGACTGCTCCTCCAAGGACCCGGCCAAGTGCGAGGTCTACATCGTGGAGGGTGACTCCGCCGGCGGCTCCGCCAAACGCGGACGCAACCCGGAAACGCAGGCCATCCTGCCCCTTCGCGGCAAGATCCTGAACGTGGAACGGGCACGCCTGGACAAGGCCCTCGGCAACAACGAGGTCCAGTCCATGATCACGGCCTTCGGTACCGGCATCGGCGAGGACTTCGACCTCAGCAAACTCCGGTATCACAAGATCGTGCTCATGGCCGATGCTGATGTTGACGGCCAGCACATCACCACGCTCCTGATGACACTTCTGTTCCGGTACATGCGACCGCTGATTGAAAACGGCTACGTGTACCTTGCCCAGCCGCCGCTGTACCGGATCAAGTGGTCCAATGCGCCGCACGACTACGTCTACAGTGACCGTGAACGCGACGCCCGGCTCGTGGCCGGCCAGGCCTCAGGGCGCCGCATTCCGAAGGACAACGGCATCCAGCGCTACAAGGGCCTCGGCGAGATGGACTACACGGAGTTGTGGGACACCACCATGGACCCGGACCACCGGACCCTCCTGCAGGTCACGATGGATGACGCCCTTGCGGCCGACCAGATCTTCACCGTGCTGATGGGTGAGGATGTTGAGTCCCGCCGAAACTTCATTCAGCAAAACGCCAAGGATGTCAGGTTCCTGGATATCTAAGAGCCCCACGGCCTTAAATATTCTCGATCTGACATATACCTGAAACGGAAAACATAGACTATGAGTGACGAAACACCCGAGGTTCCGGCCGAATCCGCCGGTCCCGCCGAGCCCGTCCTGGAGGGCGACGTGCTGGTCGACCGCGTGGAGCAGGTGGACCTGCAGACGGAAATGCAGCGCTCCTACCTCGACTACGCCATGGCCGTTATTGTCGGCCGCGCGCTGCCTGACGTCCGTGACGGACTCAAGCCCGTCCACCGCCGGGTTCTCTACGCCATGTTCGACGGCGGATACCGCCCGGACCGATCCTTCAACAAGTGTGCCCGCGTGGTGGGCGAGGTCATGGGCCAGTACCACCCGCACGGCGATACGGCCATCTACGACGCCCTGGTGCGCCTGATCCAGGACTGGACCATGCGCTACCCCCTGGCGCTGGGACAGGGAAACTTCGGTTCGCCGGGCAACGACGGTGCTGCAGCACCGCGTTACACCGAAACCAAGATGGCCCCGCTTGCCATGGAAATGGTCCGGGACATCGACGAGGAAACCGTCGACTTCCAGGACAACTACGACGGCAAGAACCAGGAACCCACCATCCTGCCGGCGCGGTTCCCCAACCTGTTGGTCAACGGCTCGTCGGGCATCGCCGTCGGCATGGCCACCAACATTCCGCCGCACAACCTCCGCGAGGTTGCCGACGGCGTGCAGTGGTACCTGGCCAATCCGACGGCCAGCCGCGAAGAGCTGCTGGAAGAGCTGCTGCTCCGCATCAAGGGCCCTGACTTCCCGACCGGCGCCACGATCCTGGGCCACAAGGGCATCGAAGATGCGTACCGCACCGGCCGTGGCTCCATCACCATGCGTGCCGTGGTCAACGTTGAAGAGCTCCAGGGACGCACCTGCCTGGTGGTCACCGAACTGCCCTACCAGGCCAACCCGGACAACCTGGCCATCAAGATCGCCGAACTCGTCAAGGACGGGAAGATCTCGGGAATAGCCGACCTCCGGGATGAGACCTCCGGCCGCACCGGCCAGCGCCTGGTCATCGTGCTCAAGCGCGACGCCGTGGCCAAGGTGGTGCTGAACAACCTCTACAAGCACACCCAGCTGCAGGACAACTTCGCGGCAAACATGCTGGCGATCGTTGACGGCGTCCCGAGGACCCTCAGCCTGGATGCCTTCATCCGCCACTGGGTCACCCACCAGATGGACGTCATCGCACGCCGGACCCGGTACCGCCTGCGCAAGGCCGAAGAGGAAGCGCACATCCTGCGTGCCCTCCTCAAGGCTTTGGACGCGCTGGACGAGGTTATTGCCCTCATCCGTGCGTCCAACACCACCGAAGCGGCCCGCGACGGCCTGATGCAGCTGCTGGACATCGATGAACTTCAGGCGCGCGCCATCCTGGACATGCAGCTTCGCCGGCTTGCCGCCCTGGAACGCCAGAAGATCCAGGACCGCCATGCCGAACTGGAAGCCCTGATCGCCGAGTACAACTCGATCCTGGCCTCGGAAGAGCGCCAGCGCGAGATCATCAGTACCGAACTTGCCGAAATCGTCGCCAAGCACGGGGATGACCGCCGCACGAAGATCCTGATGGGCTTCGACGGTGATATGTCCATGGAAGACCTCATTCCTGAAGAGGAAATGGTGGTCACCATCACGCGCGGCGGTTACGTCAAGCGCACGCGCAGTGACAACTACCGCTCGCAGCAACGCGGCGGCAAGGGCATCAAGGGTGCCCAGCTGCGCGGGGACGACGTCGTGGAACATTTCTTCGTAACCACAACGCACCATTGGCTGCTGTTCTTCACCAACCTGGGACGCGTTTACCGTGCCAAGGCGTACGAACTCGTGGAAGCGGGGCGGGACGCCAAGGGCCAGCACGTTGCCAACCTGCTGGCTTTCCAGCCGGACGAGCACATCGCCCAGGTGCTGGACCTCCGCGACTATCAGCACGCCCCGTACCTGGTGCTCGCCACCAAGCGCGGCCTTGTCAAGAAGACCCGCTTGGAGGACTACGACACCAACCGCTCCGCGGGTGTCATCGCGATCAACCTGCGTGACGGCGACGAACTCGTCTCGGCACAGCTTGTCTCGGAAACCGATGACCTCATGCTGGTTTCCCGGATGGGCCAGTCCATCCGCTTCACGGCTACGGACGATGCACTGCGCCCGATGGGCCGTGCGACCTCCGGCGTGACCGGCATGAAGTTCCGCGAGGACGATGAACTGCTGGCGGCAGACGTCGTCAAGGACGGCTCGTTCGTTTTCATCGTCACCGAAGGCGGCTACGCCAAGCGCACTGCGGTGGAGGAATACCGCCTCCAGGGCCGCGGCGGCCTCGGAATCAAGGTCGGCAAGTACCAGGAAGAGCGGGGCCACCTCGTAGGCGCCCTGATTGTCCAGGAAGAGGACGAAGTCCTGGTAGTCATGGAAGGCGGCAAGGTGGTCCGGTCCTCGGTGGCCGGCGTGCCTGCCAAGGGCCGCGACACCATGGGCGTCATCTTCGCCAAGCCGGACAAGAACGACCGCATCATCGAGGTTGCGCGCAACAGCGAACGCGGTCTGGAAGGCGAGGAGGCTGAAGCCACCGACCCGGAAAACCCGTCCCAAAGCCCGGCTGCGGCCGGGGATGACGTAACGTTGGCTGAAGGTGCCGGATCACATGACGGGTCCGCAGAGGAAGATTCAGCACCGGCCGCGGAGTCCGAAGAGTCATCGGACGACCCTGAGCTGGACGAAGAAAATACCGGAGGTAACGAGTGAGCAATTCCGACTCATATCCCAAGCCGAACAGCAACACTCCCGGCGGGATCAGGCAGCCGGCGTCCGCTCCGCGCGTGAACGCCCCCGTACGTCCGCAGCAGCGGCCCTCGACGCCGGGAGCCCCGGCGCAGCGTCCCGTGGTGCCCGGCCAGCGCCCGGCCCAGGGGCAGCGCCCTGCGCAGCCGCCCCAGGGGACGCGCCCCGGCGTTCCCGGCCAGCGTCCGGGCCAGGGCAGCGCCCAGGGCGCTCCTGGGCTGGTCAAGCCGGCGCCGAAGGCGAAGGTCCGCCGTGCCCGGCTCCTTGTCAGCAAGGTGGACCCCTGGTCCGTGCTGAAGATGGCCTTCCTGCTGTCGGTTGCCCTGGGCATCGTCACGGTTGTTGCGGCGATCGTCCTGTGGACCGTCCTGGACCTGACCGGCATCTTTGACCAGGTGGACAGCCTGCTCGGAACACTTGCCGGTTCTGAAGGCGGCGGGTTCGAACTGAAGAAGGTGGCTTCCCTAGGCCAGGTCGCTTCCTTTGCGGTCATTATCGCAGTGGTGAACGTTGTGCTGCTGACTGCCCTGTCGATGCTTTCGGCCGTGCTGTACAACATTTCCGCCACCCTCGTCGGTGGCATCGGCGTGACCCTGACGGACGACTAGTCCGTGGATTTTCGCCGGAATCCCACCGGCGAAATGCCTCGATTTGAGATCGGGCCGGGATGTGCTGTAAAGTCATGTCTCGGCCCGATGAGGCATCGGGGCGTATAGCTCAGGCGGTTAGAGCGCTTCGCTGATAACGAAGAGGTCCCAGGTTCAAGTCCTGGTACGCCCACGGAACCTGCACAGGTTTTGGAAATGGTTCGATAACACCGAGCCGGAACGGGGTGCATGTGAAGAAGTTGCTGGTTGTTGCAGTGGCGATCGCAGGCGCCTTGCTTTTCAAGAAGGTGCAGGAGTCCGAAGCTCGGAAAACGGTCTGGAGCGATTCGACTGACAAGGTCGAATAGTCCGGATTCCCGGTCTGGCCGCTGGTTAGCAGCGTTCCGGAACTAGGGTATGATTGACGGGTTGCTTCTTATGGGGGCATGGCGCAATTGGTAGCGCACCTGCTTTGCAAGCAGGGGGTTCGGGGTTCGAGTCCCCGTGCCTCCACCATAAGGAAGGCCCCGGAATGCGGAAACGCAATCCGGGGCCTTTTGCTTTGCCCTCAATCCTTGCGCTTGGCGTAGTCGTCCATCCCCTGCCAGTCGATGACGACGTAGGGTTCGTCTCCCACCACCCAGGCGTCGTGTCCGGGCGGAACGATGCCGAAGTCGCCGGGGCCGTACTCAATCTCTTCGCCGTCGTCCATGACCACCTTCAGCCGACCCGAAATCGTATACCCCATATGGCTCGCCATACAGCTTTCCGTTTTCGCGATTGGTTTGACGTGTTTGGACCACTGCCAGCCTGGCAGGAAGGTGGCGCGTCCCACTGCGCCAGCGTTAATGTTGACCAGTTCCAGCTGACCCGTTCCGTCTTCGAAGGGGCGGGTTTCCTCCGGTTTGTCCAGGCTCATGCGGATCAGTGACGACATGATGGTCTCCTTCTTGAATGACAGTGAGACCGGGATATAAGACTGGCACTGCGGTATTCCACCGTCAAGGACACGCTGGCAGCGGAACCGGGCCTTCAGGGGCAGCACTACTGTTGGAACAGTGAACTTCTTCCTCGCCGTTTTGGGCGTGCTGGGAGTGGCCTCCTCCGGGCCCCTCATCGCCGCCACGCTGGGTGCCACCACTGTCAGCGCCCTGGCCATCGCCTTCTGGCGCAACGCCATCGGAGCCGCGGTCATGGCCTCACCGGTCCTGGTGACGAATCCCCGGCAGTTCGGCAAAGTGACACCCCGCGAGTTCCGCTGGTCCGTCTTCGCCGCCGGCGCCCTGGCACTGCACTTCGCCTGCTTCATCACCTCCCTCCAGCTCACGTCCGTGGCAGCGGCGACGGCGCTGGTCTGCCTCCAGTCCGGCTGGATCGCGGTTTTCCAGCTCTTCCGGGGAGTGCGCCACCCCTGGCAGGTACTGCTGGGCCTGGGGACGGCGTTCGGCGGCGTTGTGGCGATCACGGGCTTCGACATGGGCACGTCACCGGAAGCCCTGCTGGGCGACCTGCTGGCTGTAGCAGGAGGCGCCCTGGCCGGCCTCTACACGCTGGCGGGCGGCAAGGCGCGCGAAACCATGGGCACCGGCACCTACACGACGCTCTGCTACGGGATGTGCGCTGCCGTAGTGGCGCTGCTGGCACTGTTCTCCAAGCAGCCGCTAGTGGGTTTCGACGCCGCGGGCTGGCTGGGGATCCTTGCCATCACCGTGTGCGCCCAGCTGGTGGGGCACACAGCCTTCAACCATCTGTTGGCGACCATGAGTCCGCTGCTGGTATCCATGATCATCCTGCTGGAGATTCCCGGCGCCGCGCTGCTGGCAGCCGTGTTCCTGGGCGAGACCCTCCCGGGCGGCACCTACGCCGGTCTGGCGCTGATTATGGTGGGGCTCGCCGTCGTCGTAGCCGGACAGCGGCGCAAAAGGCCCCTAAGCGCCGGCACAACCCGCTTGGCGGATCTGGGAACGGACTGACGCCAGGGAGCCTACTGAAAGCCAGCGCCGCTGAAGGCGCGGCTGAAGACTACTGGCCGCCGCGGCGCGCCGGCTGGGTGGAGTTCACCGTGTGGATGGCGCGCAGGAGCTTGGCCGGGAAATAGACGGAGAAGAACACCACCATGGGCGCTTTGAGGGCCATCTTCTTGACGTTGTGGGCCTTATACGTCCGGTCGAACCGGGTCACGTAGTACCGGTAGTCGCGGGGGGAATCCTCGAGCCGGCGGGCGGACATTCCGGATACCATCTGGGGCCAATACTGAACCCTGAGGTCGTGGTCAGCCAGATGCAGGGAGAGGTCGATGTCCTCGTGCATCTCGTCTTTTTCGTCCCGGCAGGTCTCGTCCCGGATGGTTTCCCAGGCGGAGCGGCGGAGTGCCATGTTGGAGCCGAAGAGGAAGTGGTACTGGTGCTTGGCCAGCTTGAGCATCAGCTGCCGCATTTTGTCGTCCGCTTTGAGTCCGAAGCGGCGCATCGGCATGTCGTAATAGACCACGGGGCCGGTGGCAGCCTGGACGGAGGGGTCAAGGAAGGCTTTCTGGACCTGTTCCACCCAGTCCGGTTCCACCACGGAGTCCGCGTCAATCCGGCCCAGCACCTCGCCTGTGGCGTGGTTGAGGCCGAAGTTACGGGTCGGGATGAGGCCCTGATCCCGGTCCTGGCTGAGCAGGATGATGGGACTCTCGGGGTATTCCAGCTGCATTTGGCGCACGATCTCAGCCGTGCGGTCCTTGGACATGTTGTCCACAACGATGATCTCCGCGGCAGGCACCGACTGGTAAACAGCCGCGATGAGGCACTGCCTGATGACGCTTTCTTCGTTATATGCCGGTATGACGATGGATACGCCCGGCAGTAGCGCAGCGTCGTGCGAGGCATCCTCGGCGGATCTATCGGGTGACATCACCACAAATTTAGCACCCTTGCGTGTCCCAGCCCGGGATGCCGGGTGAAGGTCGGGGAAACAACAGAGGGACCCCGCACTGCGGGGTCCCTCTGTTGTGGTGCCGTACGACCTCGGCCAGGCTTACTTCTCGGTTCCCTTGGCGGCACCGTTGTTCATGCTGGAAGCGATGTTCTTCACGGCAGTCTTGGCGTCCGTGGCAACCTTGGCTGCCTCGACCTTGGCGTCCTCAACTGCATCGGCAGCCTTCTCAGCGGCGTCGTCGGAAGCGTCAGCAACAGCGTCCGCTGCGTCGACGGTCTTCTCGCCGGCGGCGGCCGTGGTGTCCTTGGCCGTCGCAGTGACGTCATTGACTGTTGTAGCGGGCACGGGCGCAGGCGCTACAGGGGCCGGCGTCTTCCACGGATCCTCTACGGGCTTGGAGGCTTTCCAGGCGGCCACACCGGCTGCAACCGCCGCGGCGATCACACCGAAGATCAGCAGTCCGCGGTGCTTGGGCTTCTGCGGCTTGGCCACTTCACCGGTGACAACGCGCGTGGCTTCAGCGGCGGCGGCCTTGAGCTGCTGACCCGCGACCTGCGCCTGGCCCTGGATGGAATGCACAACGCCGGAGTCGGCAAGCCTCTGGGCGACGGCATCCACATGGGCCGGTGCGCTTTCGAGGGTGCGGTGCACTGCCTCCGACGCCTGGCCGATCTGGTCCGAAAGCCTGGGAAGGTACTCCACCACGACGCGGTCGCGGGCCTGGGAGATCACCGGGGTGGCCTTGTCCAGTGCCTCGTGGAGGCGCGGGGTGGCGTTATCCACAACGTCATGGATCTTGGGCGCGAGGTGGGCCAGTCCGTCCTGGATGCGCGGCGTCACGGTGGCAACGCCGTCGGCTAGGTTGTGGGCTGCAGACTTGAGCCCTTCCTGAATCTTCGGGGAAGCGGTGTCTATGCCGTGCTGTAGGCGGGGAACCGCCCAGTCCACGGCTGCTTCTACGCGGGGAGCTGCCCAATCCTTGGCGTTCTCTACCGCGCTGCTGACTGACTGCTCCAGGTCACGGGCAATACGATCCGATTTCTTCACAACTACCTCCCGATTAATGTGACGGTTCTTTCGTTAGCCTACGTGGATTGGATGGCACCGGCTATTCTTCATAAGCATTTTGGCCGGATTTCACCTAGCGCGGAACTGCCCGGCAGGCCTCCTGCGCCATAGCCCGACATGGAACAATGGGCCTATGACTGCCATCGCAACCGCAAAAGCAACCATCCACACCAGCCTCGGCGACATCGTCGTCAACCTCTTCGGCAACCACGCGCCCAAGACGGTCAAGAACTTCGTCGGCCTGGCCACGGGCGAGCAGGCCTGGACCCACCCGGAAACCGGTGAGGACAAGACCGGAACCCCCCTGTACAACGGCACCATCTTCCACCGCATCATCAAGGACTTCATGATCCAGGCCGGGGATCCCCTGGGCCGCGGCGTCGGCGGACCGGGCTACAAGTTCGACGACGAGATCCACCCCGAACTGACCTTCAACCAGCCGTACAAGCTGGCCATGGCCAACGCCGGCATCCAGATGGGCAAGGGCAGCAACGGCTCGCAGTTCTTCATCACCACCATCCCCACCGACTGGCTCCAGGGCAAGCACAGCATCTTCGGTGAAGTTGCCGATGACGAGTCCAGGAAGGTCGTTGACGCCATTGAAGGTGTCCGCACCGGCATGGGTGACCGCCCGGTCGAGGACGTCGTCATTAACAGCATCGACGTCGAGCAGCTCTAACACTCCATGAGTTACGGAATTCCGGCGGCTGAGCCGTCCGCACAGATTCCGGTGTGCCCCCGGCACCCGGATAGGCCTTCATATGTCCGGTGCCAGCGCTGCGGGCGCCCGGCATGCCCGGAATGCCAGCGGGCGGCCGCCGTCGGGTTCCAATGCATTGACTGCGTCAACGAAACAAAACGTACGACGCCGACAGCCAGGACCGTCTACGGCGGCACCGCCGTCACCGGCAGGCCCTTGGTGACGTTCGGGATTATCGCCGCCTGCGCGCTTGTCTACGTGCTCCAGTGGCTGATCCCTGGGCGGGCGGTCGAGGAAAATCTCGCGTTTGCCTCCGTGTACGCCACGCCCGAGTTTGGCTATTTCGAGCCGTGGCGGATGCTGACCTCCGCCTTCCTGCATTCGCAGGGATTCATCCTCCACATCGCCCTTAACATGTACATGCTGTGGATGTTCGGCCAGGCGTTGGAGCCGCTCCTCGGCAGGCTCCGCTTCCTTGCCCTGTACCTCATCGCCGCCGTTGGCGGTTCGGTAGGATTCCTGCTCCTCACCCCGGTCCTCCCCCCTTCCGGAGTTGTGGGCGCCTCCGGCGCCATCTTCGGACTGTTCGGCGCCATGCTGGTGGTCCAACGCCACCGCGGCGGGGACACAAAGCAGCTCTGGGTGCTGATCGCCATCAACGGTGTGATCGGTTTCGTCGTTCCCGAGATCGCCTGGCAGGCCCACCTCGGCGGCCTGGTTACCGGTGCCGCGTGCGCCGCAGCCATCGCCTACGCCCCCCGCGGTCCGCGGCAGTGGCTCTGGCAGTCGGCCGGCCTGGTGCTTGTCCTCGGCCTGCTCATTGGTGCCACCTGGCTGAGAATGGCCGGCGTCTAAAGCATTCCGCTTACGCCGGGTCTGCTGGGCCCTGCTTTGCCGGGCCCTGCCCCGGTGAACCCCTGCCCCGCTCGGCCACGTCGCCAGAGCCGTTCCTGTGGGAATGGCACATCCGAAGTACTCCGCAGGGCGCCCTCGCACGGTCCTTCATGTACTACTCGCGCGCCGTCGCGGAGCCTGTTTCCCCCAAGAGCCCCGTATGCCCCTTGGACCCCGGCCCCGGACGCGCCCTTTCCCTCGCCGACGCACGGCGCCATGTGTGCGTGCGTCGGCCCCTCCGACGCTTTACTGACGCATCCGGCGCCATGCGGGGGCACGTGACCGCCCGTCCGCATGCCGCGCCCGCGCATCCCTGAGGCAGTCCTCGGGCACACTCTTGGCACTAGCCCGCACCTGTTGGGCCTGCCTCCACCCGCACGCCTGGCTTCAGCCCGCCGTCGTTCCGGAAAGTTTTCCACAGCGGTTATCCACATTGTTGGTAACTTACACGGTTGTAGTTCAGCATCCGTCTCCCGTGTTGCCCTTGCCAGCTGGCGATTATCGACAGGGGACCCGCTTTTTGTCCACATCTGTGGATAAAGATGTTCCTGGGGGCTGTGGTTAAGTGGACAACTCGGCCGCCGGGGCAGCTCCTCGAACACCTGGAAGAACCCTGAGTGTCCGGTCCGCAGCCGGCCGTTTCCCACCCGGCTCAGTGAAGCGCGCTCCGCGATCCGCGCACATCCCGGTGGAAAACTGCCGATACGGACCGTAAAGCAGTAAAAGGCATCAACTCTTCAACAGGTTATGCACACTGTTAATAACTGCACGCGAGCAAGCCGCCCCTGCAAATTGACCGGCATGCGGCCTGAAAGGGCAATCGACGGCGAAATAACCCCCAGGTTATCCCCACCTGTGGATAACTTCGGGGGATAGCGCTGTTCTTAAGTGGATAAGTGCGTGTCAGCAAGGATTCGACGCCTTCGGCGACGCCGCTGAGGGTTGAGGTGGGACCGACAGGTCATGTTGGAGCGGATTTACGGCAAACGCCGGCGGTGGGTGGGTTATCCACAGAGAATCCACAGTGTTAATAACTTACATGCCTGTGGTTCAGCCCGGGAGTGCATCGATGACGGGCCATGGCCTGCGGAATGGCTGGCCGGCGGTCCCGGTCTTATCAACACTGTGGATAACTTTCCCCACAGGGCGGGATAACCCTACGCTGGATCCGTCCACACCCCGGACGAGCCTCGGCGGTGACTGTCGACCAGATGGGTGTCGATCATGCCGATTGCCTCCATAAGTGCATACATCGTGGTGGGGCCCACGAACGCGAAGCCTTTGCTGCGCAGCGCTTTGGAAAGTGCCACGGATTCAGGCGATGTTGTGGGTATCTCGCCGTGGGTCAGGGGATTCGGGGTTACCGCCGGCTGGAAGCTCCAGACGAAGTCCACCAGGCCGCCCTCGCTCCGCAGGGCGATAGTGGCCTGGGCATTGCTGATGGCAGCCCTGATCTTGAGTCTGTTCCGGACAATGCCGGCGTCGAGCATCAGGCGTTCGATGTCCTCCTCGGTGAAGGCTGCCACGGCATCGGGCTGGAAGTTGTGGAAAGCCAACCGGAAGGCGGGCCGCTTCCGCAGGATGGTGGCCCAGGACAGCCCGGCCTGGAAAGCCTCCAGGCTGATGCGTTCGAACAGCCCCTGCTCGTCGCGGACGGGCATGCCCCACTCAGTGTCGTAATACTGCTGGAGCAAGGCGTCTGTGGCGGTCCACGGCGGACGGGCAAGGCCGTCGCTGCCGACAATAGTGCCGCGTTCTTCCGGGGTCATCTGGGATCCTAGCTATCCGGTGCGGGTTTGCTGCCTCCAGCATATTCAGCGGCAAGCAGCTGACATGCCTCCGCCATAGCGAAGTTCATAGCCGACGGCGCACTCTCACATTATGCTGTGGCTCTGATCACAAAATACTGGGAGGTACGTGTGAGGAAAACCAAGATTGCCGTCGCTGGCATTGCAGGGGTCGTTCTCGGGATGCTCAGCATCCAGGCCCCGGCCGTAGCCGCACCACCTGTCGACGACGGGACCACCGGGCCCGCAGCGGCTATCCGGCAGGACAACCGTCCCGGACCGCGCACGAAGGAACTCGTTGACAAGCGCAAAGCGGCCATTGAAAAGGTGGCCCGGGGACAGGCGAAAGCCAGCGACGACGGCGTAGTCCAGTTGGCGGAGCACAAGTTCGCCGAAATCGAAACCAGCAAGCAGGACAAGATCTTCACCATCCTTGCCGAGTTTGGCGACCAGGGTTCAGGTCGCCTCGGAACTGCGCCGGGTCCGTTGCACAATTCGATCGCCCCACCGAACCGCTCCGTGGATAACACCACGCTGTGGACCGCGGATTTCAGCCCCGCCCACTACGAAGAACTTTTCAACGGCAGCGGCGAATCGATGAAGGGTTACTACGAAGCAGTTTCAAACGGCAAGTATTCCGTCACCAACACTGTGACGGACTGGGTCAAGGTGCCCAACAACGGATCCTTCTATGGCGACAACGCCACCGAAGACACCGGGGGCTCATGGGCCTTTATCCGTGACTCCGGCAATGCATGGTGGAATTCCCAGGTTGCGACCGGCAAAACACCGGCAGAAATCGATACGTACCTCGCGCAGTTCGATGTGTGGGACCGCTATGACTTCGACAACGACGGCAACTTCGACGAATCCGACGGCTACATCGACCACTTCCAGGCAGTGCACGCCGGCGAGGGTGAGGAAGGCGGAGGCGGTGCCCTGGGCGAGGACGCCATCTGGTCCCACCGCTGGTACGCCTTCGGCAGCCAGTTCGGCTCGGCCGGCCCCGACGGGAACCTTTCCGGCGGCACCCGAATCGGGTCTTCCAAGTACTGGCTGGGCGACTACACCACGGAACCCGAAAACGGTGGCGTCGGTGTGTTTGCACACGAATTTGGCCATGACCTTGGACTGCCGGACTTCTATGACACCTCTGGCGCCGCGACCAACAGCACCGCGTTCTGGACACTGATGAGCTCGGGGTCCTGGCTGGGCCACGGTTCAGCGGCCGAAGAAGGGATCGGCACTACCCCGGGCCTGATGGGGCCGGAAGAGAAGCTCTTCCTCGGCTGGCTGGATCACAGCACCGTGCAGGCAGGCTCCACTGGGGACTTCGTCCTTAATCCGGCCCAGCTTCAGGCCGAGGGCAAGGACCAGGCCGTCCGGGTAAACCTTCCGGACAAGACATCCACCACGGACTACACCGCCCCCGCTTCCGGAACCAAGGCGTGGTGGACGGGCAGCGAGGACAACCTCAACGAGTCCCTGGCCCACGCTGTTCCGGCGCAGTCGCGGGTGACCGTAACGGCGAACGCCTGGTACGACATCGAGGCGGACTACGACTTCCTCTACGGTGAATATTCCACGGACGCCGGCAAGACCTGGAAGTCCGCCGGGCGTGCGCTCAGCGGAGCAGCCGGTTGGGGGCAGGTGCGCTACTCCTACGACGCCGGTGGCGCGGCGTCTCTATTCCGCTTCAGGTACCAGACCGACGGCGGCGTCCACAAAGCGGGTGCCTTCATTGACGACGTGAAGATTTCGGCCGGAAAAGCCGTCATTCTCAGCGACGACGCCGAGTCCGGCCAGGGACAGTGGCTTGCCGACGGGCAGTGGCAGCTGAGCACCGGTTCGGTCACCCGTACAACTGAGCAGTACTACCTCGTGGAAAACCGCGAGTATGTGGGCTTTGACGCCACACTCGCGGAGGGACCGTACGCCTTCACGAAGGGCATCACCTCCCCGAACTGGGTCGATTTCTTCAAGTACCAGAACGGCATGCTGGTCTGGTACATCGACGATTCCTATGCTGACAACAATGTTTCCGCCCACCCGGGTGCAGGCTCGGCGCTGCCGGTCGATGCCCGGCCCGCACCGCTGAAGTGGTCCGACGGCACGATGCCCGGCAACAGCCGGCAGCCGTTCGACGCGACCTTCGGGCTGGAAGCAACGGACCCGCTGTGCATCGGGAAGGAAGTGCAGACGGGCACTAAACGCAATCCGGCCATCGAGTCGCTGGACGCCTGTGCGGTGAGCAGCGCGCCGATCGGAGTCTTCAAGGACATCGATCCGCTGGCCTACTACAGCGCGGAGAACCCCTCTGGAAGCGTAAAGGTTGCAGGGCATGGGGTAGAGATATCCGTAACGTCCGACGCCGGCTCAGACCTCGCCATCCATGTGGTCAACCCCGGTTTGTAGCCCGGGCACAAAAAAGCCGGACCGGCACAACGTGCCGGTCCGACTTTTTGCGTGAAGCGGGGTGTCGCAGAAGGTGCTGACAGCCCCGCGGCAGATTCGGCTATGAACGCCAGCGGGTGGTCATCAGGAACCCGGCGATGGCAATGCCGAACCCGGCCACGATATTCCAGGATTCCCATGCCTTGACGGGAAGGGCGCCTTCACTGATGTAGAACGTGATGATCCACAGCAACCCGATGATCATCAGGCCGAACATGACGGGCTTGAACCACACCGCGTTGGGCTTGTATGCCTGCGATGCAGAAGCCGGCTTTTCCGCGGCGGCGGTTTTCTTTCGTGGCTTTGACTCGGGCACGGGTCCTCCTGGTCGGGCTGAATCAAGGGCGGAGCCTCCGGCTTGGTATCCTGCAAGAAGGAAGATGCCGGCGGTGTTGGCGCCTTTGGTCAGGTCTGAATTCTTACTAGCAGCCAATTCTAGCTGTAGTTCAGAACACACCGGCGCCCGCCCGCGCTGCCAATTGAGGAGATCACGTGGTGTTGCTGGAGAAGGGGACGACCTCCACCGTGCCAGCACGCGGCGGCGGAGTCCTCCGGAAGCTCGTCCAGATCGCTGGTGAGCTGCTCATTACGGTGGGGGTCGTCCTGCTCCTGTTCGTTGCATGGCAGCTGTGGTGGACCAACGTGGAGTCCGATGCCAAGCAGACTGAAACCATCAGGAATTTCGCCCAGGAACTGGGCGGTTCCGAGGGCCCTGTGGCTTCAGACCCGGCCGGCGGGACACCTTCAGCGCCTACCGACTACGGCCCGCCGAAGGTAGCTGAGGCGCCCGGACATGGCGGAACCATCGGCATCATGTACATTCCCCGGTTTGGTGCGGACTACACACGGCCCATCGTGCAGGGAACCTCCACGGATGTTTTGGATACGCTCGGCCTGGGCCACTACAGCGATACGGCGATGCCCGGGGCGACGGGTAACTTCGCGGTGGCAGGTCACCGCCAGACGCACGGGGCCGTCCTGGACAACATCCACACCCTGGTCCCGGGCGACAAGATCTACGTCCAGACCAAGGACGGATTTTATGTCTACGTCTTCCGGAACAACCAGATTGTGCTTCCGTCAGCTACGGACGTGTTGCTGCCGGTACCCACCCAGCCCGCAGCCCGGCCCACGGAAGCCTACCTCACCATGACCAGCTGCAACCCGCGGTTCGGCTCGCAGGAACGCATCATTGCGTATTCCCTGCTGGACCACTGGCAGCCGGCATCCGCGGGTCCGCCGGCGGAAATAGCGGCCCAGGTGGCCAAGGCGCTCGGGAAGGGCTGACGTTATGTACGGATGGATATTCCGCCACTTGCCGGGGCCGCTGTGGCTCAGGATCGTCACATCACTGGTGCTGCTTGCCGGCGTGCTGGTATTGATGGTTCAGTTCCTCTTTCCCTGGATGTCACAGTTCACCCAGTTCACCGACTCAACGATTGGTTTAGTAACTCGACAATGAGCACCACCAAGATCCTGGTCGTAGACAACTACGACAGCTTTGTATACACCCTGGTGGGATACCTCCAGGAGCTCGGCGCCGAGACAACAGTGGTGCGAAACGACGACGTCACCCTCGCCGAGGCGACCGAGATGGTGGACGCGCGTGACGGTGTCCTCATCTCGCCCGGGCCCGGCACCCCGGGGGAAGCCGGCGTCTGCATTGACCTGATCAAATGGTGCGGCAGCCATGACAAGCCGATGTTCGGCGTGTGCCTGGGACACCAGGCGCTGGCAGAAGCATACGGTGCCACCGTGACGCACGCCCCCGAGCTGATGCACGGCAAAACGTCACTGGTGGAGCACGAAGGAACCAGCGTCTTCGCCGGTCTCCCCTCCCCTGTCACGGCCACCCGGTACCACTCCCTGGCCGCCGTCCGCGAGACCATTCCCGACGTCCTGGAGATCACTGCCCAGACGGCCAACGGAGTAATCATGGGCCTAAGGCACCGGACAGCACCGCTTTGCGGCGTGCAGTTCCACCCGGAATCGGTCCTCACTGAGGGCGGCTACCAGATGCTGGGCAACTGGCTGGAATCCCTGGGCATGGAGGGCGCAGCGGAACGGGCTGCCAAACTGAGCCCGCTCATCCAGCACTAATTGACCTAGCCCCGGTCCCGGTCGGTCGGTGTGGGTGTGGGGGTCGGCGTCGGACTGGGGCTGGGCGGAGGCGCCTTGGCAACAATCACGCTAATGGTCTTTCCCTGCTCAACCAGCGCGTTGACCGGGTCGCTCTGTTCGGTCACCTTGCCCGCTTCAACTTCCGAGTTTTCGACTTCCCTCACTGCGATGCTAAGGCCGAGGTTCTTGAGTGCCGCCTCCGCCTCCGCCTGCGGCAGGCCGCGGAGCTCGGGCATGGCCACCTTGCCGGTGGACACCACAATTTCCACGGTGGTTCCAATGGCGACGGTGTCGCCGGGAGCGGGCTTGGTGGTGATCACGAGCCCCGCGGGCACCGTGGCGCTGTTCGCCATGGTGGTGCCGGGCGCGCCGGCTAG
>NZ_JAGGPO010000032.1:0-38229 GCF_018613775.1 Arthrobacter sp. ISL-69
ACCACTAATGTTGTAACCACAGGTTTTCCCAACCCCCAGCCATGCCGGGGGTCCGGGTAGAAGGGTTACGGCGGTCATAGCGTGGGGGAAACGCCCGGTCCCATTCCGAACCCGGAAGCTAAGACCCACAGCGCCGATGGTACTGCACCCGGGAGGGTGTGGGAGAGTAGGTCACCGCCGGACAACCATTAGGTCGAGAGCCCCAACCAGGGAACTGGTTGGGGCTCTCCCACGTTAACCACCCCCACACCGGCCCACCACCGGACCGGAACACCACCAAAAACCCGAACAGCCAGGACCCCCTCCCACATCCTGCACCCTTCCCGGGCACCCTCTCCCACCCCCTGCACAGGCCGGCCGGGCACCCAAACCCCACACCGCCGTCGTCATTCAGCGGAAACCGAGAGAGCGTCCGCGATTCTCCCGCAAAAAATGAGAGAGCGTCCGGGATTCTCCCTCAAAAACCGAGAGAGCGTCCGCGATTCTCCCGCAAAAAGTGAGAGGGCATCCGGGATTTTCCCGCGAAAAGTGAGAGAGCGTCCGCGATTCTCCCGCAGGAACTGAGAGAACGTGGTCGGAACACCAGTGGCGCCACCCTCGTTGTACTGACTGGGCTCGGGACGCCGGCTATCGGCACGCTCCACCATCGATTGGGAGACACTTCATGGCTGCACGGACCATCGTTATTACCGGAGCGAGCGACGGCATCGGAGCCTCCGCCGCGCGGACGCTGGCGAAGGCAGGGGAGCGGGTCGTCGTCGTCGGGCGTTCTGCGGAAAAGACCCGGGCGGTGGCGGAAGGGATCGGCGCTGACTATTTCGTCAGCGACTTCGCTGAGCTGTCCCAGGTGCGCACGCTTGCTGCACAGCTGAGCGAAAAGTACCCGCGGATCGACGTTCTGGCGAACAACGCCGGCGGAATCATGGGCAATCGTGAGCTGACCGTGGATGGCCACGAGAAGACTTTCCAAGTGAACCACCTGGCGCCGTTCCTGCTGACCAACGAGCTGATGGACGTGCTGACGGCGAGCAATGCGACGGTGATCAACACGTCGAGCGCGGCGAACGCTTTCGGGTACGTGGATATCGATGACCTTGACGCCGCTGGCAAATACTCCACCAGCAAGGCCTACGGGACCTCCAAGCTCGAAAACATCCTGTTCACCACCGAGTTGCACCACCGGTACAACGCAGCCGGCATTTCCACGGCCGCGTTCCACCCGGGCGGCGTGGCCACCAACTTCGCGGCGGAATCGACCAGCTGGTTCCGGTTCGCCTATAAAACATTCATCAAACGCTTCATGCTGACCCCGGAGCAGGGAGCAGACACCCTCGTGTGGCTCGCCACCACCACGCCCGGGCAGGACTGGGTTTCCGGCGCCTACTATGCCAAGCGAGCACTGGCCAAAGCCAACAAACAGGCCTACGACGCCCAGCTGGCGCGGCAGCTGTGGGATAGAAGTGAAGCTCTGGTCAGCACGGACAAGATCGACCAGCGAAGCTGACTCAGGGGTAGGCGCGCCCCAGGCTCAGGGGCCGAGCGCATGATTCGTAGGCACGGTTATCCACATACCGCTTGGCCTCCGTTCCGCTTGCCCCTGTGCCCTCATAGCGTGGTGACATTCGCTATGAGGGGGAACCATGAAGAAGTTCATCGCTGCGCTGGCCATCGCTACCGCACTGGGGCTGGTTGGGTGCTCGCTGCCTGTGGAAGGGCCCGCGGCGCCCACAGCTGAGGGGCGGGCTCCAGATTCGTCCGCAGCGGCCGAGGCTCTTGAGCACCCCACCGTAGAGTCTTCGGATCCACCGCCCATCATCGTTCAAAGGCCGGCCCCGGACGCACAGCAGTCCGAGCCGGTTCCAACAATGAGCGTCGACGAAGTCTGCAGTGTGTGGAAACAAGGCTTCAAGGTGCTCAACGAGGGAAGCGTTCCCCCGAAGGAAGCTATGGTGACCTTGGAGAAGGTCACCGCAGCGGCTCCTCCGGAAATCCGGGTCCAATCCGGCATCGCGACTCGGATCCTGTGGAGCCAAATCCTGCATCCCAGCAATCAGCCGGCATCGGCAGAGACCATGGGATACCTGGCAGCCCTGCGCCAGGCCTGTTACGACCTGACCGGAATCGACGTGGTCGAGGGACTCGACGGGTAGTGCGGGCCCGTCGATCGCGTCGATCCGTCGCGCCAGTCAGCCGTCGAGCCCTCCGTCCGGTCAGCCGTCGAGCCCCCCGCCCGGTCAGCCTTCGAGCCGGACGCCCCGCATCTCGTCGATGGCGTCGGCTGAGCGGAGCAGCGCGAGTTCCAGGCCGGACTCGGGTTCAGGGTGGGAGAACAGATAACCCTGCAGGGAATCGCAGTCCAGGTTGGTCAGGTAGGTCGCCTGCGCCGTGGTCTCGATGCCTTCCGCTGTAACCGTCAGACCCAGGCTGTGGGCCATGTTGATCATGGAGTTTAGGATGGGCAGTTTCTCTGCGCCGGTGCGGACCATGGAGACAAAGGATCGGTCGATCTTCACGGCGTCCACGGGAAGATCCTGCAGCCGCCCCAGTGAGGAGTATCCGGTGCCGAAGTCGTCCAGCGCCACGCGCACCCCGGCGTCACGGAGCAGGTCCAACTGCAGGATCACGTGCGCATCCGGATCGAAGAAGACGCTCTCCGTCACTTCCAGTACCAGCTGCCGGGGATCCGCGCCGCAAGAGGCGGCCAGCTGCAAAACGCTGTCGGCGAACTTGCATTCCTTCAGCTGCACACCAGAAACGTTGACGGCTACGGAGCGCGTGGCATCCGCAGCCAGCCACGGTTGCAGCTCGGTGAAACTATGCCGCAACACGTGCAGGCCAATGGCGGAGATCAGCCCGCTGCGCTCCGCCGTCGGAATGAACTGTCCGGGCGGAATCATCTCCCCGTCCCGTTTCCAGCGGGCCAGTGCCTCAAACTGGACAACCTCACCGTGACGCGGCGAAATGACCGGCTGGTAGTGCACGAAGATTTGGCCGCCGTCTACAGCCATGCGCAGCCCGGCGTCCATATCCGTGCGCTGCACCAGCGCCGTCATCATGTCCGGCTCGAACCGCATGTACCGGTTCTTGCCGGCGGCCTTGGCGGCGTACATGGCGACGTCGGCCTGGCGGAGAAGCTCGGAGCCCGCCACAGTATCGCTGCCCACCGAGGCCAGGCCCAGGCTGAGGCTGGGTCGCAACATGGTTCCGTCAATCCACATTGGAACATTCAGCGACGCCACGATGCGTTCTGCGACGGCATCCGGTTCCGGCGAAGCTGTCAGCAGCACCACGAATTCGTCTCCGCCCAGACGGGCGACGGTGTCGTCAGGACGGACACACGAACGGAGCCTGCGCGCCACCTCCGTCAGCATTTCGTCGCCGGCGTGGTGGCCGAGGATGTCGTTGACCTCTTTGAAGTCATCCAGATCCAGCAGCAGGACATCCACCGAGATGGCCCGGTCGCCGCGGAGTGCCTCGGCGAGCTGGTCGTTGAACAGCTTGCGGTTGGCAAGACCGGTCAGTGGGTCCTGGAACGCCAGCGCCTTGAGCTGTGCTGCCTGCTCGGCGAGATCCGCCATGGCACGCTTCGCCTGGTCCTGGGCAGCCAGCCGCGGTGTAACGTCGCGGAAGCTCCACACGCGGCCCACCACCTTGTCCGCCACTTTCTGCGGGCGCGAGTACCGTTCGAAGGTTCGGCCGTCGATGAATTTCAGAACGTCATTGCTCTCCGCCAGCGGGTGGGAGTAGAGCTCGTGGACCTTGTCCAGGAAGCGTTGAGGATCTTCCAGGAGCCCGAGCACGTAGCTGATCACTGCTTCATCGTCGTGCTTTGCCAGCAATTCGCGCGGAATGCCCCACATGGACACGAACTGTTCATTGAAACCGGCGATCTGGCCGTCAGTGCCGACCACAAGGATGCCGTCAGCCGTGGACTCGAGCGTGGCGCTGAGAAGGGACATGGCCTCGCGCAGCCCGTCGTCGGGTTCCTCACGATGCTGCATGGGCCGGACCGACACAGACATGCAAAGTCCCGCAGCCGTATCCAGGAGAGCGCATGCGATCTCGCCCCTGAATTTCGTACCGTCTTTCCTGACCGCGTACGCCTCGAACGGTGAGCTGTGTCCGGATTCCTGATCCCTGCGGAGGACTTTGAACAGGCGCTGGAAACCCTGGCGGTCTCCCTCGGCAAGAATGCCCCGGTGGTCCCGGCCAACAAGTTCCTGTCTGGAGTACCCGAACAAATGCTCGGCCGCGGCATTCACGAGGACGATGGTGCCATTCTGGGCAAGCACCAAAAGGGCGTCAGGAAGTGAATCGATGATGGCCTGATAATCAGTGCCCGAAAATGCCCTTGGTTCCTGGCTTTCGTGCACCGCCATCACAGCACCCTAAAGAACACGTGAGACCGCCATTTCTTCATAGAATGTCCTCCCTCCGCACATCATAGAGTGCGAAGATCAGGACCGCTTGTCACATGAAAAAACGCCGGCAAAAAGCAACAAAGAATTCACGGCAACAAAACTTCGGCTGAGGATATTGGAGCGCCCTCACCCCTCATTGTGAATCTCAGCGCTAGGTAATCTGGACTCCCGGGCGTCCGGATCCGGCAGGAGCCCCGGTGACATGGGCAGAATCCGCGGGCTTCGTTCCTGCGAGGTTCGGCTCGAGGTCGACGACCGCGTTAGCCCCGGTCCCCAGCCCGCGCACCGTCCAGCCCGCCGCCCGCCACTCCGCAGCGTCCAGCACATTGCGTGCATCCAGCACCGTCCGGCGTCGTACCAGCGCACCCGCAACCAGCGGCGACAGCGAACGGTATTCGTCCCATTCAGTCAGCAGCAGCACCAGCTCGGCGCCTTCGAGGGCGCGGTCCGTGCACTTCTCGAACCTCAGCTGCGGGTACCGCATCCATGCATTGTTGATGGCCTTCGGATCCGTCACCGTCACGTGGGCGCCGGCCGCGGCCAGCTGCAGGGCGACGTCCAGGGCGGGGGAGTCGCGGATGTCGTCCGTTGCCGGCTTGAACGCAGCACCCAGCACTGTAACCGTCCGGCCGGCCAGGTAGCCGCCGCACAGCTCCGCGGCGATCTCCACCGTCCGCCGCCGCTGGCCCAGGTTGATGGCGTCCACCACCCCCATCCACTCGTCCACCGAATCCACTCCGAGAGCCGCGGCCTGTGCCCGGAAGCTGCGGATGTCCTTGGGCAGGCAGCCGCCTCCAAACCCCAGCCCGGCATGCAGGTACCGGCTGCCGATCCGCGGATCCAGGCCCATCGCCTCACCCAGTTCGGTGACGTTCGCGCCGGACGCGTCGCACAGCTCGGCCATCGCATTGATGAAGCTGACCTTGGTAGCGAGGTACGCGTTCGACGCCGACTTGATCAGTTCCGCCGTGGCGAAGTTGCACACCAGCCGCGGAATCCCGGCGCGCAGCAGCGGCTCGTAGACGGCATCCATCGCAGCCGTCACGCCGCGGCCTGCCCCGCTGGTGTGCTCAAACGCCGCAGCCTTTCCTCCCGGTACGCCGTAGACCAGGCGATCCGGCACCAGGGAGTCCTTCACCGCGGTCCCCTGCCGCAGGAACTCAGGGTTCCAGCCGAGCAGCACGTCGGGGCGCCCGGACAGGATCCCGGCCAGCATCTCGACCGTCCCCACCGGGACCGTTGACTTACCCACGACGGCGGAGCGCGGGGCCAGGTGCGGAAGGAGGCTTTCGGTGGCGGACACCAGGTAGCTGAGGTCGGCGCCGTCGGACGTTTTGGACTGCGGCGTACCCACGCAGAGGAAGTGCACCTGCGCGCCGGCCGCGGCAGCGAAATCCGTGGAGAACGTGAGGCGGCCGGTGGCGCGGCCGTCCTGCAGGAGCTCGTCCAGGCCCGGTTCGAAGAACGGGGCGAAACCGCGGGCCAGCTGGTCCACCTTGGCCGCGTCGACGTCGATGCCCACCACTATGTGGCCCATCGACGCCAGGGTTGCTGCGTGCACGGCACCGAGGTAGCCGCAGCCGGTCACGGAAATTCTCACACGGACACTCCTCTTTTGATTTGGACGGGCGCGACCACCGGAACGCGGCGGCTTTCTGCGAGCACGGGTGCAAGCGCAGGCTCAACCACCGGCTCGCCGGCCATCACCGCCCGGTAATGGCGCACCAACTCCGCGCTCAACGCGGGCCACGTCCGCCCCTGGACCGAGGCGTGCGCTGCCGCCGCGAACGCGCGGCGCTTGGCGTCGTCGCCCATCAGGTCCATGACATGCGCCCGCAGCCCGGCCAGGTCGCCGGGCTTGTACAGCCAGCCCGTGCGGGAATTCTCCACCAGGTCCAGCGGGCCGCCGCGTCCTGTGGCCACCACCGGCACGCCCGATGCCATGGCCTCCTGGATGGTCTGGCAGAACGTCTCGAACTCGCCGGGATGCACGAACAGGTCGAAGGACGCTACCGCCCTGGCCAGCTGCTCACCGCCGAGGAACCCCGCAAATACGGCGTCCGGCAGGGCTTCCTGCAGCGCCTCCCGCTGCGGGCCGTGGCCGACGATCACCAGCCTGGTGCCCGGCACATCGGCCAGCACGGCCAGGTCCTCCACCTGCTTTTCAACGGCAAGCCGGCCCACGTAGCCGATGATCCGCTCGCCGCCGGGGGCCACGGAGGCCCGCCACGCGTCGTCTCGCTTTCCCGGCGCAAAGCGCGCGGTATCCACACCGCGCCGCCACATGTCCACCCGCAGTACACCGCGGCCGCGAAGCTGGTTCAGCGCGAAAGTGGACGGCACCAGAGTCCGGGAAGCCAGCAGGTGGATGTTCTCCACCCGGTTCCAGGCCCAGTTCTCCATGAACGGCACCCCGTAGCGCGCCGCGTAACTGGGAACCTCGGTCTGGTAGATGGCCACAGTGGGGATCCCCAACTGGTGTGCCGCCTGCACCGCCCGCCAGCCGAGCACGAACGGGGACGCGAGGTGGACAACGTCCGGGGCGTAATCGGCAAGGATTCTCTTGACCCGGTTCACACCGCCCAACGCCACCCGCACGTTCGTGTACCCGGCCAGCGGCACCGATGGAAGCCGGTGCACGGACGCGCCGTGCACCACATCCAAGACCTCTGTGTCCTGTGTCGACGGGGCGATCACCATAACGTCATCGCCCCGGTCCTGCAGATGCTCCAGCACCCGAAGGATGGAGTGCGTAACCCCGTTCATCAGTGGCAGGAATGATTCAGCAACGATTGCGATCCTCACCCCTCCACGGTGCGCGGGGCGTGTTGCCTAACGGGGGAGCGGGAATGACGGGGAGTAGAAGGTTGGGTTAACAGCCGGGCTGAGTTGAAGCACGACGGCGGCGCTCGCCGCCGGGTGTGGCCGAGTGGCTCGTCCTCAAGGGCGGGCCCGAATTATTGCAAGGCCCGGATGCCGCCCCGTACCACCCCCCAGACGGGCGCTGGACAACATCCGGACCAGCCTGGGGTCAGCGGCCGGCCGCCGACCCTGCCCGGGCAATGGGGTTCATGGGGTCGGGCCAGTTGCCGATGGAGGCACGGGCGGGTGTGGACCGGACGATCGGGGTGGCGCTGAAGAGCTGGGCGTAGCTGGACATGACTTTTCTCCTGACTGAGTGTTGATTCCTTACGCCGACGACGGCGTGGGTGGCCATGCTCTGCCTGAAAGAGCGCAGAGGTGGCCTACTCAGTCGGGGGAAGACCCCGGATCAAATGACGGGCCCGCGGCAGGGACCAGGGCCGCGTCCCGCATGAGGCCGCTGCGGGCATCGTGCAGGATGTTCCAGAACGCCGCGACGTCGGCCGAAGCGTCGGCGCCGACGCTGCCAGAACCTGCGGACGCGGAACCGGACTGGTTCTGCAGGGCAGCGAAGCGGAACACCTGTTCGGGCTCCGCCGCGTTTGTCGGCGCGGGCGCTGCCGAAACAACGTAGCCAATGGTTGCCGCCAACGCCCGCAGCGCCTGCGTATTCGCCAGGAACTCCAACGGCGAAACCGCGCGCCGGGCCTGCTGCGGAGCGGCGGCGGTGTCCTTGGCCGCCTGCGAACCGGCACGGGCAGTTGCCTCAGGGCCGACGCGGGCGGGCGCCGCCGTCACCGCGTCAAAGCCCGACGGCGGCACGGTGGGTACCGGAACGCCCGGCAAGTCCGGCGCCAACGAGTCGACCACTGAGACAGCTGTGTCCACCGTGCCGGCCACCGTGTCCGTGTCGGTAACCACCGTGTCGGCGAGTGAGTCAGTAAGCTGCGGGGCAGCCCTGTTCACCACAACGGTCACATCAATTGCCTCGCCGGGCACGCGATCCGCGACGTTGGCCACGGCCGCCGCCGTGCCGGAGACCGGAAACGGCACGGCGGCGGCATGGGCTGGAACATCCGGGCGTGCCGGTGTGAACGTGCTGCCGGCGTCCTGCAGAACTGAAACGGTTGCCTGCTCGATCGCGCCCAGCGGGTTCGGCTCTTCGGATGCAGCATTCGCGGAGCCAGCGGCCCACGCCAGCCAGGCAACGGTCAGCAGGATGGCGAGCAGGAATGGGCGCAGGGCAACCAGGCAACGATCACGCGAAGTGCCGCCCATCCAGATCACCCCCCAGTGGCGATGGAAAATCAGGATACGCCCGGTGTTGTCAGCCGTCTAGACTTCCGCGCTTGCGGACCTAAGACGTCGGGGAATCAGGGTGCAGCGGACCAGGGCGCGGGTCCATCGGCAGCCGGATCAGATCGCCGTAAGATTGGTAACAAGAGGTGTTCCAGAAATGTCCGGGCCAATCGTCGTCGTCCTTATTTTCCTTGCCGTTGTCGCCCTCGTAGGGGTCATCGGAACGGTAGTGGTGGTCATTCGTGACGGCCGCGGACAGCTCCCTCGGGAGCAGTCCGACCGCCCCTGGATGGCCGGAAACCTGCCGAGCGTTCCGTACTCGGTGTGGCGGTTCTGACCGCAACAGGCATGATCGCAGTAGCCCACGGCCGCCCTCACTCACCGCCCGCCGTCGTGCCTCAACACCTCCGGCAGCTCGTCCACGTAGACCGTCTGCGGCGGATCAAAGTAGATGACCAGCACTTCCTCGCCCACCGCAAACACACTGGCCTTGTCGAACGGATGGGCGTGGAAGGCCATGGTGCCGCCGAGATACGGCAGCATGACTTCGCCGATGGTGCCCGGGCCGATGCGCCCGGTCACCCGTCCGATCTTTCCGGTAAGGCTGCGGTCAACGTTTTTATGCATCGGGGGCTTTCGCTGGCCTGCCGTCGCCCTGGGCAGGGCCCTTCCGCGAGTTTTTCAGCGCGGAGGAGAGGGCAGGAAGGTAGTCGCCCACCTGGGCGAGGATCCCGCCGAGCATCTTGTTGACCCCTTCGCCGCCGTTCAGCACCGTCATCTGGCCCACATGCGAGAATGGCTCGGCTGCCGCGGCGATGATGGCAGGCATGTTCTCGGCCAGCTGCTGCGAAATGACGGCGTCCTGGTTGGTCCCGAGTGCCTCGGCGCGGGCCTTGATACCCTCAGCCTCCGCGAGCGCCTTGGCCTTGATGGCCGACGCGGCAGCATCACCGCGTGCCCTGGTGGCTGCGGCTTCCGCCTCGCCGGTGACCTTCGTGGCGCCGGCAGCGGCCGCGGCAGCCGTGGCATTGGCCTGGGCCTGGAGTTCCGTCCGCCGGGCGTTCACCTGGGCTTCGAGTTCGGTGCGGCGGGCCAGTGCCTCGGCAGCACTGATGTCGGCAGCCTTCTGGCCTTCCGCGTCCGTACGCTTGGCATAGGCCTTGGCGTCCGCAGGCTTGCGGATGGTGGTCTGAAGCTTTTGCTCTTCGCGGTCCGCCTCAAGCTTGGCCACTTCGGTCTCCTGGACCACCACCTGCTGTCGGGCCGTTGCGTCCGCCAACGGGCCGGCCTGGGCGGCATTGGCCTTGGCCCGCTCGGCGTTGGCCTGCGCCACCGACTGCCGGATGGCCGAAACGCTCTGGGCGTCGGCGATGAGCGCCGCCGCCTCCGCTTCCTTCTCGGCGGCTTCGCGGTTCCTGGTGGCCTCGGCAATGCGGGCTTCCATCTTTACCTGGGCAATGTGCGGCTTGGCGATGTTCTGGATGTACCCGGTGGGGTCCTGCAGGTCCTTGATCTGGAGCGAATCCACCACCAGGCCCAGCTTCTCCATTTCCACGCCGCTGGCGCTGCGGACCTGCGAGCCGAGCTTGTCCCGCTCGCGGATGATTTCCTCCATTGTCATGCTACCGATGATCGACCGCAGGTGGCCCTCAAAGACGTTGTACACCTGGCTTTCCATTTTGGGCTGCTGGCCCAGGAAACGCCTGGCCGCATTTGCAATGAACGGCGGGGCGTCGCCGATTTTGTAAATCACCACACCTTCGACAATCACCTGGATGCCCTGCGAAGTAACGCAGGAAACTTTGAGCTCAGTTTCATTCAGGGTGAGCGACAAAGTGCGCACCGTCTGAAGCCCCGGAAATACCAGTGCACCCTTGCCGGTGACGATCTTGAAGTCCATTCCGGCCCGGGTTTCAAGGGTTCCGCGGGTGAGGCCGGAGATGATGAGGGCCTCGTTAGGTTCAGCCACTTTCCACATCAGTTTTATTGCCACCCAAATAAATCCAATGACGGCAATCGCCCCAATGAGGGCGGCAATTAGCGGGAAAAAAGCTGACAAGTCCGGCATGACCAGGTCCTTTCAGGGTTATGGAACAGGCATCGCGGTAAAGCCCCAAATGATGCAGCTGCACATTCCCTGCCACCTTGAATACGGGTAATTCCGGCCTGCCGGGCCAGCTGTTGTAGACAGTCTGATTGGCCCCCGCCCAAGAGTCCAGAGTCTGGGCGATATTTGCCTGCGGCAACGGCATCGACGCACGACGGCGGCACTTGGCTCACGTCGTCGGGCCGCGTTGGTAGCACTGGAGCCCGGCGCACGAAAAAGCCGCTCCCTCAGTTGGGGTCTGAGGGAGCGGCGGTCCATTCGGTTGGGCCTCAAGTGTCCGTTCGCGCTTGACTAGTGGGCGGGTTCGGCCACGGGGTGGGCTGCGATCACCGGGTGGTCGCGGCCCAGGTTCCCGAGGGGCGAGGCGCCCTGGGGCGACCCGAGTTCCTCGAAGAACTCCACGTTGGCCAAGACGTAGTCCGCCCACTCATCCGGAACATCGTCGGCGTAGTAAATGGCCTCCACCGGGCACACCGGATCGCACGCGCCGCAGTCCACGCATTCGGACGGGTGGATGTAGAGCGAGCGTTCGCCCTCGTAGATACAGTCCACCGGGCATTCCTCGATGCAGGCCTTGTCCTTCACATCCACGCACGGCTGCGCGATCACGTAGGTCATGGCGCGCTACACACCGGTGTAAACGGTCTTGCCCCAGGTGAAGAAGTCCAGTGCGGACTTGCCCTGTTCGCGGAACGTGTTGGTGGAGGAGTCCTTCACGCCGCCGAACGGCACGTTCAGGTCCAGGCCCGCCGTCGGCCGGTTGACCTTGACCACGCCGGCCTGGGCCCGTGCGGCGAAGTCCGTGGCGCGGGCCAGCGAATCGGTGCAGATGCCTGCGGTGAGGCCGTAGCGGGAGTCGTTGATCGCGGCGAGCCCGGCCTCGTAGTCGGCCACTTCGAGGACGGCCACCACCGGGCCGAAGATCTCCTCGGTCACGGCGGCGTCGTCGAACGGCAGCCCGGTGAGCACGGCGGCCGGGAAGAACAGCGGACGGTGCGCGTCGCCGTCGTGCGTTTCGTCCAGGATCCCGGAACCGGACAGCAGCGTGGCGCCGCGTTCGACGGCGGACCGCACCGCCGCGGTGTTCTGTTCGTGCTGCTGGCTGCTCACCACGGCCCCCATCCGGACAGCGTCCGGACCGTCAGTGTCCATGCCGTTGCCGGGAGTGTAGGCGGCGGCTTCCTCGGTGAGGGCGTCGAGGAAGGCGGAGCGGATGCCGGGGGTGACGTAGACGCGGGACGTGGCGGTGCAGGCCTGGCCGGTGAGGCCGAACGCTCCGGCAGCCACCACCTTGGCGGCCTTGCGTGCATCGGCATCGTCGAGGACCAGGACGCCGTTCTTGCCGCCCATTTCCAGCTGGACGCGGGCCCGGCGGGCGTTCAGGATCTCCTGCAGCCCCAGCCCCACGTTCGTGGAACCGGTGAAGGAGAGTCCGGCGATGCGCGGGTCGCGGGCCAGGGCGTCGCCCACCACGCGGCCCTTACCGTGCACCACGTTGAACACACCGGCGGGGAGTCCGGCGTCCTGCAGCGCACGGGCAAGGTGGGTGGCGGAGAGCGGGGTGAGCTCGGCCGGCTTGATCACCACGGCGTTGCCGCTGATCAGGGCGGGGGCAGTCTTCCAGGCCGGGATGGCGATGGGAAAGTTCCACGGCGTGATGAGCCCGACGACGCCAAGCGGTTCGCGCCGGGTGGTGATGGTGGTGTCCGGCAGGCCGCTGGGCAGGACCTCGCCGGTGGCGGCCCAGCCGAGGGAGCCGAAGAAGCGCAGCACGTCCGAGGCGCGCTTGATCTCGCCCTTGGCTTCGGCGAGGGTCTTGCCTTCCTCCCGGACCAGGTCTTCGGCGATGGCGGCCTGGCGTTCGATCAGCAGGTTGCCGGCGGTGATGAGGATGGCGCCGCGGGACGGTGCGGGCATAGCTGCCCAACCGGGCTGCGCTGCTGAGGCGGCGGTGATGGCGGCGTCCACGTCCGCTGCGGTGCCGCTGGGGGAGAGGGCTGCGAGTTCGCCCGGGCGGGCCGGGTTCATCCGTTTGGTGCCGGCCTCGCCCAGCCATTCGCCGTTGATGAGGTGCTGGGCGGTGATGAGGTCGCGGTCTGTCGCGGTCTCGGGCAAAAGTGCTGTGGAAGTCATGGGGTTCCTTCTGAAGTGTGAGGGGAGCTACAGGCTGCGGATCAGGCCGCCGTCGCACCGCAGCGCAACGCCGGTGATGTACGACGCCGGGGCGCTGCACAGGAAGGCGGCGGCGGCGCCGAATTCCTCGGGTTCGCCGTAGCGGCGGGCGGGGATGGTCTTGCGGGATTCCAGCTGGATCTCCTCCAGCGTCGTGCCGCGGCGCTTGGCGGCGGCGTGGTCGAGTTCGGCCACCCGGTCGGTCGCGATCCGGCCGGGGAGGAGCATGTTGACGGTCACGGCATCCAAGGCCACTTCGGCCGCGAGGGTCTTGAGGTAGCCGGCCAGTGCGGCACGGCCGGTGTTGGACACGGCCAGGTTGGGCAGCGGTGCCACCACTCCGCTGGAGCCGACGGCGAGGATGCGGCCCCAGCGGCGTTCCCGCATGCCCGGAAGGACCTGGGAGATCAGTGCGTGGTGCGGCTTGACCAGCAGCTCGAAGGCCGCGGCGATGTCCTCGGAGCTGAGCGTCGCGGCGGCGCCGGGCTTGGGACCGGGGCCGTTGAGCACCAGGATGTCGATGGGGCCAAGGTCCGCCACGGTCTGTTCGACGGCGGACTCGATTCCTTCGGGGGTGGTCAGGTCCGCCTCGATGGCGATGGCACCTGTGCCATACGCGGTGTGGAGGTCCGCGGCGATCTCCTTGGCGCGGTCCCGGCGCCGGCCGGTGACGGCCACGCGGACGCCCTCGGCGGACAACGCGCGGGCCACGGCCTGGCCCAGGCCTCCGGTGGAGGCTGCCACCAGGGCGGTCTTGCCTGCGATTCCCAGGTCCATCAGAAACTCCCTACAGAGGTGTGGTTGTTGGCGGCGGGTGAGCCCGCGCGTGCTTCCAGCGCGTGCGCAGCTTCCCGCAGGTGCGTCAGCATGCTGTACCGCAGCTTCTCCGGGAACGCCGCGGCCGGGGCCCGGACGCCCGCGTCCTTGATAAGGCCGCGCTTCCGCAGGCATTCCTTGCGGACGGCCAGGGCGATCTTTGCCTGCTGCTCGAAGTTGATCAGCGGCAGGTATGGCAGCAGTTGGTCGCGGGCGGCCTCATAGCCGTCGCGCTGCCAGGCCCGGACACACGCGATCAGCGCCTCCGGGTAGGAGAAACCGGTCATGGCGCCGGCCGCGCCGGCCATGAGCTCGTCCAGTAGGCCCTGCCCGCCGAGCCCGCCGAAGACGGAAACCCCGACGGCGGCCGTCAGCTCCGCGATGGCCACGCTCGTGGGCGGCGCTTCCGCTTTCACTGCGACCACGAAGCTGCACCACTTCACCACGGAAATGAGTGCAGGGGTGCTGATGGTGACGCCGCTGGCCAGGGGGTAATCCTGCAGCACCACCTTCGCGCCGGTGGCCCGGTGGATGGCATCCAGGTGTGCGATCACCACCTCGGGCCGGGCGGAGTTGGCCTGCACCATAACGGCCGCCAGGCGCTCGCCGGTCGCCGCCTGCGCTGCCTTGATTTCGTCGATGGCGGGTCGTGTGGCCAGCGCGGTGATGCCCACGACCAGCGGGAGGTTCGTGCATTCGACCGTGATTTCGAGGACCTGGCGGCGTTCCTCCGCAGTCAGTGCTGCCGCCTCGCCGAACACGCCCAGGACGGTCAGTCCCGTGGCTCCGATGGCTTCGTAGTGCTCCACCAGCTCGGACAGGCTGTCCAGGTCCACGTCCAGCGTGCTGCCCTGGAACGGTGTGGCCACGACGCCCCAGACACCGGGCGCCAGGGCCTCACGGGCCTGTGGTTCGCGGGTGAGGGACTCACGGGTGTCCTTCCCGGTGCCGTCGTTCAGTGATCCAGTCATTGAATCCTCCTCGAAGTTGGTGGGCATCAGCGGCCTGGCCAGACCGGCGGCCGCTTTTCCTGGAAGGCGTGTACGCCCTCTGCGGAGTCCTCGCTGTCCAGTGCCGCCATGAGGGCCGGCAGCCGGAGCCCGCGGGCCTCTTTGGCGGTCAGATGGCCCGTCTGCGTGACCATCTGCTTGACAGCCCGAACGGAGGTGGGGGCGCAGGCCAGGATCTGGTCCACCCAGCGCTGCACCGCGGCGTCGAGCCCGTCGGCGGGGACCACCTCGTTGACGAGGCCCATGGACTGCATTTCGGCGGCGTCAGCCTTCCGGCCGGTGAGCAGCATGCCCATCGCCTGGGTGTGGGGGATGCGCCGCACCAGCTGGTGGATGCCGCCGTCGAGTGCCAAACGCCCCACCCGCGGTTCCGTCAGCCCGAATTTCGCGTTCTCCGACGCCACCACGATGTCCGCGCCGAGCACGATCTCCATGCCGCCGCCCAGTGCATAGCCGTTGACCCGCGCGATGACCGGGATGTCGAGGCTGGTGCGCAGGCTCAGCCCGCCGAACCCGTTGGGGTCCAGGCCGGCCCAGTACTCCAAGCCGGTCTTGTCTACGGCGGCGGCGGACATGTCCGCCCCTACGCAGAAGGCGCGGGTGCCGGCGCCGGTGATGACGACGGCGCGGACGTCGGGGTCCTGCTCCAGCTGTTCCCAGATTTCGTTGAGCCGGGCCTGGGCGGTGCCGTCCACGGCGTTGAGCACGTGCTGCCGGTCGATCACCACCGTGGCCACGTGGTTTTCGATGGTCAGGGTAACCTGGTCCACTGTCTGTTCCACAACTGCTGTCACCGCAGGACACCCAGCTGCTGCAGGCGCTCGATGGTCTCCGCATCGAAGCCGTTCTCCAGCAGGACCTCCACATTGTGCTCGCCCAGCCGCGGCGCCACGCGCCGGACGGTGGGCGGGGTGGCGGAGAGCCGGATGGGCGCGTTGAGCATGCGCACGGTGCCCACGCCGGGGTGTTCGGCCTCGACGATCATCCCATTGGCCTCGGTCTGGGCGTCGGCCAGGGCCTGCTCCAGGGTGTGGACCGGGGCGTTGAGCAGCCCCTGGTCCTCCAGCTTGCCGGTCCAGTACTCGGTGGTGTTGGTGGCGATGCGCTCGCGGAAGATCGCCTGCAGCGCCGGCTTGTGCTGGAACTGCTGCTCCAGGTTGGCGAACTCGGGTCGGAGCGTGAGATCCTCCTCAAGGCCGAGGGCTTCGGAGATGCGGGCGAGCGGGTCCGGGGTGAAACCGCCCACCATGCACACGGCGCCGTCGGTGGTTTCGAAGACGCCGCTCAGGGGCATGGCGCCCCAGTTGACCTCGTAGCCGCGGTTGAGCTGCATGCACGCCTCCTGCATCTGCAGGTGCAGCATGGAGTCGTACATGGTCACCTCCACCTTCTGGCCGACGCCGGAGGTTTCCCGGGTGCGTAGCGCCAGCAGGATGCCCTGCATCAGGTGCATGCCGGTGATGTAGTCGCACAGCGTGGTGGGGTAGATGGACGGCTTCTGGTCGTCCGATTCCCGCCGCCACATCACACCCGAATAGGCCTGCGCGATCGCGTCCTGGCCCCCCTTGTGCGAGTACGGGCCCACGGGGCCGAAGCCCGTGCCGGAGGCCCAGATGATGCCGGGGTTTTCGGCCTTGAGTTCCTCGTAGCCGAAGCCCATCCGCTCCATCACGCCGGAGCGGAAGTTGCTGACCACCACGTCCGCGTCGGCCATGATGGCGTGCAGGACGTTCCGGCCTTCCTCGGTGCGGGTGTCGATGGAGACGCTGCGCTTGTTGCGGTTGATGGACAGGAAGATCGGGTTGTCCTGGCCGTCCTTGTCCGGGAACGAGTTGCGCGAGATGTCGCCGGCACCGGGGCGCTCCACCTTGATGATGTCCGCGCCGTAGTCGCCCAGGAGCTGGGTGCACGACGGGCCCATGAACACCTGGGTGAAGTCCACGATCTTGATTCCATCGAGCGGGAGCGGGGTGCCAGCGAGGAGCGGGGTGGTTGCCGCCTCAGCGGCCGTCCGGGCAGCAGCGGCGGCGGGCGCCGCCGTCGTGCGTTCCTCTTCAGTGACCGTCAGCTCAGCGGTTGCGGCGCTCATACTGCCACCGCCGCGTCGGTGTCCACGGTGGCGTTCGACGACGGGACGTCGCCCGGGTCGGCGCCGTGCCGGCGCATGCCCTGCTGGATGTCCAGTGCGGACACGTCGCGGACCAGGACGCCGTTCTCGACGGCGAGGGCAGCGGCGACGCCGACGGCCTGGCCCATGGCCATGCAGGGCGGGATCTCGCGGGACATCTTCTGCGCCTCGGGGGTGGCGGAGTAGTGCCGACCGGCCACCAGGAGCTGGTCCACTTCCTTGGGCAGCAGCGAGCGGTACGGGTAGTAGTAGTCGCGGCCGCGGGCCACGGTGTCGGCGAAGTGCCGGCGCTGCGTGACGTCGTCCTTGGTCATGACGTATTCGCCCTGCAGCAGGCGGGTCTGGCGGACGCCCATCTGGGAGGCCACGTCCAGCATGTAGCAGTTTTCGAAGCCGGGCAGGTTAGCGCGGACGTAGTCCACGGCCTCGGAGATCCGGTCGCGGGCGGCGAATTCGGCGGCGGTCATGTCGGCCGGGTCCACGCCGTCGAAGCCGGTCATGTGCGGGGCGTTGCACCAGACCACGCCGTCAATGGGGGTCTTGAGCCACCACAGTTCCCAGGCGCCGCCGAGGAGGCGCTTGATCTTGCGGTTGATGGCGCGGGCTTCCTTCGGGTTGGCCTGCTCGAACGCCTCGGCTGCATCCGTGTTTACGTTCCCCAAGCGGAAGACCAGCGTGGTGAGGTAGTTGTCCTTGGCGTAGCCGGCGCCGGCCCGGGAGGCGACGTCGATATCGCCGGTGGTGTCGATGACGATGTCCGCCATGAAGGCCTGCGGGCCCAGCTTGGTCTCGCAGATGACGCCCTTGATCACGCCGTTGTCCACGATGGGGCGGGAGAACCAGGAGTGCAGGCGCAGGTCCACGCCGGCCTCGCGGACCAGGTCGTTGGAGACGCGCTTCCAGCCGTCCGGATCGAATGCCGCGGCGTAGCAGATGGGTTTGGGGTTGGTATGGGAGTGGAAGTCGAAGGTGCCGTAGCGGCCCCACTTGTT
This sequence comes from Arthrobacter sp. ISL-69, assembly GCF_018613775.1. Classification (NCBI taxonomy): domain Bacteria; kingdom Bacillati; phylum Actinomycetota; class Actinomycetes; order Micrococcales; family Micrococcaceae; genus Arthrobacter; species Arthrobacter sp. ISL-69. The sequence continues at coordinate 17,808 of NZ_JAGGPO010000032.1, forward strand.
CCAGAGTTCCTCGGAGGTCTTGCGGTCATCGGCCGGCGGGACGACGGCGAGGCCCAGTTTCTGCAGGCGCTCCACGTATTCGGACACAATGCCCGTGACGGTGATTTCCTGGCCGTTGATCATGTCGTCCAGCACCAGGACCATGCCGCCGGAGGCCAGGCCGCCGAGCGATGAGTAGCGTTCCAGCAGGGTCACCTTGGCGCCGGAGCGGGCCGCGGTGACGGCGGCGGCCACGCCTGCGGGGCCACCACCCACCACGAGGACGTTGGAGCGGGAGATGACGGGGGCGGTGAGGTCCGCCGTCGTGGTGGCGAGTTCCAGCGAGCTGAATGTTGTGGGGGAGTTCATGGGAGGGATCCTTAGTTTCCGACGAAGAGGCCGTTGGTGCGGCGGGCGGCGAGGTAGAAGACGATGCTGAGGATGGACAGGACGGCCACGTAGACCGGGAAGACCCAGCTCAGGTTCATGGACTGGAGCCACACCAGCAGGTAGGAGGCGGTTCCGCCGAAGAGGGCCACGCCGATGCCGTAGCCGAGGGCCACTCCGGCGCCGCGGCAGTTCTTGGGCATCAGGGACGAGCTGACCACGTTGTAGAGGGTCATGTTCAGGACCAGGACCAGGGAACCGCCGAGGAGGACTGCTGCGAAGCCGCCGATGCCGGGCTGGACGTACATGAGCATGAGGAACACGGACGGGATGGCCAGGATGCGGGTGATCAGGAACCAGCGGGACATGGACCGGCCGTCGGCCAGCTTGCCGATGATCCAGCTGCCCGCCACCAGGATGAGGCCGAGAACGGTGGTCAGGGCGAAGACAGCAGTGGGATCTTCCTTGAACCCGCTGCGTGCTGCGCTGGGAAGGCCGACGTTCCAGGCGTAGTTGTAGGCCTGGGCGGCGCCCACCACGAAGATGATGGCCAGGACGGAGAGCCAGTGCTTGCGGACTCCGGTCCAGACGGCGCCGGGGGTGTTGGTGGCCATTTCCTCGGGCTTCAGGGTTTCCGGCAGGGATCGGCGGAGGTAGAGCACCACGAAGCCGAAGAGGGCGCCGATGATGAACGGCACCCTCCAGCCCCAGTCGGCCATCACGGCCCCGCCGAGGGTGAGGCTGCAGAGGAAGCTGACCAGTGAGGCCAGCAGGATGCCGATGTTGACGTAGAAGGACATGATGCCGGCCACGTAGCCTTCGCGGCCTTCCGGCACCAGCTCAACGGCGTGGGAGGTGGAGAGCGGTGCTTCGATGCCCGTGGAGATGCCCTGCAGGACGCGGCAGACCAGGAGGATGATGCCGGCCCAGGCGCCGATCTGCTGGTAGCTCGGCGTGACGGCGATGATCAGCGTGGTGCCGGCCATCAGCATGATGGACAGCAGCATCACGCGGCGGCGGCCGACGCGGTCCGCCAGGGTGCCCAGCAGGATGCCGCCCAGCGGACGGAAAGCGAAGCCGACGGCGAACACGGCCAGGGCGTTCAGCGTGGCGGAGAGCGGATCGGTGTTGGGGAAGAAGTTGGGGCCGATGAAGGCCGAGAGGAGGCCGAAGACCATCCAGTCGTACCACTCGAGGGCGTTGCCCAGGCCCAGTCCCAGCAGGCCTTTGCGGACCTCGGGGGAGAATTTTTCGGATGAGCGGGTGGGGGACGCGACTACTTTGTCTGTCCCTCGGGGGTCTGTCGTTTGTGTGTCGAGCATGGAAGTGTCCTTACGCTTACGCCACAAAGGGCGTGGGAGGGTATGACGCATCGATGTCTTGGGGGCAGGACGGAAGATGCGAAGGATGCAAGGACTGTCGGCGGGCACGGTTCAGGCCCGGACAGTGGGTGTAAGACGGTAACGGCCGGTTGGGGTCGGCGGATTTACCACGCGTGCGGTGCGTTAACCCAGATCGCTACGCATACCTCTTCGTAGCTGTTTTTGTACCAGTGAGGGATTTCCGATGAATATGTGATCGAATCGCCCTCGCTCAGGCTGTGGCAGACGCCGTCAAGGTAGACGTCCTTCCGGCCTGAGACGATGTAGCAGAACTCCTCGCCGCTGTGGCTGAAGGGGTTCGAGCTTGTGTCGTGTCCGGGCGGCGTCATGATCCACTGGGCTTCGATGCCGCCGTTGAGGCCGGGGGTGAGCAGCTCGTGCACTGCTTCGCCGACGGATTCGCGGGTGACGCCCTTGAGGTTGCGCCGTTCGGATTTGCGGACCACGGGGGACTTGGAGGCTTCCTGTCCGATGAAGAATTTCCCCACCGGAATGTCCAGGCCGTGGGCCAGTTGCGCCAGGGTGGTGAAGGAAGGATTGGCCATGCCGCGTTCGATCTGGCTGACGATCGCCTGGCTGAGGCCGGTGATCTCCGAGAGCTTGGCCAGCGTCATGCCTTTTTCCTTGCGCATGGCGCGGACTTTGTTGCCGACAGTGGCAAGCAGCGCGCTTGTGGCGGCCGGTGCACCGTTCATAGTCTCGGTGGTCATTGGGATTCCTCCATTGGGTGACCTGACTCACATAACTATAGTGAAGATTTTTAGCGAGTCAATGTTTTCCATTGATTAAAGTGAAAATCTTCACAGGAATGAAGATTCCGGGCGCCCGAGAGCTCCAGGTCCGCCCCCGACCACCCGCCGTCGGCCGCTCCGCCCCACAATGCTCCCCTTAAAGCAAAAAGCTGGTGCAGCCGCCTGCGTCTACGCAGGGCAACTGCACCAACCGGTGGTTAAAACATTTCAGATTGCTATGAATCGTTCCTCATTAGCGGCTCCTTATGTCCCGGCTTACGCGATCCGGGCTACCTGCGGTCCTCGGCCAGATGCCTCGAGAGGATCCAGCCGGCGCCAATCATCAGCACGCCCAGCACCATGTGGGTCCAGTTATCCATAGTGTTCAGCGACAGGAAATTGGCTGCCGATCCCACTCCGACACTGAGCCCGAAAATGCTGAGGACGATGTACAGCGCACCAAAGCCCATCAGGAAGTTCCGGGCGCCCATTCCATTGCGGGACATCGCCCAGCCCGTTGCACCGATGACCAGCTGCACAATGTTCAGCAGCATGGATACCTGGAACAGGCTAAGGAACATGGCGTGCGAATCAGGTCCAAGGAACCTCAGTTCGCTGTACTGCTGGGTAATGCCCGGGATGAACCCCAGGACACCCACCAACATCAGGACAATACCTACACCCATGCCAACGTTCTGGACATCCGTGCGACCAAAGTGAACGCCATGTGCATGTGGGGATGCGGTAGTCATTTTTCTGCCTCCAACCACTGTTTGCGGACATACCAATTTTACGGCTGAGTAATGAAAAAAGCGCTTGGGGCATGGGGACTTCGGCCCAGCGACAGAACCGCCCTGTTCTGCTGAACTGGCAGGACCATGCGCCCTGTAACCGTGATTCTCCGAACCCTTGTGGCCGCCGTCGTGCTGCTGTCCGCCGCCGGCTGCAGCGTGGCCGTCCCTGCCGGCAACGCCCCCGCTGTCGGTGCGTTGAGAATGAGCGAGCAAACGTTGGAGGACGGAGCAGCGGCGGGGGAGCCGCCGTCGGGCGGGGCCGCCTCCCAAGGGGCGCCGGCGCCGGCTGCTCCCAAGGCCAATGCCCGTCCGCTGAACAGGGCCGAGCAGCTCCTGCCCAAGGTGAACGCGCAGCCGTGGGCGGCGCCGCTGCCCGTTGTGGTCCAGTCGGCCAGCAAGGACATGCAGTGCTCCATCGACGCGGACGGCGCCGCCTGCCACCTGCTCACTGACGTCGCACCCCGGCCCGGTGATATCAGGGGCCAGTGCACCGGCCTCAGCGAGTACTACGGCGGTTATGCGGTGGTGACGCTCGACGGCGGCGCCCAGTACGGGCTGTGCGGCAACGGAACGTCCCCCATGGAGGCGGAGGAAGTGGCCGGGCCGGCATTCCCGGGGCCGTGGATCCAGGACGGCCAGACGGTGCGGCTGGGCAATATGGTGTGCGAACGGGCGCCGGGCGCCATGACCTGCGCACATCTTCGGACCGGGCACGGCTTCATGATCAGCAAGGACAACTACGAGCTCTGGTAACTCCGCCGTTTGAGCCTGTCGTGGGCGGGCCACGGGCGCCTCCCGTGACACCATGGAACACGATGAAACTGCGCGCTGATCAGACCGGAGACCGTGGCATTCCCATGCCCTTGTGGCTGCAGGGAGCGCTTGAATCGGCGCAGGCGGCGGTCATCTCCGCGCTGGTGGTGCTGGCACCCATCGTGGCCGTGTGGGCCACGGCCGGATTCCAGAACAATAACTTCGATGCCCTGGCGCGGCTTGGCGGGCAGGCCTGGCTCCTGATCCACGGCGTGCCGCTGCACCTGACGATGGTGGCGGGGGAGGCTGCGGCACAGACCGAGTCGGGCACGCTTTCGCTGATCCCGCTGGGCCTCACCCTCATCCCGTTCCTGCTCGCGTGGCGCGCCGGCCGGCGCCTGGCCCGGGCTTCCTATACGGACCAGCTGTGGCAGGCGCTGCTGGGTTCGTGGCTGGTGTACGGCGGGTTCGGCATGGCCACGGGTTTCGTGTGCCGCACGGACGACGTCGCCATCTTCCTGTGGTTCGCCGGCCTCGTGCCGCTGATTCCGTTCGGCCTGGGCATGGTGGTGGGCGCCCGGCGCGAAGCTGGGTCCTGGAGCCGGCTCATCGGCGTCGACGCAGCGAACTGGATCGCCCGGACCAGCCAGCATTCCCGCTGGGCCGGGTCCTACCTTGGGTCCTCGATCAAGGCCGGATTCGTGGCGCTGATGGCCGCGTTCACCATGTCCGCGGCGCTGCTTGCCGTGGACCTGTTCATCCACTGGGACCTTGTGATCGCGGTCTACGAAGGGCTCGACGCCGGTGCCATGGGCGGTGCCGTGCTCACCATCGCGCAGCTCGGCTTCCTCCCCAACCTGGCCGTCTTTGCGCTCGCCTGGACGTCCGGGTCCGGCTTCGCCCTGGGCGTCGGCTCGCAGGCGGGCCCGCTCGGAACAGCGGTTGGCCCGCTGCCGTCCATCCCGGTGTTCGCCGCGCTGCCCGCCGGACCGCTGGACTACGGCTTCGTGGCGCTGGTGGTACCGGTCCTCGCCGGCGCGCTGGCCGGCTGGTGGTTCCTGCGCGAAGGCGAAAACCACTTCGACGAATGGCTGTCCATCAAGGTCCGGGCCCGCTGGTTCACGGCATCGGCCTCAACCCTGGCCCTCGGTGCGATCATCGGCGCGGCGGCGGGACTGATGGCCGGCGGCATGGCCTGGGTGGCGCGTGGATCGGCCGGGCTGGGCCGCCTCACGGACATCGGCCCGGACCCGCTGAGCACCTCGCTGTGGCTGGCCGCGGAGGTGGGGATCGGCGTCGTCATCGGTTACGCGGCGGGACCCTGGCTGGAACGCCAGCAGAAGCTGCGCGAAGCGGACCTGGAAGCGTCGCAGCCGTAGGAGGTCCCGCCGTCGGGCGCTACCGTCGGATGTTTAGCCGACGGATCTGCCGGCGGCTCAGCGGAGCTGGGTGGGGAGTGACTTCTCCAGCTGCGTCTGGCACTGGGTCATGGCCTGCTGGGTGAGCGCACTGCGGGAGCACTGCTGGAAGTCCCGGACCTGGTTGAAGAACACCGCCGAGGCCAGGAGCAGCAGCACCATCACTGCAGAGACCACCAGCCCCGAAATGGTCCCGAACAGCACCAGCTTGGATTCCTTGAGCTTGATGGCGCGGACCAGCACCACGATGCCGAGCACGATGCTTGCGGCCGTGAGGATGGCCGTCAGCCACAGGTAGTTGACGTCAACCTGGTAGACGAAGAAGGAGCCCAGGACGGTGACGATGAATATGCGGAACAGGTTGTGCGTCTTCAGCAGTGACGCCTTCGCAGCATCGCTGAGGGGTTGCCGGGCCTGCTGGGTACTTGCGGGGTCCTTCGGGGGGTTCATGTTTTCCAGCCTACGCGAGCGGCCCCATAAGCTAGAGCCATGCGCATCGTAGTCCTCGTGTCCGGTACCGGCTCCAACCTCCAGGCTGTCATTGACGCCGTCAAGGCGGGCGAGCTGGACATCGAGATCGCCGCCGTCGGCGCTGACCGGCCGGGGACCTACGGGGTTGAGCGCTCGGCGGCCGCCGGAATCCCGACATTCGTGGTGGATTTCAAGGCCTACGCCGACCGCTCGGACTGGAACTCGGCGCTGACGGAAGCCGTGGCCGCGTATGAGCCGGATGTGGTGGTGTCCTCCGGCTTCATGCGGATCGTCAGCCCGAAGTTCATCGACGCGTTCGACGGCAAATACCTCAACACCCACCCCGCCCTGCTGCCGGCCTTCCCCGGCGCGCACGGCGTCCGCGATGCCATGACCTACGGCGTGAAGGTCACCGGCTGCACGGTGCACTGGGCCGACGCCGGCGTGGACACCGGCCCCATCATCGCCCAGGAAGCCGTTGCCATCCGCGACGACGACACCGAGGACACCCTGCACGAACGTATCAAGGTGGTGGAGCGCAGGCTCCTGGTCTCGACCCTGGCGCAGCTCGCCGCCGCATAGGCGTCCCCTTCCCGCCCGCCCCTTCCCGCCCAACTAGGTAGCAGCAGGTGTCGTTTTGGCGGCTCAAAACGACACCTGCTGCTACCTAGTTGGGTTGCATGGATTGGGTCTGTGGATAACTTCCGCGCCGTCGCACAATCTTTGCCACCATGGGGCCATGAAGACCCCGCAGCCGCTGCCGGAACCTCTGAGTTCCGCAGCGTTCACGTATCAAGAAGCCGTCGACGCCGGTGTGACCCGCCGCCGCTTGCGGCACCGCTCGCTGACCATGCCAAGCCGGGGCATCAGGCAGCCCTGGCAAAGCGACGGCACCGAACTGCTGCGGCAGGTCCGGCCCGTTACCTTAGTCACGGAATTCTCGGCCGCGTCCCACGCCACGGCGTTCACACTTTGGTCGTTTCCGGGGTTCCTGCCGGGCGCTGACGATCCGATCATTCACATTTCCCGTCCGGACACGATGGCCATCCCCAGGCGAATCGGCGTGCGGGGCCACCGCGGCCAGTTCTTCGGGGACGAAATTATCGCTCTCGACGGGCTGCTCGTTACCTCTCGGACGCGGACCTGGCTGGATTGCTCGCGGAAGATGAGCGTTGACGAACTGACCGTGGTCGCGGACCACCTGCTGAGGATTCCCAGACCGGATTTCGAGGGGCGGGCTGAGCCACACGCCACGCGTGAACAACTCGAGGACATGCTGGACCGGCACAAAGGAACCCCCGGCATCCGGAAGGCCCGCCTTGCCCTGGAACAGGCCCGGGTACGAGCCGATTCGGCACCGGAGACCCGTCTTCGGCTGGCACTGGAAAACGCCGGTCTGCCCGAACCCAAACTGAACGTGCCCACAGAGCTGAATACCGGCGTCGTGCGTCAACCGGATCTGAGCTATCCGGAACACAAAGTGGCGGTGGAGTACGAAGGCGGGGGCCACTCCGAGACAGCACAGATCGTACGGGACATCGCCCGCGAAGAGGACTTCGCCGGGGCAGGGTGGACCCTTGTCCGGATCTCCAAGCGCCATATGGAGAACGACGCACGCGCTGCGGTAGCGAAGGTTCGCTCGGCGCTCCTCAGCCGCGGATGGTTACCCAAGTAGGTAGCAGCAGGTGTCGTTCTGAGGGCTCAAAACGACACCTGCTGCTACCTAGTTGGGGAGGGAAGCGCTTACGTCAGCGTGCGCTGCTTCGTCTCGGGGGAGAAGAACGCCATCCATAGCACCGACAGGAGGAGCAGTCCGCCGGCAAGTGTGAAGGACGTCGCCAGCCCCAGTTGCGGCCACAGGACCGAGGCGAATATCAGCGGTCCGAATCCTGCGCCAAGCCGGGAGAACGTGGACGCCCAGCCGAAGCCCGTACCGCGCAGGTCCGTGGGATACAGCTCGGAGACATAGGTGTACAGCACCGGAATGGCCACCTGCACGATGAACCCGAACACCAGCAGCCAGAACACGGCCGCGGACGGGATGTCCACCACGAACGCCACGATCACCAGCGTCAGCGCGGACAGCGGCCCGGTGATCGCCAGGATCCACTTCCGGCCCACCCGCTCCACAAGCACCGCTGCCACCACTACGCCCAGGAGCCCGACGGCGGCCATGGATGCCGTGGTGAGGAACGCCTTGTAGTCCTCGAAGCCGGCGCCGATCAGAATCCGCGGCATCCACGTCAAAGACAGGTAATAGACCAGCAGGATGCTGAAGAATAAGGACCAGGCAGCCGCGGTGATCTTCCAGTTGAACCGCCAGACGCGGGCCAGCTGGAGCCAGGCGCTGCCGGCGGAGAGCCGCGGCGCATCCTGCGCGTCCGGGAGGCTGTAGGCGCGGGGCTCGGCGCCCGTGGCTTTGACCAGATCGTCAATGACGTTGGCGGCCTCGTCACGGCGGCCCTTGCGGATGAGGAACAGCGGCGACTCAGGCACGCTGCGCCGCACCCAGAACACCAGCAGCGCCGGCAGCACCATCACCAGCATGGTCAGCCGCCAGTCCGCGAAAGCTGCAACCAGCCAGGCGGAGACAAAGCCGCACAGCGCGGCGCCCACGGGCCACCAGCCGTCCATTGCCGTGAGCACTCTTCCGCGCTGCTTCCGGGGTGTGAACTCACCCACCAGGGCATAGTCCACCGGGATGCACCCGCCCAGGCCGAATCCGGCCATGAAGCGGAACACGCAGAACCAGATGAAATCGGGGGAGAAGGCGCCCAGGACCGTGAACAGGGAAAAGATCAGCAGGGTGGCCGTGAAGGCCTTCTTGCGCCCGATGGTGTCCGCGATGGTGCCCCACGCGAACGCGCCGAGGGCCATGCCGATGAGGTTCGCCGTGCCGATCCACGCGGCATCGCCGGGGGCAAGCGCCCAGTGCTTAGACAGAAGCGGAATGAGGATCCCGTTGAGCGTCACGTCCCACGCATCGAACATAAAGCCCAGGCCGCCGATCAGGAAGATCCGCCCCTGGACTTTCCATCGCCACGGCAGTTCCTGGACCACCTGTTCGCCGCTGGGCACAGTGGTGTAAGTATTCATCTCGGCCTCCTGAGAAAACTCTACGTTGCACGGCAGGGTCCGTGCGCAGGCCACCGGGGTCCTGGCGGAGCCTTCACAGTCGGGCGCGCAGGGAGGGCAGCCCGCGGGACACGATAAACTGGCCACATCCCCACCAACCGCGGCACCCACCGTGTCAAAAGACGGAGACCTTTGTGAGCTTTACGCAGCTAGACCGTGTTCCCATCCGCCGAGCCCTGATCTCGGTCTACGACAAGACCGGTCTGGAGGAGCTCGCGAAGGGCCTGCACGAAGCAGGCGTCAAGATCGTTTCCACCGGCTCCACCGCCAAGAAGATCGCCGCCGCAGGCATCCCGGTGCAGGAAGTCGAGGAAGTCACCGGTTCGCCGGAGATGCTGGACGGCCGCGTCAAGACCCTGCACCCGCGCGTGCACGGCGGCATCCTGGCCGACCGCCGCGTCCCGGCCCACATGGAAACGCTGGCCGGCATGGAGATCGAGGCATTCGACCTCGTCGTCGTGAACCTGTACCCGTTCGTCGAGACCGTGAAGTCCGGAGCGGCCCAGGACGAGGTCGTGGAGCAGATCGACATCGGAGGCCCCGCCATGGTGCGCTCCGCCGCGAAGAACCACGCCGCCGTCGCCATTGTGGTGGATCCCACGTTCTACGGCAACGTTGTCCGCGCCGCCGCTGAAGGCGGCTTCGACCTGAAGACCCGCCAGCGCCTGGCTGCCAAGGCCTTCGCACACACCGCCAGCTACGACAACGCCGTGGCCACCTGGACCGCCAGCCAGTTCCTCGATGAGGACGGCGACGGCGTGATCGACTGGCCCGCCTACGCCGGCCTCGCGCTGGAGCGCTCCGAGGTCCTCCGCTACGGCGAAAACCCGCACCAGCAGGCAGCACTGTACGTCGACAAGGCCGCTCCTGCAGGCATCGCCCAGGCCGACCAGATCCACGGCAAGGCGATGAGCTACAACAACTTCGTTGACGCCGACGCTGCCCTCCGCGCCGCGTTCGACTTCGCCGAGCCCGCCGTGGCCATCATCAAGCACGCCAACCCCTGCGGCGTGGCCGTCGGCTCCGCTGATGCCGCCGACCCGATCGCCGACGCCCACGCCAAGGCGCACGCCTGCGATCCTGTCTCCGCGTTCGGCGGCGTCATTGCGGCCAACCGCACGGTCACCGCCGGCATGGCCAGCACCGTGGCCGGCATCTTCACCGAAGTGGTCATCGCGCCCGGTTTCGAGCCGGAAGCCGTGGAGATCCTTTCCAAGAAGAAGAACATCCGCCTCCTGTCCCTGCCGGAGGGATACGGCCGCTACCCGGCTGAAATCCGCCAGGTCTCGGGCGGCGTGCTCGTCCAGATTTCCGACAAGGTGGACGCCGACGGCGACACCCCCGCCAACTGGACCCTCGCCGCCGGCGAAGCCGCTGACGTCGCCACGCTGGCCGACCTCGCGTTCGCCTGGACCGCCTGCCGCGCCGCCAAGTCCAACGCCATCCTGCTGGCCGATCACGGTGCCGCCGTCGGTATCGGCATGGGCCAGGTCAACCGGCTCGATTCCTGCAAGCTGGCCGTGGAACGCGCCAACACGCTGGGCGTGAAGGTGGAGTCCGACGTCGAGGGTGCCGGCGGTGCTTCGAACGCGGACGCCAGCACAGCCCCGCAGCGCGCCCGCGGTGCCGTGGCAGCCTCCGATGCGTTCTTCCCGTTCGCTGACGGACTGCAGATCCTGATCGACGCCGGCGTCCGCGCCGTGGTCCAGCCCGGCGGTTCCGTCCGCGACGACGAGGTCATCGCCGCGGCCAACGCTGCCGGCATCACCATGTACTTCACGGGCGCCCGCCACTTCTTCCACTAATCCCCAGAGCCACGACGACGGCGACCGCCCCCGAAAAGGGGACGGTCGCCGTCGTCGTTCATTCAGTTAGTTCTCTGCGGCTTCCGCGTCACCGTCGGGGCTTGCCGCCGGCTCTGCGAGCCGGACCTCCCGGGGCTTCGCTTCGGCCATTCGTTCCGGCGTCCAGTAGGCGAGGATCTCCTCCTGGGTCTGGCTGGTGCTGCTGTGGCTCACGCCCTGGTCAGCAGGCGCCGGGTTGTCAGTTCGCTGACGATGCACTCGAGTACGCCTGCTGGATGACTGAGCCCCAGTACGGTCCGTACATAACCTCGGACCGGCTGCCGTAGCCGTAGCTGTTGACGGAGTTCTGGTAGCCGCTGGAGCCGGTGCCGATGAACCACGGACCGCCCGAGGAACCGCCGGTCATGTCGCACGGGATGCCCTGGGTCTGGAACTGCGGGCTGTACGGATCATTGCTTGCCGGCCCGGTGCAGCTCACCAGGGATGCGCCGTCGAACGGGGCGGCGGCGGGGTAACCGTAGGACTTGTAGGCCAGGCCGCGGGCAGCGTTGAACTGGACGCCCGATGCGCCCACGACGTCGGCCAGGTTCTGGCCGTTGAGCTGGGACACCACGGCGAAGCCCGTGTCGTACTGCATGTCCCCGGCCGAGCTCCACTGGGTGGGGGTGTACAGGCCCTTGGCGGCCCACTTGCCGTACGGTGCGGCACCGTCCAGGTACGCGGGGACGAAGATGAAGTTGGTGGCAAAAGCGCCCGGTCCCTCGTTGAGGCAGTGACCGGCGGTGGACACGGTGTTCTTGTTGTTGGAAACCAATGAGTTGCCGGAGCAGACGTAGTTGCCGCCTGCCATGGTGAAGAAGACTTTGCCAATGTGGGACACCGGATTCTCGTCGGCGTGCAGCGGCGTCTTGCCCTTGCCCGCCTTGCCGGCAATCCTGGTGCTTGAGCCCTTTTCCACCGCAGCGGCGGACGAAGCGTTGCCGCGCTGGAGGGCCTTGCTGGCCAACACATCGCCGGGAACCGCCGCGCGCATGCGGTCGGCTGTCCAGTAGCTGGCGACATTCGCGCTGTCCACCGGCTGGCTGGCGACCTGCCCGCCGTCCTGGGTTGATGCGGGTGAGGCAGTTGCCCCGCCGGCTGCGCAGACCGCAAGCAGTGCCGCGGCGGTGAGGCTCAAGAGGCTGGTAGCCAGAGTCTTCGATTTCGTCATGGTTGTCCTAACCAGTCGTGATGCGGCGGCCTCAGATGGTGGCCGCCGCTAGTGGAGATGAACCTACCCAGCCGTGACAAATTTGTAAAGAGATACACAACTCTTGTATTGCGGATTTTACGGCGTTCTCTCCAGTCCCCTCACAGCAGCTGGCGGGGTCATGCTACGGCCCTCTACGGGTCCCGATGGGCGTCGACCCGCCCTACTCGGGTAAGTTAAGCATGTTGAAATAACGCGAGAGTTCCAGATGTATATACCTTCAGGAGACGCCCAAGCAATGGCCAAGATTATCTATACCCACACTGACGAAGCGCCCATGCTGGCCACCTATTCGTTCTTGCCGATCGTCGAAGCCTACGCGTCGACTGCCGGTGTGGAAGTGGAGACGCGCGACATCTCCCTCTCTGGCCGCATCATCTCCGTGTTCGGTGACTACCTCACCGAAGAGCAGCGGATCAGCGATGCCCTGGCCGAACTTGGCGACCTGGCGAAGAAGCCGGAAGCCAACATCATCAAGCTCCCCAACATCAGCGCGTCCATTCCGCAGCTGAAGGCGGCCATCGCCGAACTCCAGGCCAAGGGCTACGACCTTCCGGACTACCCGGACAACCCGTCCTCCGACACCGAGACGGACGTCCGCTCCCGCTATGACAAGATCAAGGGCTCGGCCGTCAACCCGGTTCTGCGCGAAGGCAACTCGGACCGCCGCGCGCCGCTGTCCGTGAAGAACTACGCCCGCCAGAACCCGCACTCCATGGGTGCGTGGAGCCCGGAGTCGAAGACCAACGTGGCCACCATGGGTGCCGAAGACTTCCGCTCCAACGAGAAGTCCGTGGTCATCGAAGCTGACGACACGATCAAGATCCAGCTGGTCAAGGAAGACGGCACCGTCAAGGTCCTCAAGCGCGGCTTCCCCGTCCTGGCCGGCGAAGTGGTTGACGGCACCGTGATGCGCGCCGCCGCCCTGGATGAATTCCTGGCAGCCCAGGTTGCCCGTGCCAAGGAAGAAGGCGTGCTCTTCTCCGCACACCTGAAGGCCACCATGATGAAGGTCTCCGACCCCATCATCTTCGGCCACGTGGTCAAGGCTTACTTCACCGAACTGTTCGACACGTACGGCGTACAGCTCGCCGCGGCCGGCCTGAGCCCGAACAACGGCCTGGCGTCCATCCTGGGCGGCCTCGAAGAGCTTCCCGAAGATGTCCGCGAAGGCGTCAAGGCTGCCATCAAGAAGGGCCTGGAAGAGGGCCCCGCACTGGCGATGGTGGACTCCGACAAGGGCATCACCAACCTGCACGTTCCCAGCGACGTCATCGTTGACGCCTCGATGCCTGCCATGATCCGCTCCTCCGGCCACATGTGGGGCGCGGACGGCAAGGAAGCCGACACGCTCGCCGTCCTCCCGGACAGCAGCTACGCCGGCATCTACCAGGTTGTCATCGACGACTGCCGCGCCAACGGCGCCTTCGACCCCACCACCATGGGCACCGTCCCGAATGTGGGCCTCATGGCGCAGGCCGCCGAGGAATACGGCAGCCACGACAAGACCTTCGAGATCCAGTCTGCCGGTACGGTGCAGCTTGTGGACAGCAAGGGTGCCGTCCTGATTGAACACCAGGTGGCCCCGGGCGACATCTGGCGCGCCTGCCAGGCCAAGGACGTGCCGATCCGTGACTGGGTCAAGCTGGCTGTCACCCGCGCCCGCGCCTCCGAAACCCCCGCCGTGTTCTGGCTGGACGAGGAGCGCGCCCACGACGCCAACTTGATTGCCAAGGTCGAGGAATACCTCAAGGAATACGACACCGAGGGCCTCCAGATCGAAATCATGTCCCCGGTGAAGGCCACCGCGTTCACGCTGGAGCGCATCCGCAAGGGCGAGGACACCATCTCGGTGACCGGCAACGTGCTCCGCGATTACCTGACGGACCTTTTCCCCATCCTGGAACTGGGCACCAGCGCCAAGATGCTCTCCGTGGTCCCGCTGATCAACGGCGGCGGCCTCTTCGAAACCGGTGCAGGCGGGTCCGCCCCGAAGCACGTCCAGCAGCTGCTGAACGAAAACCACCTGCGCTGGGACAGTCTGGGTGAATTCCTGGCCCTCGCGGTCAGCTTCGAGCACCTCGCCACCACCACGGGCAACAAGCGTGCCCAGGTCCTCGCCGACACCCTGGACCGCGCCACCGGCACGTTCCTGCTCGAGAACAAGTCCCCGCGCCGCAAGGTGGGGGAGCTGGACAACCGCGGAAGCCACTTCTACCTCGCCAAGTACTGGGCCCAGGAACTGGCCCAGCAGACCGACGACGCCGAACTGGCCGCCGACTTCGCAGCTGTCTCCGAAGCCCTGACCTCGAACGAGGACACCATCATTGCCGAGCTGCTCGCAGTCCAGGGCTCCCCGGTGGACATCGGCGGGTACTACCGCCCGGACGTGGCCAAGGTTGCCGCGGTGATGCGTCCGTCCGCGACATTCACGGAAGTGCTGTCAGGACTGGCCAAGTAGCCGGACCCGCAGAGCGCGAAACGCCCCGCCTCCCATCACGGGAGGCGGGGCGTTTTTCGTGGGCTGCGCCGTGGTGCTCGTCGGCGCCAACGCGGCGCCGCTAGGCGTGGGCTGCGCCGCGGCCTCAGCGCTGAACGTGCTTGCCGAACGGCGGTTCGGTTGCCATGTCGGGGTCCGTGTTCACGGGACGCTCCGTGGGCTCGGAATCGTAACCGACTTCCTCCTCGAGGGGGACCGCAGTGGTGGCAGCAAGCGGAATTTCCTTCGTGCCGGTCCCGGCGCCGCTGCCGCTTCCGGCGGCGCCGCCGCTGACCTCGCTATCGCTGACGCGTTCCCGCCAGGCGCCGGTCTCCACTTCGCGTTCTTCAATGAACTTCTTGAACCGTTTGAGGTCGGAGGCCACCTGGTGCGAATCAAGCCCGACGGCGGCTCCGACCTTCTCCACTGCGGAGTCCGGCTCCCAGGCCAGTTCAACGCTCACCCTGGTTTCGGTCGGGTTGAGTGCTTCGAACCATACAGTTCCGGCGTTGTGCGGCTCGTCCAGGCTTTCCCACGTCACGCCCTGGTCCGGCTGCTGGACGGTGATCCGGGCGTCGTATTCGCGCTTGACGCCGGCGATGCTGGTTTTGAAGTGAACGGTGGTGTCGTCGAGCTGCCGGACAGAGTCCACGCCGCTCATGAAGTGCGGGAAGTCCTCGAACTGGGTCCACTGGTTGTAGGCCTGGCTCAGCGGGACGTTTACGTTGATTGATTCCTGGACAGTTGCCATGCGTACATCACTCCTTCAGCTGGCGGGCCGGTGGCCCGCGGTTCTGATCTCGTTGCGGGCTTCGTAGGCGCGCTTAATCAAACCTAGCGGGATTCACGCTTAATAGTAAGCTTACTGATGAATATTCCGCCGTTCCATTGTGATTGCGGAACATCTTCCCTAGAGTACTAAGCAAGCTTAGCTTCCGGCCTGAGGCCGGTTGCAGCGGGGGATTGCCGATACCGAGGAGAAATGTCCATGCCAGAAGACCGCAACATCCAGATTCCCGGTGCCGTCTCGAGCGAACCGCCCAGTGTCGCCGAGCCGACCGAACCACGTGAGCCGCTCCCGCCCAAGCCGGACCAGCAGGGCCCCGAGGCAGTCTCACCGACCGGAACCCCGAGCGGCGCCCCGGTCCACTCCCGCGCGCAGTCCGGCGCCTACCTCACCACGGCGCAGGGCCTGAGGCTCCAGGACACGGACCACTCGCTGAAGGCGGGCCGGCGCGGTCCCGTGCTGCTCCAGGACCACCACCTGCGCGAAAAGATCACCCACTTCGATCACGAGCGCATCCCGGAGCGCGTGGTGCACGCCCGCGGCGCCGGAGCCCACGGCACCTTCCGCGCCTATGGGTCGGCAGCGAACATCACCCGTGCGGGGTTCCTGGCCAAGGACGTCGAAACCCCTGTCTTCGTCCGGTTCTCCACGGTTCTGGGCTCCCGCGGTTCCGCCGACACCGTCCGGGACACCCGCGGGTTCGCGACCAAGTTCTACACGGACGAGGGCACGTTCGACCTGGTGGGCAACAACATCCCGGTGTTCTTCATCCAGGACGGCATCAAGTTCCCGGACATCATTCATGCCGCCAAACCGCACCCGGACCGCGAGATCCCGCAGGCCCAGAGCGCCCACGACACGTTCTGGGATTTCGTTTCGCTCCACACCGAGGCGCAGGCCCACACCATGTGGAACATGTCCGACCGCGCCCTGCCCCGCTCCTACCGCACCATGGAAGGCTTCGGCGTCCACACTTTCCGCTTCGTGAACGCCGCCGGTGAAACGGTGCTCGTCAAATTCCACTGGAAGCCCAAGCAGGGCGTGCACTCGCTGGCCTGGGAGGAAGCCCAGCTCATCAACGGTATGGACCCGGACTTCCACCGGCGCGACCTTGCCGACGCGATCGAGTCCGGAGCCTACCCGGAATGGGAGTTGGGAGTGCAGGTGTTCCCGGACACCGAAGAGGAATTCTTCGAGGGAATCGACCTGCTGGACCCCACCAAGTTCGTGCCTGAAGAGCTCGCCCCGGTGCAGCCCATCGGAGTGATGACTCTCAACGCCAACCCGGTGAACTACTTCGCCGAAACCGAACAGGTTGCCTTCCACCCCGGCCACCTTGTGCCGGGCATCGACGTCACCAATGATCCGCTGCTGCAGGTGCGGCTCTTCTCCTACATCGACACGCAGATCTCAAGGCTGGGCGGCCCGAACTTCGGACAGATCCCGATCAACCGGCCGCAGGCGCCGGTCAACGACATGCTCCGGGACGGAATGCACCAGCAGGCGGTCCATGGGGGAGCGGCACCGTACCACCCGAATTCGCTCGACGGCGGCTGCCCCTTCCTCGCCGGGGCGGACCTCAGTGCGTTCATCGACGTTCCCGAGCAGCTGGCGGCGGCCGTCAAGGAACGGAAGTCGCCGGCGTCGTTCGACGATCACTTCAGCCAGGTGCGGCTCTTCTTCAGGAGCCTGAGCCCGGTGGAGCAGGACCATGTGATCCAGGCCTACACTTTCGAACTCGGCAAATGTCGGGAGGAAGCCATCCGGGAACGCCAGCTGCGGAACCTGGCCAATGTCGACGCCGGACTTTGCGCTGCCGTCGCCGCTGGCCTGGGCATGCCGGCGCCCGCAGCTTCGGTCGATGTGGCCGACGCTGACCCCAGCCCCGCGCTATCCCAGATCGGCGGAACCTGGCCAGTGAAGGGCCGCGTGGTGGGTATTGTGGCCGACGCGTCCAGCGACCTGGCTGCTGTGCGTGCCGCGCGCACGGCCCTGGACTCCGCGGGCATCGTGCCGTTGGTGGTCGCACCGTCCGGAGGGTTCCTGGGAGCGGAGTCCGACGGCGGGATCCCCGTCCAGCGCACGTACCTCACCGCTCGCTCCACGGAGTTTGACGCCGTGCTGATCGCCGGGTCCGCTGACCCGGCCCCGGACGCCGACCTGGGGTTGGATGCCAAGGCCGGTGAGCCCGGGGCAACCCTTGATCCGCGGGTGATCCTCTTGCTTTCTGAGACCTTCCGCCACGCGAAGGCGATCGGCGGCTGGGGCGCAGGTGCCGCCGTCGTGGACGCCGCGAGCATTCCGCAGGATGCTCCGGGGCTGGCGTTTGGTGACGGGCCGGCAGACGTTGTTCCGATGCTTCAGGAACTGCTGGCGGCGCACCGGGCATGGGAGCGTTTCCCGGCGTCCGGGTCCTGATTCTCAACAGAATGTGGGCGCGGTTCCGCGCTGGCAGATGAAGGCGGGGACGGTTGAAGTCCGGCGGCGGGACCGCCGGTTTCAGTCGTCCTTGCCTTTGCCTTTTTCGCCTTTGCCCGGCCCGGAATTTCCCTGGGCGGGCGCGGGAGCCTGGACCTGCGCCGGCGGCTGAGCGGCATGCGAGGCCTGGGCGGCGGCCGCGGCAGCTGCTTCTGCGGCTGCAGCTTCGGCTGCGGCGGCTTCGGCTTGAGCCTGCGCCGCTGCCAGGTCGGCGCGGACTGCTTCGATGGCCTTCATAATGCTCTGGTGGCGTTTGAAGGATACGCCTCCGTCGGCCGCCGAGGCGTCAAGCTGCGCGACGAGCTCGTCCAAGGATTTCAGGGCTGCGTCCGGATCATTTCCGGCTGCGGCCTCCGAAACGGTCAGGACCTTGGCCTGGAGTTGCTGGGCGGCATCGTTTTGGAGGTCGGGGGCGGCGGTGCCGCAGCCGGCCAGAGCAGCGGAAATCAGACCCGCAGCCAGGACTGTCCGCCAGGGCTTGTGTGACAACTGCCGGTGGCGGGGCATCGACGATGAACTCACGGTTCCACGCTTTTCTGTAGCTGGTCGAGGTGTTCACCCAGGGTGCCGGTGACCGCCGGGTATTGGACAGGTGCCGGTGTTTCGGGTGTATTGACGGAGAGGATGATCACGGCGGCGACTGCCAGTGCTGCCAGCACGGCCAATGCGGCTGCCAGTTTGCCCCGTCTGCCCACTGTCCGAAGGCGCTGGGCGATGCTGGTGCGCACCGGGCTGCGTCCCGTGGTCTTCATGGGAGCGGTGGTGCGCGGGCCGGTCTCCCAATCCGCTGTCCTGATGTTTTCCGGGACAGCAAGGGGCGGACGCGACGGGGGTGCGGGAAGTACCCGAGTGGGCTCCCCAGCCATGGCGCCGGGCGCGGAGTCCGGTGAGACCAAGGCCTGCCGAAGGGCGGTCTCAAGATCGGCAGCCGACGGACGGTCCAGCGGGTTCAGGTCCGTCATGGAACTGATGAGCCTGGCCCACTCGGCGGGAACGCTGCCGGGGATTTCCGGGGAGCGGTGAAGGCGCGCCACGGCGGATTCAATGGCGCCGCCCGGATACTCCACCGCGCCCTTGATACATTCGAGCAATACCAGGCCAAGGGAATAGATGTCGCTGGCGGGACCTAGGTCGGTGCCCCGCGCCTGTTCCGGGCTCAGGTAGGCGGCTGTCCCCACCATGGTCCCGGTTGCGGTCAGCCGCGTGCCGTCGATGATCCGGGCGATGCCGAAATCCGTCAGTTTGGGACGCAGGGGTTCGCCCGGCCGGACCTGTACCAGCAGGATATTGGCTGGCTTGATGTCACGATGGATGATGCCCAGGTTATGGATGTAGGCCAGGGCATCGGCCACGCCGGCTCCGATCACCGCCAGTTCATCCAGCGGGACGGGACTGTGCCGGATCCGGGTCCGGAGGTCCTGCCCCTCAATCAGCTCCATGGTGAGGAACGGGCGCGGCTCCTCCGGCACACGGGAATCGATGCCCGCATCGAACAGAGTCACGAGGCTCGGGTGGTTCAGCGTGGCGAGGAGTTCGATCTCCGCCTCTTGCCGCTTGAGTTCGTCGGCGTCCGTGGATTGCGGGGCAAAGAGCTTCAGTGCAACATCCCGGCCGAGGTTCTCGTCCCTGGCCGTGTAAACCGATGCCATGCCACCGCGTCCGATGACCTCGCCGAGACGGTAGCGGCCGCCTAGGACCTCTGCCGTGTCAGTGGGCGAACTCTCCACGATGTCCCCATCCTTTTCAGCGTTCCGTCGGAACGCACTCCAAGAATGATACGGGGATTGCTACCAGATTTCATAAGGGTGCTTCGTAGTTCTGGTCCTTGTGCCGGAAAAACAAACGGGCAGCGGCCTGGCCCGGGAGGTCTTGAGGGCTTCCCGGGCCATTCCTATGGATATTCCTAGAGCAGGCCGACAAGACACGGGCGGTGCCCGCCATCCTGTAGCCGGGTTAGGCCTTCTTCCGCCGGTACAGCACCAGCATGATGATCATGCCGGCCGCGAGGAGAAGCAGGGCCGCGGTCAACAGTTCAATGTTGGCTCCCGTGTTGGCGAGCATCAGTGCATTGGTCGCTGCCGTGGCGTTGGAGCTCGTGCCGGTCGGCGTTGCAGCCGCGGGATTCATGCCCGTGCCGGTAGCCGCGCCGCCGGGGTTGTTGATGGCCGGGACGTTGCCGCCCGGGACGTTGCCCGTAGCAGGAGCACCCGGATTGGGTGCGCCCGGGACGGTGATGCCTGGGACTGTGCTATCGGGCACGGTGCCACCGGGGACGGTGCCACCGGTGGCGGGGCCGCCGATACCCAGATCAATGCCGAGGTCGATCCCGAGGTCGCCTGTGGTGCCGGTGCCCGTGTCGGTTGAGCCGCCCACACCGAGGTCGACACCCAGATCCACCGCAGTATCAGTTCCGGTGGTGCCGGTGCCGAGTCCGAGGTCTACGACTGCGGCGAGGTCGGCGGTGGTGGTGTCGGTACCCGTGGTGCCGTTGCCGGCGCCAAGGTTGACGTCCACAGCGGCGGCGAGGTCGGCGGTGGTGGTGTCGGTACCCGTGGTGCCGTTGCCGGCGCCCGG
>NZ_JAGGPO010000033.1:0-30079 GCF_018613775.1 Arthrobacter sp. ISL-69
TCCCGAAGCGGGTCAGGAAGGTGGCTTCCTCTATGGCGGAGTCCCCGCCGCCGACGACGATGATGTCCTGGTCGCGGAAGAAGAATCCGTCGCAGGTGGCGCACCAGGAGACGCCGTGGCCGCTGAACTTCTTCTCCTCAGTCAGGCCCAGTTCCTTGTAGGCGGAGCCGGTGGCGAGGATGACGGCGGGTGCCTCGTGAGTGTCGCCGGCACCGGTGACCACGCGCTTGAGGTGACCGGTGAGCGTGACGTTGGTGACGTCGTCGAACACCACCTGCGCACCGAATCGTTCAGCCTGCTGCTGCAGGCCGTCCATGAGCTCGGGCCCCTGGATACCGCCGGGGAACCCGGGGAAGTTTTCGACCTCGGTGGTGTTCATCAGCGCGCCGCCGGCAGTGACCGACCCGGCCAGGACCAGGGGCTTCAGTCCGGCGCGGGCGGCATAGATGGCCGCGGTGTAGCCTGCGGGGCCGGACCCGATGATGATCAGCTGTTCGGTGCCCACTTCTTTGGTGCTCACGATGTCTCTCCTGGGTTCCGGGGCGGGGTTACTTGGCGGCGGGGCTGAGGGACGCGATCAGGCCTTCGATGCGGCCCTTGATTTCGTCGCGGATGGGCCGGACCGCGTCCACGCCCTGCCCGGCCGGGTCCTCCAGGACCCAGTCCTCGTAGCGTTTGCCGGGGAAGTACGGGCATTCATCGCCGCAGCCCATGGTGATCACCACGTCCGATTCCTTCACGGCCTCCGTGGTGAGAACCTTCGGGATCTCGGCGGACATGTCGATGCCGAGCTCGGCCATGGCCTCGACGGCGGCCGGGTTCACCTTGTCAGCGGGCTGGGAACCCGCGGAACGGACCTCGATGCCGCCCTTCGAGAGCGTTGTCAGGAACGCGGCGGCCATCTGGGAACGGCCGGCATTGTGGACGCAGACGAACAGGACGGAGGGCTTCTTGGCGGCTTCGGCGGTCACGGGTTTCTCCTGGAATCAGTTAGGTACGGATCGGTTTTTGATGAGGTCGTTGTCCCGGCATTTTAGTGACCAGACATTGATGTTTGTCGATGTATGCAGTATCGAACAATAAATCGACGCTTGTCAATATATGCGGGTTGTCGGGTTTTACGCGGCGTGCAGGCGGGGTGCGAGGTCGCTGACGCGGCGTGCGATATCAGTGAAGGCGCCTTCGAAGGCATCCTCGGTGTTCAGCCGGAGCGGATCCGGAACGGACCAGTGGATCCCGCCCATGTTGGGGATCTCGTGGGCGTTATCGCACACGGTCACAACGAAGTCTTCATCGTGCGCAACCTCACCCAGCCGGCGCGGGGGAAGGTCCGCGAGAGCGACGCCGTGGCGGCGGGCGACATCAATGGCGCCTGGGGCGATGCGGTCCGCCGGGTGCGTGCCCGCTGAGGTTGAGGGGATTTCACTGACACGGTTCCACAGTGCGACGGCCAGCTGGGACCGGGCGCTGTTCCGGGTGCAGACGAAGAGGACGCGGCGGGCTCCGTGTTCGCGGCCGGGAGCCAGTCCTTCCAACGCCCCTGCGGCGAGCCGGATGTAGCTGCGGCGCTTATCCGCCTCGGAACGGTGCCGGGTCGCCAGGCCTGCGCCTTCCAGCGCGCGCAGGTGATGGGACAGCAGGTTTGACGGCATCCCGAGTTCGGACTGCAGCTCCGTGGGGGAAAGGTCTCCCAGCGTCAGTAGGTCCACGATCCGCAGCCGCGCAGGATCCGCGAGGGCCGCATGCTTGGCGACCCGCGCCCGAAAGACTTCAACTGGGTCAGTATTCATTGGTTCAATTTTGACTGAGTAAATATCTTGAGTCAAGCTGTTGATATGACTTCTCAACAACCGCCGCTGTGGCGCCGTGCCGTCGCCGAACTGCTCGGCACCAGTCTGCTCGTGATGATCGTTGTCGGTTCCGGGATCGCTGCCCAGCAGCTCTCCCCGAACGACGTCGGTCTGCAGCTGCTCCAGAACAGCACCGCCACCGTGCTGGGCCTGACAGTCCTGATCCTCGTGTTCGGTCCCGTCAGCGGCGCCCACTTCAACCCCGTGGTCTCGCTGGTGGACTTTGTACTGGGCCGGCGCGGCGGTGCCGGACTGACCCTGCCGGAACTGGGCACGTACACAGCTGCGCAGACAGTGGGTGCAATCAGCGGCAGCGTCGTGGCGAACGCCATGTTTGAGGTGGGCACCTCCATCTCGGTCAAGGACCGAGCAACGACGGGGCACCTGCTGGGCGAGGTCGTAGCGACCGCCGGGCTCATCCTGCTGATCTTCGCCCTGGCCGCCACCAAACGGGGCGTCCTCGCAGCTCCCGCCGTGGGCGCCTACATCGGCGCCGCGTACTGGTTTACATCCTCAACCTCGTTCGCGAATCCGGCCGTGACAGTTGGCCGCATCTTCAGCGATACCTTCGCAGGCATCGCCCCGGCGTCCGTTCCCGGCTTCGTCCTGGCACAGCTGGTCGGCGCGGCTGCAGGACTTGGGCTCCTCGTAATCCTGTTCCCCTCCGCGGACCGCGCGGCGGACGACGTCGTTCTCCCGCGCAGCTCCGAAACGACTAGTTCATAGCCTTCGGCGGCACCCTGTCCGGCCGAATCGAGCTCTTCGGCTTATATATTGATGATTATCAATATTGGGGCATAATGGGTACATGAAATTGTTGCCCGTACTCGAGCCGGCCACGGATGAAGCCTGCTGCGCCCCGGCAGGGCCCCCAGCCCTGGGCGCCGAGGAGGCAAAGCAGAAAGCCCTGGTCTTCAAGGCGCTGGCCGACCCGAACCGGCTGCGGCTGCTCTCCATCGTCAAGGCCGACGCCTCCGGCGAATCCTGCGTGTGCGACCTGACCGGTCCGCTGGACCTGGGCCAGCCCACCGTCTCCCACCACCTGAAGATCCTGGTCGAGGCCGGGCTGCTGCACCGCGAAAAGCGTGGCACCTGGGCCTATTACTCCCTGGTCCCCGGCGCTCTGGAACAGACGGCCGGGCTCTTGGCCACCCTTTGACCGCGCCGGAACCATCCACGATCACGATCCGTGCCATGCACCGCGACGACTGGCCGGCCGTCCAACAGATCTACCGTGAAGGCATCGGCACCGGGCACGCCACCTTCGAATCAGAGGCGCCCGACTGGGAACAGTTCAACACCTCGAGACTGCCCCGCCACCGGCTCGTCGCCGAAACCGCGGAAGGCAGGATCCTTGGCTGGGCCGCCGTCTCCCCCGTATCCGCCCGCCCCGTCTACTCAGGCGTGGTCGAACACTCCGTCTACGTCGCGGCCGAAGCGCGCGGGCTCGGCGTGGGAGCGGTGCTGCTGAGGGCCCTGGCAGAATCCACCGAGGGTGACGGGATCTGGACCATCCAGGCCAGCGTCTTCCCCGAAAACGAAGCCAGCCTCAAACTCCACCTCGCCAACGGCTACGTCGTCGTCGGGCTCAGGCAGCGCATCGCCAGGATGACCCACGGGCCGCTGACCGGGCAGTGGCGCGATACCATTCTGATCGAACGCCGCTCCCCCACCACCTGAACCGGGCCGGGCCCCTATACGAAAGGCTGCGTATGGCCGGTTCTGCCAAGATATCCGTGACCATCGCAAAAACCGTCCTGTTGTTCGCCCTCGCCGCAGCGGCTGAAATTGGTGGGGCCTGGCTCGTCTGGCAGTCGGTCAGGGAGGGCAAGGAATGATGGTGGGCAGGACTCGGAATCCTCGCCCTGGGGATTCTACGGCTTCGCCGCGACGCTGCAACCGGACGCTCACTTCGGCAGAATCCCCGCGGCCTACGCCGGCGTGTTCGTGGCCGGGTCCCTGGCCTGGGGCATGACCTTCGACGGGTTCCGGCCCGACCGCTGGGACCTCACCGGCTCCGCGATCTGCCTGCTCGGGGTGGCCGTGATCATGTTCGCACCACGCAACGCAGCATAGAACTCCGCTTCCAGTCGGCCGACGACCCGGACAAGGACCGAATGAGAATAGAACTTCTCCACATCGATGACTGCCCCAACACAGAAAAGGCACTCGAGCACGTCCGAGCTGCCCTGGCCGCCTTGGGGTGCCAAGATGTCCCCGTCCACTTGCGGCGCATCAAGACCGCAGCGGATACAGCCTGGACCGGTTTTGCCGGTTCGCCGACGATCACAGCAGACGGGGCCGACATCTTCCCCGCCGGAGCGCCGACCACTGATCCGGCATGCCGGATTTACCCCACTCCCAGCGGTCTGGCCGGCGTTCCCACTGTCGAACAGGTGATGGACGCGCTGACAAAGCATGGCCTCTGATACACACTGCCAGTGTTCCTGTTGCGGGCGGACAATGAAGCGCGAGAAGCTTCATGCTCGGTGCCGAACCCGCCTGTATTTGCCGGAGATGGCCTGTGGGTCGCACTGCGGCCGGGGACTAGACCGGGCCCTCGCACTTGACCCCCGACCAACTGAGAAGTGAGGAGGACTTCGAAAATTGACGGCCCATTGTCGGACTCCTGATACTTCCCACAGTTTGGCCACTCGGGGCCGCCGCGGTCATTCAGTTGGCTGAGCTCTTCCTGCGAATACTTCACCGCGCTGAAAAACGGGCGGCTTCTGCTGACGGATCGAACCTAACGGACAGGCTTAGGGCAGGGACAATCATCTTGTGCAGTCGGCCGTCTCACTTATTGGCGTGGTCTAGAACTTGAACGAGGGCTGCAGCGAGGTCCACGCCTTGGAAAGGCATGGCGGTAGCACCTTGAATGTAGACATCTCTGACAAACTTCAAATCCTCAGTTCGTTGTTGGCGAACAGCTATGTTGTTATCCCACGTGAGCGCCACAGCTGAAAGAAGCGCGCCGCTCACTAGCCCGCCAGTAATTCCAGCAACGATGTCACGAGCCAAGGGCTTCATTGTTAGCTCCTTACTAAATGTGTGGGAGTGCAGCAAAGGCCGGGATCGGACTTGCAGTGCGCGAATCCGGTGTATCCGTCGACCACGAACCCGCTACCGAGCAGGGCCCCAGGACCAGATCGCGCATAACAGTAAGTGGCCATCCATCGAGTCGTGGATCGTCGCGTCCACCGTCGGAGCCGACATGCCTCTGGGCTCCTATCGGCCCCTTGCAGTTTGGCGGGGACGGCGGTGGGGATGTCGGTCTCGCCGGCGGTCGAGGCGACGACGGTTCGACGTCGCTGGGTTTGGTATTGCGGTTGCGACCCGTGGCATTTTACCGCCGCCGCAGGCTTTAGTCGGAACTAACCGACAGGTGGTCCTTTTGGCGCATCGGCCAGGACAATGAGACGGCTAGTAGACTCCACGTAGTCTCTAAACTGAACGAGGTCGTTCAGGATCATCTCCCTGCTTATCCGCGAGGGCGGCGCAGTCGGTGGCCACCTGAAACGTACTGAGACTCTGGTGTTACCGGCATCCAGCGGCAAGAAGACCGCGAGGCCGGTATGGGACATCCCGTCGAGACTCAGCCACGCAGTCCGCCGGCCATCCCCCGTGGACATGCCGCCGTCTACGTGCCGCCACACCTCTTCGGTCCTGGAGTGGCTGCCATCGGTTCGGGAGGAGGAGTCGGGGCCTGGGCTGACGGGCAAGGATTGGAATTCACTCCAACCGGCATAGGCCCTGCTGACAGGAACTGCGACGATCACCATCTCTTCAATAGATTCCATTTATCCTCCAGAGGCAGGTCTCACCTTTTCAGCACGGCATTGGAGTCCAATGACGAATTCCTCGACCTAATCGAAAAATAGTAAGCCTACTGACTACCAAAGTCGAGCGCGATTTCCCCTACTAATTGGCAGGGCGCACTCCCCAGCATCACCCGAATCCTTGTGGCGGACGTACGCGCGGCAGAGGGTCCTTGGGAAACCCTCTTCGTGTGTGCGGCGTCGCTCTGGCGCTGCCCCCTAATTCAGGTCAGGCACAAAAGGCCCCTTGCCCTTGTGCGTGACGGCGCCGAATCTATCTCAGTGACAGGCGGAGATTCTGTCTGGGCCTGATGGTCCAGGCTGACCAGTCCAGGGGTTGGATGGATGGACGACCGAGCAGGTAACCCTGCCCTGCGGTCACGTCCAGTGCGGTCACTGCAGTGAGTTCGGCCCGGGTTTCGATTCCTTCGGCGACCACGGTGGCACCGATCCGGCGGGCGAGCTCGACGATGGACGCTGCGCGAGTCTGTCCCTCGATGTCCTGTATCCGTTCGATGAGCTTGCGATCGAGTTTGATTATGTCGGGGCGCAGCCGCGTGAGCTGGTCCACGGAAACGAAGCCATCTCCGGGCGCGCTCACAGCAAGCCGCAAGCCGCGCTGGCGCAACGGTTCCAGCGCGCCCGACCAGGACAGACCTTCCGCCGCCTCAAGACTGCCCGTGACTTCAACGACAATCCTGTCCGGGGCCAGGTGCGCCGCGCTCAGCGTTGCCCCTACGCGGGGGTCAGAGCAGGTTGCCGGGGTGAGGTTGAATGCGACGAACAAATCCCGGGGAACTTCCCGTGCAGCTTTAAGGGCACAGTGCAGGGCAGCAATTTCCAGATCCGTTCCTAGGCCCACGGCCGACGCTTCGCTGAACCACACATCCGCGCTGGCACCGTCATTGCCGACAAACCTTGTCAGCGCCTCGACACCGATAACCTTCCCGGCCGGAAGTTCGTTGATGGGCTGGAATGCCGTCAGCAGCAGCTTGTCCCGCAGGATTGTCTGAATGCGTTTCCTGACGCCACGACGAAAAGGCACCGGCACGGTCCGGGGCTTTTCGGAGGCCCTGGCACGCGCGGGGTCCTGCTTCGGGGGAACCGGTTTATCAGCTTGTGACGACGTATGGTTCCTGGTCGCGATCAGGTGCTCCAGCAGCACTCCCTCCGGATCGTCGGGACGGGCCTCGAGAAGGTCGCGGAGTTGCTTCCTGGCCCATTCACTCTGGGCATCAGTATCGGCCAGGGCAACACCAATTAATTCCAACACCTGCTGGCGCAAAGACATGCCGTCCGCACGGTGTGCCGACGGCTCCGGCGCCCCAGCGTCCGGTGCCTGTTCCGCGCCGGCATCTGGTGGAAGAGAGAACTCGTCCCGAGACATCGGCTATTCCTTTGTGAGTATTCGTACTGGCTGAGCCCAGTACGAGACCGGACCACCACCGCGAAATGCCAATAAATGGTCCTGTCACGCATCCTACAAGGCACATAACTGGCAATGACAAATTAAACATGGGATTTACATGGATGCTGGACCTGCGGCCAAGGGTGCCGAGAGTCGGGCAGAACCTTTTCTTCGCCCCGGACCCGGCTGGGTCCTCGTCGCGTTAGACAACCTGGAACGACCGCCGGTCAGCTCCCCGTATCGCCGGTAGCGAGACCCCGGGTCACCAGCAGTTGCCTCAGGCAATTGTGCCGTTGAGGAATCGGCGAAGCTCCAGTCAAAATAGCGGTTGACCGGAACTTCGGTCCCTTAGGGTTACCTGAACCTTAGGACTTGCCGGGAAGGTGGCGGCAGGCCGAAGGGCCGTCTGGCCCGAGCCCGGACTCCTTGTCAGAACTCCTGTGGCAGGGACATGAACGGAGCCGGCCGCGATGCGACTTGCTCGGGGCGGGAACCGGCCGGCCCACTTCACGCTACTTAACCGGAACCTGTCCGGAATCATCACACGATGATGATCATGCAGGGGCTTTGGCGGGGTAGGTAAGGGGCATCGCGGGGCGCCATCACGGCTCATAGTCTGTCGCTAAATGCCCATGTGCGGCCGCATGACTTGCGGAGCGGTGCGTCCGGGCAACCGGGCAGTATGGTGATGAGTAGGACATAGTCGGAGGCAAATGTGGAGCTGACCGTAATTGAAGGCGGCAAGGTCGCGGTTCACCTTGAGGCTGGCCAGTTCTTGCACTTGGTGGGGAATTCAGGGGTCCGGATTGAGGTCGCTGATGCTCAGGCCGCCATGGCAGCCGTGAACCTCGTCGCCGATGGCACGGCGTATCCATTGCTCGTCGATATGGCCGCCACCGAGTCCGGTCGACCGCATAATCGTCGATTTTCAGCTCGGAAGCCAGGAGCCGCCGTGCCCCACGCGCTTTTTCACGTCCCAGGTTGAAGCAACGATTTGGCTCCACGAAGCTCTGGCCCCGCCGGTTTGAAATCCCGGGCGAGTCCCCTGCCTTTATGGTGCTATGTATTGCCTGCATTGATGGCACGCGTCCTGAAAACGCCCATGGCGGCCGTCACGTCAAGCTAGCGCTCAGGAGGGGTTGTGTTGGCGTATGACCAGGCCATCATTTCCGCGTCCAAGGACTAGTCGCCGCCAGGCCAGCCTATTGTGGGTCGGGGCGGCCAGCGGCATCCGACCTTGGATACGTTCATGTTATTTAGGGCCAGCGAACGCCGGCGGCTAGCTGAGGTACGGCCAGGGTTCCCCGGCAGGCCGTCATTACTGGCGTTGACAGTAATGACACCCCACGGCTCCGCAATGTCGGCTCTGATACGTATGAGGCCCTTGATACGAGTGGTGACGGGAACGAACTTAAGTAGGGGCCACTCGAGAGCCTCCCGGGTTCTCTGCTTAGAGTGGGACCATCGCACCGCA
Source organism: Arthrobacter sp. ISL-69 (assembly GCF_018613775.1). NCBI lineage: Bacteria > Bacillati > Actinomycetota > Actinomycetes > Micrococcales > Micrococcaceae > Arthrobacter > Arthrobacter sp. ISL-69. Next base: position 8,551 of record NZ_JAGGPO010000033.1, read on the forward strand.
CCGGGCGGGGTCGGCAAGAGGCCCAGTTCGTCCCCGTCCTGTCCAGTGCCAGGCGCCGGGCGCCGGGCAAAGTCATGCTGGCTCGATGTGGGCGGCTGTTACGGCGATCGGGTGCACGCCCTCCGCCGGAACGCCTCTTGAGAGTCCTTTGTGGAACCGTAGCTTCGCATTCGGTCAACGACCGCCGACCGGCTGTCCATGGCAGTCGCGCCGGTGCCGTGGTCAGGCGGATGCCGATTTAGTAGGGAGGTGCCCGTGCCGGTGCCAGCGACAGCCAAACGCGTCCAGGCACCCCATGACGCCCATGGCCATCCGCTACCCGGAACTCGGCGCCGGGCTGCCGTGGGGCTGCTCGTCGGGTTCGCGGTCTTCGCGGCCCTGCTGGCGGTCCGGATCCTCGCTCCGGCGGAGGAGGGAAGCGCCGGGCTGGCGGATACTGCCCGTGATTTTGTCTCGCTGTCGATCAGCGTAGTGATCGAATCCCTCCCCTTCGTTTTCCTCGGCATTGTGCTCTCGATCGGAGTGCAGATCTGGCTGCCGGACGGGTTCCTGCTCCGCCGGCTGCCTGCGAGTCCGGTGCTTAGGCGGCCCATACTTTCCCTGCTGGGCATGCTGCTTCCGGTGTGCGAATGCGGGAATGTTCCCCTGGCCCGCGGGTTGATCGTCCGGGGGCTGACCGTGTCCGAATCCATGACGTTTCTGTTCGCCGCGCCAATCCTGAATCCGATCACGATCATCACCACCCAACAGGCATTCGGCTGGGACAACGGCATCCTCATTTCCCGGATTGCCGGCGGCTTCCTCATAGCCAACCTGATCGGATGGATCTACAGCCGCCATCCCCGCCCCGAGGTCCTGTTGACGTCCCGGTTCCAGGAAGAGTGTTCCCTGGAGAACCACGCCGGGCAGGCCGCGGGGAAAGTGGGACGCAGCGTGCAACTGTTTGTCCGGGAGACCGGTGCCATGATGCCTGCCCTGTTCATCGGAGCCGGCATCGCGGGCTTGATACAGGTCGGGGTTCCGCGGGACGTCCTGGTCTCGGTTGGGACCAGCCCGGTCTGGTCGGTCGCAGCGTTGATGGTCCTGGCCTTTGTCGTGGCGGTGTGCTCCAACGTGGACGCGTTCTTCATCCTGTCCTTCGGCGCAACGTTCATGCCGGGCTCCATCGTGGCATTCCTGGTATTCGGGCCGATGATCGACGTGAAGATGCTCGCCCTCCTTCGCACCACATTCACAGCGAAGACCCTCCTGCAGCTCACCGTGGTGGTCGCACTGTGCTCCGCCGCCCTGGGATTGGCGGTCAACTATGTTCTATAGGCGCCTTCTTGACCGCTGGCTCGGCGTACTGCTGAGCATCATCGGCGTCGTTGCCACCCTCTGGCTGGGCTTCACAGGGCAGCTCGCTCTTTACATCCACCCCCGGTACTTCGAGTTCACCATCATCATGGCCTTGATCGCCGGGGTTCTAGCGCTGGCCGCGTTCGTCCTGGTTCCCGACGGCGCCGCCGCGCATCCCGACGAGCACGGGCATGCCGACGCCGGCAACAGCCGCTGGAGACGGCTGGGTGCTGCAGGAAGCACACTGATCGCCGCCGCGGCCGTCGTGGGACTACTGATCCTGCCGCCGTCCACGCTCAGCACCGCGACGGTCACCCAGCGCGACCTCAACGGCTCGGCACCGACGCTTTCGAGGGACGAAGCGGAAGAACTCGTGGGCGCTGACTACACGACGTTCACCATGAAGGACTGGATATCGCTCCTGCGACAGGGGGGTGGCGAGGAATTCCTGGCCGGCAAGACGGCGACCGTCACCGGATTCGTGACACCGGACAAGAGCGACCCGGAGAACGTGTTCTACGCGGCCCGCTTCGTCGTGACATGCTGCGCCGTCGACGCGCAGCCGATCGGCTTACCCGTTTACTCCCCGGGATGGCAGGACCGGTTCGAAACCGACAGCTGGGTAACCGTCTCCGGCGGCTTCCGAACGAACCCCAGCCAGATCAGCGATGAGGCCTTGGTGATGGTCCCTGATTCCATCAGCCCTGTTCCGGAACCGGATTCGCCGTATGTCTACTAAGCGCGCCCCCGCCCAACGCAAAACCCCCCGGCCAGGCAAACGCATCCCCACACCTGCCCGACGCCGGCACGGGCTCTCCTTTGCCGTACGGCTCCGCGGCACTATCGCGCTCCTTCTGGTGCTCAGTGCGGCCCTTACGGCTGCGAATATCGCCGCCGAACCCCACCCGAACGCGGTGTCGGCGCTGGAAGGGACGGCCGGCACGGCCGGCTTCGAGCTGTACACGCTGGAACGCGACGTCAATTACGACAAGGCCGGGATGAAGAATCCTGACACCATACGGGGAACCAACATCGCTGACTCGGGCCACGGCACCGTCATCCTTACCGCCCCCCGGATCCAGGAATACGCCGCGCTCCCCACCGCCCTTGCCGCCGTCACGATCAATGACGACAACACCAGCTCCCTTGAGATCATCCCCCTGTCCGGCGGACCGGAGGCCCAGGTGCCGCTTCCGGGAGCCGGAAAAGTCGAACTCCTGCGCGCAGCTTCCAAGAGATTCGTCGGCTTCGCCTTCTCCAGCACCCCGCCGTCACAGCAGCACTGGAAGACCTTGTTCGTCTACGACACCGAGGATCCCTCAACGCCCCCGCGAGAAATTCGCGGTCTCGATGGAAAGCCCGTGTCCGTCCTCAACTGGGCCTTCGTCCCGAACACCTTCTCACTGGTAGTGCAGAACGAATCCGGAACCATGTTCCTCGCCAACGCCCTCGCTGCCGCAAACCCCGCGCCGCTGGGCCTGCACGCCGAGTTCCACGGCTTCGTTCCCGGAACCAAGGAAATTTACGTCGTCGACGCATCGTCCGACCCCACAAACAAGGTCGCGAAGAACTCAATGATCGATCTCACCAACGGGACCGTCCGCCCGCTCGACCTCAAGACGGTCATCCGCAACGACAGGTCATGGCCAGGTGCCACGGTTCTCCTCAACGAAAGCGGCCGGTACGCCCAGAGCACCAGCGAAAACACCGCAGGTAAGGTCACATCCGTGCTCACGGTGACAGATGCGACGGGATCAGCGACGCTCTACCAACCGGATCCCGCCTGGTCACGCATCGACGGTTACTGCCCCTCCCCGGACGGAAAGTTCATAGCAGTTGAAGCAACAGCGCCCGAAGGCGCCGCTGACCGGTACCCTGTCCTGCCCGCCCATTCACCCATGCGGACCGAGATCATCGAGCTGGATACCGGAACACACGCCCGCAGTCTCCCGGGATTCCAACCCAGCTGGTGCAGATAAACACCGGCGAGGCACGCGCCGCCCCTGCACAAGCGGACTCCCTCCGCACATCCTACGATCGCCGATACCCTGCGTTACGAAAAGCTGCTTGTCTGAGGCTTCTTCGTCGAGGCCTCTTAGGGCCCGTTTGCGGCACCGCCTCGCCTTGCGCTGCAGTCCGGTTCCTCCCCCAGATACAAAGGAACTGTTCCCGGGCTCACCATCGGCTGTTGGGGCGTGTTCGATTGCTGCTGCGGCCAGTGTCCGATAGGACGGCACCTCTCTTAGCGAGGCCGGCCTTTTACTCCGAGGCTCAATCAGGCTATCGGTACCAGCCCACAGAACGGTCAAAACTGGACACCAGCGCTCCCGTACCCGGGGCGTGGCCCCCGCCGGACGGAAAGTAGATGGCTCCAAACTCGGCACCCTGGGCTTCAATTCGTGCGCGTGCCCAGGTCTTGGCGTCCTCGATGTCCTTCGCAGGAATGCATTCCCGGGTGCTGCTGCCTGCGCTGAGATGGATGTCCAACTGGTACTCCCCCATCTGGGAAGCTCCGGCAGGGTGGCTCGGGTTGCGCTCGTCGCGCCTGCTGATCATCACCTGCGCAGGGGCATGGAGAATGGACGGGTCTGTGGCATCACCGCCGTGCTGCTTCTGTTCCATCCGCAGGCGTGAGACGACGCTCTCCACCGTGTCGTCATCTTTTACCACGTAGGCAGCGCCGCTGAAATCAGACTCTGAACCCCCGACGCTTTTCAAGTACTGCAGAAGCTGCTCCGAGCTGGACTGTCTGGAGTTCATGCACCCACCCTGAGGGTAATCGCGGCGATAGCCGACCCACCCAACACTAGACCCGCAGTATTCGTTTGCACCGGTACTGCCAAGGATATTTGTCGCCGCCGGGCCGGCGCGCGAGAGCTTCCGCAGTGCCAGGATATCTGTGAAGCTATGCTTGTGATGACAACCCCTGGGCCGGGCGGAGGTTCTCACAAATCGCTCTCTCAGCGAGCCGCTTGCTCCCGCTAATTGAAATGCTGCTGGCTAGGCCAGCCACCTTTCCTCGCAGGAGGCGTCGAATGCCACGGACAGACCGGCCAGGGTCCGTTCCGAGGGTGTTCACTACCTGTTTTTCTGCTTTCGTACGGGCCCTGCGGGCCGGTATAAACGCCAGCGAAGGTAGAAGGCGTGTTGGGTCAGCTCCGGCCCAGAAGACTTGCCGCGAATCGCGGTGAGGTGGGATCATCCGATCATGAGCGGGAACCATGAATCGGACCCGGACCCGGACCCGTCGGCGCCGCGAGAGGTGATGGATCAAGACGTCTCACAGGTACGCACCCCTATCACACGGCCATTGCGGACGGTGGGGCAGCGACGACGGGATGCAGAACTGAAACTGGAGCACCACCTGCAGGAGGCACGTCACAAAAACGAACTGCACGACGACAAGACCGGGACTGCATCTCCAGGCTGATATCTTGTTGGGCTCCGACCGGGTGACTGAAGAGGGGTGACGGTGTGGTCGCTGGTTGGGCGTCAGCCGTTGCTTTACTGTGGCGAGCGTCCACAGCGTTCCCCCGAAGCTTCAACACCGCACCCGGGCGCGGCGTTGGAGGCGGATCGGATTATCAGCGACAGCCTCCCTCCACCAGCGAGGTCCCCGCTTTTCCTGCCGACGGACTGCTCAGCGCCTGCCCGCAGGAAGCGGGGACCTCGATGGTTCGTCCCGATGTGGGAGAGGACTAGCTGGGCCATTTAGCAGCCCTTCCCTCACCGGTTCCGATGACTTCAGCCTAGGCAAGACAATCAGGGAGAACATGAGTGGGCGCTACCTGTAATCCCTCCAGATGCCACTTGGCTCAGCATGTTACATACGCACCATAAGGAGTCCGGAACCGCGCTATTATCAGCTCGCGCAAAGCCTTGACACCACGACCGCCACTTTGAGTTCGTTAGCCAGTTCCTTCTTCGGGAGCAGCTTAGCTCCGCGGGCGACTACTCCTGTTGCAGCCGCCCGCTATCGGTAGTCCGGGGGTAAGAAGAGGAAGAGACGGTTACACCCCAGCGAAGCGGCATCCGAAGCGTCTAGGGGCTTTCGCTAGCGGGACTGATCTTTGCCGGGTGGAGTGCGGCGGTACCAGTCAATTGCTGGTTTCGCGCGCTTGCTATTGGGGCAGTTTCGGTTGCTGCAGTGCGACGGGGTTTCGTCCTGCTGCCCCATTGGGCGTTCTTGGCCGTGCCGGACCAACACCACGGCTGATCCGCAGGCAGCACAGACTAGAATGGGTCGCACGCTATACACCCAATCCGGTTTTGGCCGCGACGCCGGTTCCGATGAGCACGCTCGTATCGTCGACTTCGAGTGTGCCTTCCTTGCCCCTTGCTTCCATTATTCCCCCTGATGAGTCCGCGATTTAGGATACCGCGCTCGGGTCGAGCATGCGGTCGACGACTCATTTTCGCGGCCCGTTGGACCCGGTGCTTAGGAGGTCCTGTTGCTCATAAACTCGCTTGGCGCGGATGCTGCGGCACCTCTGCTGGCGTCACTGTGGACGTTCTGGCTCGCTGGGCATCGGGCCAGGATGCGCCGGATGCGGAGGGCCGGCTCCGGCTTGCGGATCTCGATGCCCTTGTAGGGCACCTCCACCGTGCCTGCACGCCAGCCCAGGCCATGGACTGGATGTGCAGCCCCAACGTGCAGCTGGGCTCCAGACCAATCGATGTTTACCGCACGCAGGGATCGGCACCGGTGATCGGCGCCATCCAGGCCAATGCGCAGGGGGCCTTCGGCTGACTGGATTCTGCGGGCCGAGACAGTCACCACGTTCCTCCGGTCACTGCCACAGGTATGGGTTGCTTACTGAGCCGTAAGCCCAGGCTTCCGGCACGTGTTCAGCAACGGAAAGACCAAAGGCGTCGTCGCCCATAGTTGGAAGATGACACCTTACCGACAGTGGGATCGGTTGCGGCAAGTTGTCCCACAAGTCGCGCGGCGACCCACGAGCTTCTCGGGTCGGACGTCGTGGTTGCGGGCCATCGGGAAGAGAAGAAGAATACACCGCCTGGCGGGTCCCGGTGACTTCCCACCGTCACAAACTACTTTCCAGTTCCTGAAATCTTCCCCCAAAGTCATGACCGGATCGTACGGTGTGAAAGCTGCTGCGTAAGCTTCCGGTTGCCGACAGGTTCGTCCCATGCGCCTTGGCGTTTGACCATTTCCAGCTACCCGCTTCTGGCATAGGGTGATTCCTACCACACGATTTTCGCGATGGGAATTAAAGGAGACTCTCATGTTGCTCTGGATAGCAATTGTTATCGCAGTTCTCTGGCTTCTCGGCTTGCTCGGCAACATCGGCGGCGGTTTGATTCACCTACTTTTGGTAATCGCCGTGGTCGTCTTGATCATCCACTTCATTCGCGGCAGGTCGCGCGTATAAATACCAAGCCGTGTCCCAGCCACTGCGGGACGGGCGCGGTGGGACGCTGCCGGTTCTCAGCCAAGGCTTTACAGGTCGCCTGACTGTCAGAGGCCGGCCCAGGAGTCACCGGCGGCGGCGTGACCTTTCTAGCTGCGTCGTTGCGCGCCCACCGGTCGTTGTCTTCGCCGCGGTGACTGCGGCACCATTATTCCGACCGAAGAATTCGGAACGGATGCACGACAGCCTTAGGTCAAGCCACGGCTGAGTGGGTGGGGACAGCCTCGGGGCTGAGGCCATCGGCTGGCATCCGGCGCGATTGGCTGCTATCCCTATCGCACCTCCTGGGCCACTTCTCGCGCACGGTTCTCGGGGCTGGCGTGAAACAAGGACGGGATGCTCTCCGGAGGCAGTGGTTTGCTCCAAAAGTAGCCTTGGGCGAGGCGCACGCCCAGGCGGCGGAGTTCGGCGAGTTGGTCGCTGGTTTCCACCCCTTCTGCGATGACGTCGAGGTTGAGGCTGTCGGCCATGCCTTGGACGAGTTCGATGATGGTCGCACCGTGTGGGTCACGTCCAAGCTCTTTGACGAAGGTACGGTCGATCTTCAGCGTGCGGGCCGAGAGCCATTTGAGATAGCTCAAGGATAAGTAGCCCGTGCCGAAGTCATCGATGGAGAGCCCCACTCCGAGAGCGGCCAGGCGCTGCAGGGTTTCCTTAGGCAGGTCAGGCTGGTCCATAAGTATGGTTTCGGTGATTTCCAGGTTGACCGCGGCAGGGTCGATGCCGGAACCGGTGATGGCTGCCTCCACGATGCGAGGGAAGTCGCAGGCCACGAGTTGGCGGCCGGAAATGTTCACTGCGGCCGAGACGTTCTCCGCTCCCGGGAGTTGCCGCCGCCATCGCTGCACCTGGCGCAGGGCCTCGTTGAGCACCCAGGTGCTGATCGGGACGATGAGGCCTGTCTCCTCAGCGATGGGAATGAAAGTGTCGGGCATGATCAGGCCGTGTTCGCTGTGTTGCCACCGTAGTAACGCTTCGAAGCTGACGGTGGCGCCGGTGGAGACGTCGATGATGGGCTGGTAGTTGAGGCAGAGTTCCCTGCGGTCAAGGGCGAGCCTCAGGTCGGATTCCAGGTCCAGGCGGCCGGTGGCCCGCCCGGTCATGCGTTCCTCGTAGACCGCGGAGGAATCCCCGCCGGCAGCCTTCGCCCGGTACATTGCGGCGTCCGCCCCGCGCAGCATTGACTCAGCCGTATCACCCCGGCCCGCAAGCGCGATCCCGACGCTGACGTTGAGGTAGATCTGGCGCCCTTCGACCTCGAAGGGGTCCCTGGTGGATGTCCTGATCCGCTCGGCCAGGGTCCGTGCTCCACGCATCAGCAGGTTCTCGCAGACGACGACGATGAGTTTGAACCGGTCGACGTCGACGAACATCACCACCGGACGTGCCCCCCCCCGGTCCAGGAGTCCCTCTAGTACTTCGGTCATCAGGTATCTGTTGGGCAGACCTGTCAATGCATCGTGGCGGGCCTGATACTCAAGTATTTCTGCGGCGTTTTTGCGTTCGGTGATGTCCAGCACCGTGTCCAGGAATCGGCGGGATTTCCCGTCCTGGCCGTTGACGCTTCGAATCCGGGAATGCAGCCACCGTTGTTCCCCGTCGGGCCTGAGGATCCGGTACTCGAAGTCCGCGGATTCGAGTCCGTTCTCCAGGCTCGCCCACACCCGTCGGACCAGATCCCGGTCCTCCGGATGCGTCAGCGCGAGCAGTGAGTCCCGTGTGGCCGGGGAACCGGCCGCCAGGCCAAGAATGCGGCTGAACTCCTCCGAGTGCCAGGTCTCCCCCGTCGCCACGGTGTGTTCAATGCTTCCGACGTGGGCCATTTCCTGGGCGGCGAGGAGCCGTTCGCGTTCGGCTGCTGCCTCGGCCTTCAACCGCTGGACCTCGGTGATGTCCCGTGCAATAGCGGAGGCTCCGACCTGGGTACCGTCCTGGCCGTACACCGGGGACACCGTCAGCTCGACGTCGATCACCGACCCGTCCTTGCACCGCCACCGCGTCTCCACACCGGTCACGAACGTGCCCCGTCCTGCGTGGGCTGTGACTTCGTCACCGAAGTCCCCCGCATCACGGGTGGCCAGCAGACGGTAGCTTTGTCCGACGGCTTCCAGGGAACTCCGGCCGAACATTTGGGCGGCGCCGGCGTTCCAGCTGGTGATGTTCCCGCTCAGGTCCGCACCAATGATGGCGTCCCCTGAGGATTCGACCATGTCAGAGAGCCTGCGCAGGATGGCCTCGCTGTGCTTCCGGTCGGTGATGTCCTTGGAAATCGCCACGACGGCCACAGGCGCCGTGTGCCGTCCACGGATCGGGCTTACCGTGGCGTGGACCGGGAATTCCTTGCCCGTCCGGTGACGCATCCAGAAACTCGCCGGCCCAGTCCCTGCCGGAGGCCAGCCGGTGCGCTATCTCCGGACCTGTCGCGCCCTGCCCTCGCGCCTCAGGTCCACCGAAGATGCCCAGATCGCCAATCTTCGCACCCAGCGCTTCGGCCGTGCTGAACCCCTAGAGGCGTTCGGACGCGCGGTTCCAGTACGTGATCTGCCACTCACGGTCCATGCCGATGACGGACTGTCCGATCTCATCAAGCAGCAGCGACTGCATGATGAGATCATCATGATGTTCCTCAGCCATTGATCCCCCGACAGGCCAGCGTCCGAGCAACACTGTGTCCGAAGTTAATCAGTGGACTGACGATTCTGCAAGGAAACCCGCTTCGCAATGGTGTCGATTTTTTTCGCTTCGAACGCGAAGCCCGCAGTGCTGCCGACCACGACAAAGCCTGCAAGCACGATCAGCACAAGCCCAACCGAGGATTCCCATAATTGATCATCATGCTTACTATTGACTGGCATTAGGCACATCGGTGTAGAAACTGCTCACTGGGGGCAGCGGCGACCGTGCCGGAACTGGAGTTTCGCATGAGCACTGAACAGGGATTGACCCCTCTTACCGACGAAGAACTGATGGCACAGGGCGGGACGGCGCTCCCCGACAAGGAAGTGGCCTCCGTCCTGGACCTGAACGCCGACCTGGACCTGGGCATCAACGCCGCGGCACCCATCGACCTCGCCGTCGCCGCCAACGCCAACGTGGCCGCACCAATTGACGCGGCAGCATCCGCGAACATCCTCTCGTACGGATCCGAGGCCCAGGCCCTTGCTGACCAGGGCGTCATAATCGACCAGGGCATCACGGCTGACGCCACGGCAGACTCCACGCAGGACAGCACCATTGACCAGGGCGCGGATACGGGTGCAGGTGACGCCGGCACCACGGACCCCGACACCACACCCGACGGCACCACACCCGACGGAGCGGTTCTGCCCGAAGGGACAACGCCCGACGTCGGCGCCTTGCCGGTGGACCCGTCCGCGGCACTGGACGGGGACCTCCTGAACGTCAACGTGGACCTTGCTGCCGACGCCGACATTGCCGCCCCGATCAACGGCGCCGTTGCAGCCAACGCCAACGTGGCGGCCCCGATCGACGCCGCCGTGGCCGCCAACATCGGGTCCATCGACAGCGACGCATTCGCCGTCGCGCAGCAGGACGCCATCATCAGCCAGCACATCGACGGCGAAGCCACCGCCTCCGCCGACCAGCAGTCCGATCTCCAGCAATAGTCTCCGGACTCGCACACCAGGATGAGCATTCGTTAATGAGCACAGTCCACGGCGGGCCGTCCCAGCTGGACGGCCCGCCGGCTTCCCCCGCGTCCGCAGCCGCAGTCAGCATGCCCGACGTTCCCGTCCGGGCCGACGGCATCGAGTTGATCGGCGAAACGAAGGGCTCGGGCTACCGGGAGCCTCCCTCGCTTGTCCGCCGGGCAGACGGGCAGGCGATCCAGCTGACACGCCTGCTGTATCTGGTGCTGGAAGCGATCGACGGCCACCGCTCCACGGAACAGATCGCGGCCCACGCCAGTGCCCGCTTCTGCAAGCTGGTGAGCCCGGACAATGTCCGCACTCTGATCCGCTCACAATTGCTGCCGCTGGGACTGCTCCGGCTGGCCGACGGTTCGCAGCCGGAGGTCAGGAAGGCCGATCCGCTGCTGGGCATGCGCTTCCGGTACACCGTGACTGACCCGGACCGCACCCGGAAACTGGCTGCTCCCTTCGTTGTGCTCTTCAATCCGCTGATCGTGGTGGCTGTCTGCGCGGCCTTCGTCGCCGTGTGCTGGTGGGTGCTGATGGTCAAAGGACTCGGGTCCGCCACCCACGATGCCTTTGCCAACCCGGCCCTGGTGCTGCTGGTCCTGGCCGTGACTGTGCTGTCCGCCGGTTTCCACGAGTTCGGCCATGCCGCCGCCGCACGCCGCGGTGGCGCCACGCCGGGAGCCATGGGTGCGGGCCTGTACCTGATCTGGCCGGCGTTCTTCACCGACGTCACCGATTCCTACCGGCTGGGCCGGGGCGGCCGGATCCGCACGGATCTGGGCGGGCTGTATTTCAACGCCATCGTGGCCGTTGCCATCATGGGCCTCTGGTGGGCCACCGGTTTTGACGCGCTGCTGCTGGTGGTGGTCACCCAGATCCTCCAGATGGTCCGGCAGCTGCTGCCCCTGGTCCGGTTCGACGGGTATCACATCCTGGCGGACGCCACCGGTGTCCCGGACCTCTTCCAGCGAATCAAACCGACCCTGCTGGGGCTGCTGCCGTGGCGCCGGACGGACCCCGAGGCGCAGGTGCTCAAACCATGGGCCCGGGCCGTGGTGACCGCCTGGGTGCTCGTCACCGTGCCTCTGCTGGTCTTCAGCCTTGTCATGATGGTGCTCTCGCTGCCGCGGCTCCTGGGCACAGCGTGGGCCAGCGCCCTGAAGCAGCAGTCCCAGCTGTCCGAAAGCCTGGCCGCCGGGGACATCGCTGGCGCTGCGGTGCGTGCCCTGGCGATCGCCGCCGTCGCCCTTCCCATCCTGGGTATTTTCTACATGCTGCTGCGGCTGGTCCGGCAGCTGAGCAGCGGGCTCTGGCAGAGGACCCGCGGCAAGGCGGCCCAGCGCGCTGCTGCGATGGCAGCTATCGCAGCAGCTACTGCGGGGCTGGCCTGGGCCTGGTGGCCCGGAGCAGACACTTACCGGCCAGTGCAGCCGTACGAACGCGGCACGCTGGCCGACGTCACCACCGCTGTGTTTCCGACGGCGTCGTACTCGGAGCTGCTCGAGGGCCAGGCCGGGAAGACTGCGGCGTTGTGGCCGGCGGGTGCCGCGAAGCCGACCCGTGACAATCCGCAGCTGAGCATGGTGCTGGTGCCGCGGACCGGCACAGCCGCCGCCAGCGCACCGGACGCCGACGGCGGTGCTGCCGCGGCGCCGTCGTGGGTGTTCCCGTTCGACAAGCCGGCCGCCCCGGAAGAGGACGGCAACCAGGCCCTCGCAGTGAACACCATAGACGGCTCCGTGGTGTACGACGTCGCTTTCGCGCTGGTGTGGGCCGAGGACGGCGAACCCGTGGACACCACCAACGAGGCGTACGCCTTCGCCAGCTGCACGGACTGCGCCGCCGTGGCAGTGGGCTTCCAGGTGGTGCTGATTGTGGGTCAGGCCGATGTGATCGTTCCCGAGAATCTGTCCGCCGCCGCGAACTACAACTGCTTCCGCTGCCTCACCCACGCACTGGCCAACCAGCTGGTCCTCACACTCGACGGGCCCCTGAGCGAGGACAACATGGCCAGGCTCAACGCGCTGTGGGCCGAGATCGCAGAGTACGGACGGGATCTGCAGAACGTTCCATTGTCCGAAATCCAGGGACGCCTGAACACGTTCAGGGAGCAGATCATGCAAATCGTGCAGGGCGATCCCAGCGCCACCAGGGACACCGGCACCGCCGCCACGCCGTCCACGACTGCCACTCCATCCCCCGGAACCACGCCCGGCTCGAGCTTTGCGCCCTCCCCGGGAGCCACCGTGCCGGCTGCTGTGCCGTCCGGAACCACGACGGCGCCCGCTCCCGTGGCGCCTGTCACCGGCGGCGCGGCAACGGAAAGCAGCCCTCCCCAGGAAGCTCCAGCCAGCACCGAACCGACCGTCGGGCCGACCCCGTCAGCACCGGCCACGCCTTAGCCGGTGCCAACGGCAACCGGGGGCTAAGTCAGGCCGCCCAAAGGGACAGGGCGCCTCTGGAGCGCGCCTGATAAAACGCTACCTCGCAACAAGGCCACCCAGTGCTGTTGCGTTAGCGGCGGCCGTTTCGCGGATCTCTTTGACCTTTTCGATCTGCGGGGCGAGTTCCTGCATTCGCGTGGTCAGGTACTTGTCGAGGACTGTATCCAGCGCGGCATGGAACCCGGTCTTGTCCCGGCAGACTGCATCGGTTACTGCGATTCTGAACTCTTCCTGGCCTCCCGCAGCCGTGCCCGCATCGGCGGCCTGCTGGGGGTTCGCGAAGGAGGAGTAAGGGGTCTCCTGCATGCATGTTGCCCAGTCCTTGATGGCTTTGGCCGTCCCTGAGTCGCCTGCGGCGGACAGGCTGGCCGGGAAGAACGAGTTGTATGCGATGCCGGTGGCGAGCACGTAGTTATCTGCGCTGCCGTAGATCTTCGTCATGGCTTCGCCGCGGCAGCCCCCGGAGGATGTTCCCATCCCTGTCGCGGGTGTCGTTGGGACCGCGTCCGGGGCTCCGCTTAGTGCGTTGGTGAAGGCTGGGTCGGCAAACAGTCTGCCCTCTGCGGAGTCGGTGGCTGGCTCCCGGGGTCCTTGCGGACCGGTGCTTGCGTAGCCGGTGGCTTTGGCGGCGTCGAGGGTGAGGCGTTTGAATCCGATCGCCGCGTTCAGGTCCAGCGTCATATCGGAGTTGGGCGGTGTGTAGTCGAAGCCGGCCTTGGCCATGCACAGCCGGGTGGCTTCCCGTAAGCCCTGTTCGGCGATCGGATCGGCCTTTGCGTAGGCCTCTGCCTGGTGGATGATTCCCGAGACTGGTTCCGGGGACGCTGTGATCGGCGCAGCGGGGATGGCGGCCGCGGCCAGCGCGGCGCCGGTGCCGAGGATCAGGACGGCAGCGCCGAAGATCTTCTTTTTCATGATTGCTCCTTGGGTTGTTTTGGACAATGCCGTGGCTGGCCTTCGCCATGCGTGAAGGCCTGAGGTACCGCGGACGGGTTGTTTTGGGTGACTAGTTCAGAACGTTGTTTTCGTAGGCGAAGGCGACGAGCTGGATCCGGTTCTTGAGTTTGAGTTTTGCCAGGATGCTGCCCACGTGGGACTTCACGGTGGCCTCGCTGAGCACCAGTGACGAGGCGATCTCGGCATTTCCCAGGCCTTTTGCGGCCAGAAGAAATACGTCGCGTTCCCTCCCGGACAGGTCCGCCAGTGCGGCGTCATTCCCGGAGGAAGGCGTGGTGTAGTCGCGCAGCAGTTCATTCGTGATGGCCGGGGCGATAACCGAGTGGCCCGAATGAACCGTTCGGATGGCAGCCAGCAGGAACTCAGGTGTCGTGTCCTTCGTCAGGAAGCCCGCGGCGCCGGACTGGATTGCACGGACCACAGCTTCGTCGTGCTGGATGGTGGTCAGAACAATGATCTTAACGCCGGTCCCGGCGGACGTCTCGAGGATTGTCCTCGTGGCGGTAAGCCCATCCATGACAGGCATGCGAATATCCATCAGGAGCACATCCGGACGTGTCTCCTGAACGAGTTTGACGGCAGTTTCTCCGTTGACCGCTTCGCCCACGAGATCCATATCCGGCTGGCTCCGCAGGATCATTTTGAGTCCGGCACTGAACAGCGGCTGGTCATCGGCCAAGGCAATCCGAATCGGATCAGCGGTCATGGCGTTGCTCCTTCCAAAACGCGGAGGCCGGGCTCGTTCGGGCCAGCTTCGGGGCGCTGGCCAGGACCTGCCGAGGGAAGGAACGCCATCACCTCGAACGTTTCCTCACCTCGGATTGTTTCGACCCAGCCGCCGGCGGCAGCGGCACGGGCAGTCATGCCTGCTATCCCGCGTCCCGGCATGGTTGTGTCCGGCGGCGCCTCGAGGCCGCCGCGAAGGAGAGACGAACTAACCCGTAGCTCAAGGGACATTACGGTCCAAATCAGCTGCAGGTGCGCTCCCTTGGTGCGGTCTGCGTGCTTGAAGGCATTCGTCAGGCTCTCCTGCGCCAGTCGGTAGATCGTCAAGTGCTGCAGGGAGGTCATCTCCCAGGGTTCCCCGGTCGTTTCGATCAGGACCCGCATGCCGCTGGAGCTCAGACGTTCAGCAAGAGTCACCAGATCATCGACCTTTTGCACCGGCTCGGCGGTGATTTCGGTGGAAAAACCTTCGATCAGCCTCCGCGTTTCGACCAGGGCCGTCCTCGCGGATTCGGCGATAACCCTGGACGCATCCTCGACGGATTCCGGCTCAGTACGGTGGATGAAACGTATTCCGTCCGCCTGCGACACGATAACTGTCAGTGAATGTGCCAGAACATCATGCAGCTCCCTGGCGATTCTGTTGCGCTCCTGTTCGAGAGCAAGTTCGGTCGTCGTTTCCCGCAATCGGGTTTCCGCCGCGAGCTGTGCCCTCCTGCTCCTCGAGACGTTATTTACTGCCATACCTACGGCCCAAGCTGCGAGGTTCAGCGCGGCGAACGCCCCGAAGATCAGAAAGGCGTACGTGAGGGTTCGCAGAACGCCCCTGCCATACAACTGGTTGCCGAAGATGAAATTGATCCAGGTCTGGTCAGTGAACCAATTGACGGTCGTAATGCCGGCAAAGACGACCGCCGCAACCGGGATTAACCACGTGTTCCGGGTTCTCCAGCCGATCACCGCGAAGAAGATAACCACCGGAACGGCCGCGTAACTCAGCACGCCCGACAAAAGTATCAACGGGAAGACCTTGAAACTCTGAAGCACCAAGGCGACGAAAACCAGCCCAAGGGCAGCCGCCGGCAGCATCTCCGCCACGGCAATACCGGTCAAGAGCGTCAACAGCAACGCACTGTTCCGGTCGAAATGCCGCTCTTCGAGGATCAGAAGGGTCCCCAGAAGCAGCACGGCTGTGGTGGGTGCCGCGAGGAACCTCAGATGGTTGGTCATCGTCTTGAACATGCATTCACCCTAAGCGGGCTCCCCCAACACAAAGGCCCATTCTGGATGAGTTCCAACCCGATGATGAACAAGTTCATCCGCCCGGATGACCGAAGGGAGCCCATGGCCGCCCGGTCAGGGTCGCATTCCCATGAACCGCTCGTTCTTGACCACCTGGGGCAAGAGGCTCGTTCTTGACCAGAGGGATGGACGGGAACGACCAGTTTTCGGCCCGGTCAGGGCTCGGCTAGAAACGCTCCACACGGTCGGACGGCAACGGCGGAGAATCCATCCTGCTACGCCTCGTGCCAGGTGAGCCGTACGTCCTCGCCTGGGACAAGCTCAGGAAAGCTCATTCGCCCTCTGGACGACGCAAGAAAAATGGGCGAATCCTTCTGCGGCCAACGCCCGCGGTCTGGATAGATCCCCACTCTTCAAATAGCGCCCTGTCAGCGTTGGTCAGCGGCGTTGTGCTGGCCGCGGTCATTCCGAGCCGGTCGGCAGCAGTGAGTGCGCACCCGGCGAGCGTCGGCGGTTACGAGGACTGGTGGAAAGCTACTCCTGACTCGGATGATGTGACCGGGCTGCCGTTGGAAACGGTGACCGCTGACACGAACAGCGGCGAAATCATCGATGTCTCCAACCGGGCGAAGAAAGACGCCGGGCAGACGACGTCGGTATCCGACATTGACTTTGACGTTGTTCCGGATCCCACCTGGCCGCGGGACACGATAGTCGTCATCGACACCGCCACCGGCGACGTGATCGAACAGTTCCGGCCACGGACATCAGAGTAACGGCGGTGGAAACCAGCAGCCGAGGATGCAGCCCCGGCTCACCAGGAGCGGATGACACGGGCACAAAAGTGGTCTGTGGCCCTTTCACTTGTGGGAGCAGTAGTTTCCTTGCCGGCGGCCGGTCCCCCTCGGAGCCGCATTCGGATACTACCCATCCCGAATGGACTGCATGCAGAAGACCCTTGATTCCGGTTCCTACGAAGGCGAACTGCTTGAGTATGTCAACTATTGGTGGCCCCGGCGGGTCGGCTATTTTCCGGCTCCACCAAATGGCTGTCGTATGCTGGCTGGATGGCCCGCACGGGAAGAGAACGCATTGATGGTGACCCGATTTCGTCCAGCGTTTACGGTGCGCTTATGGACAAGCTTTCTGCGCTGGACGGGTGTGAGCTGCAGGAGAACGCGTCGTCGCTCCACGTGGCCCACGGTCGAGCGTTTCTTGGTATCCACCCCCGCCGTGGCGGGATTCTGGTCAACATCGTTCTGACCAGGGAACTCGAATCGGCACGGATTCACCGAGCCGAGCGTGTGTCGGCCAGCCGGTGGCACAACGAAATCATCCTGAAGGACCCCGCAGAGATCGACGCCGAACTGCTCGCCTGGATCATCGAAGGATATGCCCACACGGCCTGAGCTGCATTCGGATAATCACGGGCCGTCGACTCGGTTCCTAGACTGCCTGCCGGGCCGGAACATGACGAAACAGCTGTGTCGCATGGTCGGGTTCGTTTTCCGAGAGAGAGAAGGTCAGGCCGCCAGTACCGGCAGCCCCGGGCGCGGCTCCGCTTCCACCGGGGCAACGACGCTGAACCTGTAGTCAGACTGCAGCGGATCTACTTCGATCGGCAAGTGGTGGGACCGTTCGCAGGAGCGAAGTTGCTCCAGAGCTGCCGCCTCGATCTGGGCGCCGGTCATATCGATCTCTATATCCAAGCCAGTCACGAGGGAGTTGGCGCGTTTCATCACCGCATACAGGCCTCGGATACTTTCCACTGTCACGTGACCCTTGGCGGCCACCTGGGCGCGCGCACAGTCCAGGTCCACGCGGACCAACACATTCAGCTTGTCTGACACGGCGCTTCTTCTCAGTGGACAGGGACCGCGACGCTGCGGCCCTCGCCAAGAATAGACCTCGAATGTGACCTGCGCAACATTTTGGCGTCCAGCTCTGGCCGACCCGCAGACCGCCTCGGTACCTTGCTGATGTACGGCCGATGTGTCGATGAAGTGGACTGCCGCACCGCGCGCTCTGGGATGGCCTCGAAGCAATCTGATGATTCCCAGTCCAGGGAGGTTGGGTGGCCGGGTGGCCGGGCACAGCCGCAGGCAGCCGCACATCACTTCGCTCCAAACGCTGACGCGGACCGCGGACGGGCGGCGCGCGTCCATGCCTTTCGCCGAGACGGGCCCGCGGCACTCATCTGTTGCGCCCCGCGCTGAGCCGGCGTGACGAGCGCAGGACCCGGTCCAACCGCGCCCTGGATGACCCAGCGGTTGCCGTCAGGGTCACCGAAGAAAGCGAACTGCACACCGCCCATGTCTTGGATCTCACTGATACCGGCGCCGCGGCGCAGAAGCTCAGTGCGGGCAACGCCCAGGTCGAGTACGACGAGCTGCGGCCCCTCGAGGCTCCCGGGCGCCATGCTGGTCATTCCCGTTCCGATCACGATTGAAACGGCTGAACCTGGTGGGGTAAGTTGCACGACCCTCATACCGGGGATGTGCTCAACGTCGTGGTCGAGGACAAAGCCCAGCTTCTCGGTATAGAACGACTTCGACTTACCGACGTCGGCTACGGGTACTTGCACAACTTCAAGGCGCATCCCCATGCGCCTCACAGTACCGGCCCTGTGTCGGGACCATGGTCCCCTGCCTGCATAAGTTGATGTCTAAAATGCTTGATACTACGAGCCCTATAGGTCGAAGGCCCCTCGTGGACCGCGGCGCCGCCGGGTAGTTTTGTTGGTACCCACAGGCCGCGTGGGCACAGCGGAGTGAGCGCGGCCGTGGCAGGCGGCCCGCGCGGATGATCATGCGTGCCTTCGCGGGCCGCCGCCCTTCACCTGACTTGTTTCCCACGGTGGCGAATTCAGGAATCCGAGCCAGCCAACCAGTGGGTCGGTCCAGGGGTCGCGGTACCGAAAACGGTGAATGTGCGCAGACGTGGCGGCACGGTCCGGGCCCGCAGCTTGCTGACCCGGCTCGGCATTCCGCTGATATTGTCCAACTGTGACGCAGGAACTCTTCGACGGTGTTCCTACAACAGCGCCGGGTGAAGGGGCGGAAGATCGTGCCGATGTGGATGCAGGCGCTGTTGTGGGGAAGCGTCGCCGGTGGCGCGCTCGTGCTTGGATCCGGAATTGCCTGGCTCTGGAAGGTGCCCCCTCGCCTAGTCTCCACCGTGATGGCATTCGGGGCAGGAGTCCTTATTTCCGCGCTGGCCTTCGAGCTTGTCGACGAAGCAGTCCAGAGCGGCGGGCTCCTGCCGACCGTGGGCGGATTTCTCGCCGGTGCTCTAATCTTCGTGGGGTCCAACATTCTCCTGGCGCGCGCGGGCGCAAAGCACCGCAAAAGGTCCGATGAACGGCAGCCGTCCGAGCAGGACACACCGGGCAGCGGAACGGCCATAGCAATCGGGGCCCTGATCGACGGGATACCCGAATCGGTAGTCCTCGGACTGGGGCTGGTTGCCTCGGGCACAGTCAGCCCTGCAATGCTGGCAGCCGTGTTCATCTCCAACATCCCGGAAGGACTCTCGAGCACTGCAGGAA
The DNA here is from genome assembly GCF_018613775.1 of Arthrobacter sp. ISL-69. NCBI lineage: Bacteria > Bacillati > Actinomycetota > Actinomycetes > Micrococcales > Micrococcaceae > Arthrobacter > Arthrobacter sp. ISL-69. Next base: position 27,896 of record NZ_JAGGPO010000033.1, read on the forward strand.
TGAAGAAAGCCGGACGAAGCCCCCGGTTTGTTTTCGGCACGTGGACCGGAATCGCCCTCTTTTGCGGTCTGGCCTCCCTCCTAGGGTATTCAGCCCTGGAAAACGCACCGGCCGAGCTCATCGCCTTCATCACCGCCATCGCAGCCGGCGGCATCCTCGCCATGCTCGCCGACACCATGATCCCCGAGGCCTTCGAAGAACACCACAACCTCACCGGATTCACGGCCTCCGTCGGCTTTCTGACCGCGTTCACCATCCACCACGTCGGAGGCTAAGTATCGCGAAGGCGGCCAACCGCCGGCACCCACCTTTGCGGCTCTGCAGTGTGTACACCGGGGCCTGCTGCCCGGCCCCGAAAGTCGAAGGTGCAAGAGTCGTGGGGCACCGCCCACCCCGCCGCCACTCCTTGAACGGTGACAGTCCCCGGACCGCTATTCCAGGCGGGCGCGCACGACACCGTCTCAGAAGGATCGCGTTTTCGACGGATTCAGACTCGTCGTCGCCCGTTGGTTACGGGCCAGCCCTCCAACGGCCAGTGCGGATTCGGCGATTCCGGAACTTGGAGTCCTGGAGCATCCGGGAGCCGAGTGGACAGATCTGTCTACCTGCCTTAGCTTTGCTGTGAACACCTGCATGGAACGGTTTCAAACCGCGCTGAAGCCGCTCGGCGCCCGAGGCGAACGACGTTAAGGAACGGACATGACTTCGACACATTTTGGACGGTTCCTCCTCGAGGCTATGACCACCGATCGGGTATCCGAGTCCGGGTTGACCGCCGATGAGCTGTACGGGCTGTACACCAGCTGGTGCCTGCTCAACAGGCTCCAGCCCGAGCCTCCCCAGGAGCTGTGGGTTGCCCTCAGGACAGAGCAGATAGAGCCGGGCAACAACAATCTGGCCATGAGCGGCCCGGCCGCAACGGACTACATACTGGCCAGCACACCGGACCTCGTCTGATGCGCTGACAGGGCGACAGGGCGACAGGGCGACGATCCTTATTCAATCTGCCTTCCGATGCGAGCCGAAGGGTGTGCGGGACCGCGGTCGGCACCTGGCGCGGATCCTGGAATCCAAGCGACAAACGGTCCGCTGCTGCTTCTGGCAGCTCTCAAACCGGCTATCGATGGATCGTCGTGGGGCTTTACCTGGCGGCCGTGCCGACCGGCAGGTCGGGCGATGGCCGAGGTCTCAGGCGCCGGTTTCGTAGTGCGGCTCGGCGACCGGTTTGGACTCCGCGGAGCGGACCTCCCGCAGGTACACGGAGGCTCCGACGATGACAGCAACTGCCAGGAATTCGCTTTGCCAGTTCTGGAAGGACTCAAACCAGAACTGGGACGTACCCACATATTCCAACGCACCCATCGGGGGCTGGCCGTGTGCGAGTTGCTCTTCGCTGTAGGCGGCAGCACCGCCGAAGGCGTGCAGGACGATCGAGGCCGCGAAGAGGACAAAGAACAGACCCGAGAGTGAGTGCTCATAAATCTTCAGGACCCAGCCGCCGCGGCGCACCGGCCACGGGGTGTCAGGTCCCTTGCGTGCCGTTCGGGGGTCCTGGTCTTGGAGAGCGGCTTTGCCGACGGGTTTGGATTCGGAGGACCCCTTCTGGAACAGATACGCGGTCAACACCACGTACATGCCCATCTGCAGGAATTCGGACTCCCAGTTCTCAAACGTGGCCTCCACGAATGCCCCTGTGGTCAAATATTGGCCAATGGTCACGGCAGCTTGGCCGTGCGCGAGCTGATCCTCGCTAAAGGAGGCCGCTCCGGTGACCACCATCCCGCCGAAGAACACCACAAACAGCAGGATATTGGCCAGCAACAGCCCATGGTTCCGAATCCATTCACGCATTTGAGACCTCCTTCGAGACGGCAGAATCCGGCAGAACCGGCCCTGGCCGCACACCCACCAGGACTCATCCGATCGACGTGTTTCGCCGGGAGCTGGGATGCGCTGCAGTCCGAACATTACCCGGAGTTAGCAAGCACGCTTAGGATAATGGAGCTTTGCCGCATCAAGGCGCTGGAGGGCCCCGGCCGCCGAGCCTTCATGTGTGCCAGTTTGCCGGCCCGTTGACCACCATGCAGGCCCGCGGGTTCTATACTGCGCCTATGCCTGATATCAGACTCTGGCCCACCGGCCGCCTGTTGTCGACCGCCGCACGGCTCGTCGAGCACGCCTGGA
>NZ_JAGGPO010000034.1:0-19291 GCF_018613775.1 Arthrobacter sp. ISL-69
GCCTCCACATCCAAATACCCGCGTTGAGCGTCCTCGCGTCCCTGCATAAGACCAGTCTTAACCACCAGCCCCACCAGTCCAGCCGACGCGCCTAACCCAGCGATTATTTCAGCAGTCTCCTAGCTGGTGCTGCCCGGTTTGTTTTTCCGACGGACACCGTCCAAACCTGTCACAGTCGCAGGCATGCGTTCGGAGAGCGGCAAATCTGCCATTTCAAGCTACGATTTTGCCCCATCTTGAGAGCCCATTGTCCGGGAATTCCGCGGCCTCCGTTCTCACCCCGGCGTCCGCGTCGGCGGAACATAGCTTTCGTATTCAAGCGCGTGACCTGCCACGGACAAAGTGGAAGACCAGAACGACCACGGCAATAACCAACAGCAGGTGAATGAGCCCGCCGCCGACATTGCCGATAAAGCCGAGAAGCCAGAGAACACCGATAACGACGGCAATCCAAAGCAACATGAGACTCTCCTTTGTTTACGTGGCGTGGATGGAACTGCGTCTTCGCTCTTTACATAGTCACAGAACCCCAATAAAAAGCAAGGATGCTTAGTATTTTTTTCTCCAGCGGTACAGTCCTGGTTCTGCACGGGACTTCACGTACCGAACGATCGTGTCTGCCTCTGACACGCCACACGGCAGTGACCGCCGTGGACCCGGAGCGTCGTATGCAGCCTCCCGCAATACAAAGGAATCCGCTTTCAACGCATCCCGATGCAGAGCATCGGTTCATACGCTGGAGGTCGCCGGTCTGCGTCAGCGTCATCGGATGCCGTCCCGTCATGGCGGCCAGGCGCAGAAATTCAACGACAGAGAATCAGCCTTGTCCACTGCCCCTGCGGGCCCATTCTCAGCGTTTGGCCAGTGGGAGCGTTAGCTTCATCGTGGTGCCTTCGGGTCCGGTCCGGGCCACCTCTACCGTGCCCGCTGCGGCCGTGGCGATTTCGCGGACCAGCGCCAATCCGATGCCGTAGCTTCGCTGGTTCCCGGTTCCATTCGTGTTGGGTGTCCTGACGAAGCGGTCAAAGATCCGGGCTTGGTCCACACCCGTGATGCCGGGTCCCGTATCCGCCATGCTGATAATTGCCTGGTTCCCCTCGACCGTGGTGCTGATGGTGATGCTCCCTTCGGACGGGGTGTGGGCCAGTGCGTTGTCCGCTAGTGCGAGCACAGCCCGCCGCAGGGAACTGGGGTCGATTCGGGTCAGCGGCTGGCCGCTCTCGGAGAAGACGAGACGGATGTCCTGCCGCGCGGCAAGTTCCTGCAGGCTCTGCGTGACTGACCCGGCGACGTCGGCCAGCTCCACCGGTTCCGTGGAGAGGCCCGGTGTGGCGCCGGTTGCTGCCAGGAGGAGTCCGTTGACGATCCCGGTCAGGGTGGCCGTATCTTCACGGATCCTGTCCAGGGCGCGGCCCGGATTTGAGTCCGGCTGGGAGTCGCGCTGGGCAAGTTGGATGCGGGCGTCCAGGATGGCCAGCGGTGGTACGCAGTTCATGGCTGGCATCCTGGACGAACCGCCGCTGCAGGGCCAGGGCTTCCCCGAGCGGCCGTATGGCGCTGCGCGCGCTGAGCCATGATGCCTGCTAGCCCGGCGATGATCATCGCCTCGATCAGGTCCTTGGAATCGAGATAAGTGTAAGCCTTCCCGACTGCTGCGGCGCCGGGGAGATCGGGGTGTGCCAGCTTGTTCATCAGGTAGGCGGTTGCGGCGGCGAGGAGGCAAAGGACCAGTACTGCGCAGGCGGCGCTGATCCGCAAAGCGACCTTGAGCGAGGCCCGGCGGAAGGTGTCATGGTCTTGTTCACCGGCCACCGGAGCCATCCGGTTCATGCGGAGTCGCCGATCTGATAACCGATGCCGTGGATCGTGCGGACCACGGACTTGGAAAGCTTCCTCCGGAGGTGGTGGACATAAGTGTCGATGAGGCCAGGCTGGTCGGCGGCCTGAAAGTGTTTGCTGAGCAACTCTTCCCGGGTGAAAACCCTGCCGGGTTCGGTGGCCAGGGCTGCGAGCAGCTCGGCTTCCTTCGCGGTGAGAGACACCAGTGTCCCGTAGACCGAACGCACCGAACGCGACACCGGATCGAGTTCCCAGTCGCCGATGTTCAGGGTCGTTTGCGGCCGGCGTGAAGGTGCGCGTCAGGGCGCGCAGGCGCGCGGTGAGCTCACCGGCGTCGAACGGTTTGGTCACGTAGTCATTGGCTCCGGCGTCCAGGCCTCTGACTTTTTCATCGGTGGCACCGAGGGCTGTGAGGATCAGAATGGGTGTCGAAACACCCTTGGACCTCAGCGCTTTGATCAGATCGATGCCGTCCACAAAAGGCAAGCCCCGGTCGATTACCATGACGTCCCAGCATCGGTGAGCGCGAGGCGCAGGCCGTCCTGGCCGTTGGCGGCCAGTCGGATCCGGTAGTCCGGATCCAGCAGCTCGGCGATCAGCGGTCCCAGGACGATATCGTCCTCAACCAGCAATAGGGATGGCCGGCCGTCAGCGGTTGTCATGTCAGCTATTCTCCTGGGATATGCCTTTTATTGGCAGTTCGGCTGCCGTGTCGTCGCGTCGGTCAGCTGGGAGTTCGACAGTGGTGCTGCGGTTCCGGCGGCGGCGTTTGAGGAGCTGGAGGCCCCAGGGCAGGACTGAGACGAGGACCATCAGGACGGCAATGATGTCGATGTTCTTGGCGATGATCTCATAGTGTCCCAGCCAAGTTCCGAGCAGTGTCACGGACGCTGCCCAGGCCAGCGCCCCGGCGATGTTCCAGAGCGTGAAGGACTTGTACTCATAGCGGGCGATCCCGGCGCTCAGGGGTGCGAACGTCCGGACCATGGGAACGAAACGTGCCAGGACCACGGCGGCCCCGCCGTGGCGGCGGAAGAAGTCCTCCGTGGTTGTCAGGTGCGCTGTTTGAGGATCCGGGCGTCATCCTTGAACCATCGCCGGCCGTACTTGCGTCCGATCATATAGCCGACCTGGTCGCCGGCCACGGCAGCTGCGGTGACGACGCCGATGAGTGTCGGCAGCGTCAGGTGCAGTTACTGGTGAAGGAGGCCTGGCCCGATCTCTCCGCGGACCCGGCCGTTGTTGCAGTCGCAAAGAAAGCCCGCCGATGGGGGACCGGCGGGCTTTCCGGATCAGACGCTACGGGCTGGTGATTTAGACATCGAGTGGATCTACCTCTCTCGACCGGAGACCGGAACATGATCGGAAATTTCTTTAGATGCCTGCGGTTTTCGATGATCGCGTCAAGGTCTGCTTGTCGCTCATTCTTTGGCCGTACCTGGTGAGCCCACGTGGTTTGTAAACGGAGAGCACGGTCGTAACGAGTAACGCGAGTATCGCGGCGCTGGCGTCGGCGACGAGCTGGATCCTCATTCCGTTCATTTCCGACGGGCCCATGTCCGCTGCCAAGGCCATGTCGGCCATCGCGGTGACCGGTTGCAGATGCACGAGCAGCAGGGCGGTGGCCAGGGCGGTAATCACGAGCTTAATCAGGACCCAGTAGTGCCGGAACAGCCCCCAGATTGTGCCAAGGCCCTGGACGATGCCGGAGAGCAGGGAGGCCAGGCTTAGGGGGAAAATGACCATCCAGCCGATCAGGTTCATGCCCGCGTAGGCGGCACGGGCCAGCTGCGCATCGGTGGTTGTCAGTCCGGCGATGGCCAGGACCAGGAAGGCGGCGATGGCGCCGAGCCAGCCCACGCAGGAGATGATGTGGACGACGAGGGCCGCTTTGCGTAACGCGGGGGGCATTATTTTCATGGCGTGTGGTTCATGACCATTCCCCCGGTGAGGTGCATGACCGCAAAGGCGACGACCAGCACAGCGGCAGCGATCAGGAATCCCTTCACCCATAGCGGTGTCTTGTGCCGGGGAGCGTTCCTGCTGTCAGGGGAGTCGGTCCCGGGGTTGGTCATGGTGATCTCCTTGGTTTGTAAAACAGTATGTCGTGTATCGGACACTGTGTCTACACTACGGCGGGTTGTATGATTCGGGCATGCCGAAGCTTTGGAACGACACGATCGAAACCCATCGGGATGCTGTCCGCCAGGCACTTCTTGACGCCGCTGCGGAGATAGTTGCGCGGCACGGGATAGCAGGGGTGACGATGTCTGCGATCGCGCAGAGGGCCGGTATTGGCCGTGCGACCTTGTACAAGTACTTTCCGGACGTTGAGTCCATACTGTTGGCTTGGCATGAGCGCCAGATCGAAGCGCATCTGACGGAGCTGACCCGGATCAGGGACCGCACTGAAGGGGTTCAACAGCAGCTGGAGGCTGTGCTGCACGCTTACGCTTTCCTCTCAGGCTCCGGACACGACCAGGGGGACGCCGAGGCGGCACGGCTGCATCAGGGCCGACACGTCGGCCCCGCACGGAAAAGCCTTCAGGTTTTCCTGGCAGGGCTGATCCAGGCCGGCTCAGAAGCGGACGTGTTCCGCGCTGACGTGGCCCCGGAGGAGCTGGCGGCTTTCTGCCTGTGCGCACTGGAAGCCTCAGCTGGGCTGACTTCACCTGAGGCCGTGCAGAGGTTGGTGCAGGTCACGCTGGATGCCTTGAACCCGCGCCAGCACTGAGTGCCGTCAACGCCGGTCAGCTTTGGGCTGACATTTTCTATCCTGCGGCCAGCATGGTGCTGCAGGCGGCTTCGCCGCGGCGGCAGGCTTCGGCGCAGATCCGGCAGTGCTCGTGCATACCTGCGTGCTTTTCGCACTCTTCGGCGCAGGCGGCGCATGCTGCCCGGCAGGCCTCCAGTGCTGCAAGGGTGATGGATGTCTGTCCGCCGGTCTGCCGGGTCAGGATGTTTCCTGTGGCGGCGCAGACATCGGCGCAGTCCAGGTCTGTCCGGATACAGGTGGCGAGCTCGGCGACCATGTCTTCACCCAGGCACGCGTCCGCGCAGGCCGTGCACGTCTGGGCGCACTCGAAGCAGGCCGCAATACACTCCGCCAGTTTGTCCCGGCTAAGGACGGCGTCTTTTTGAGGATGGGCGTTGAGCATGGCGCTGACGTGGTGGCTCACGGTGCGGCTCCTGTCGCTGGGCGAGGGCGGCCGGGCCATTCCCGGCCGTCCTTATCACCCTAGACCCGGCACCGGTGCCCCCAACAGGTCAAAGGCGGAGCCTAACTTCTGTGATCATGGCCTGGTTACCCGTTCGGGCGGGCCTTAGAACCGGCGTTGCAGGTGGGAAACGTCCATGGGCTTAGGCGGCGCCAGCGGGCCGGAAGGTGGCCCCGGCGTCAGTGGACACAACGAGGCCTTCGGTGGTGGCGGCCCAGATCCAGGGTTTGCCTTCTGCTCCTGCGACCGCGGTCATCGCCTGGACCTGGTCCTCGATCCGGCCAGCGCGGGTCCAGGTACTGCCCCCATCGGATGAATAGTGGACAGAGCCGTCCGGTTCCACACCAAGAACCTCAGCACCACTGGCGAACGCAGCGAATTGAATGACCGGTGCCGTGCTGATCAGTTCCCAGGTTTTGCCGCCGTCGGCGGAGCGCTGGAGCCCGTCAGGGGTGGTGGCAAGGACGGTGTCGGCCTCCGGTGTGCCGGCCAGCACGGCGGGAACGAAACCTGCGGTGGCCGCGGACCAGGTTTTCCCGTCGGGGCTGGTCTGCAGGGTTCCGTCGTAGGCGACTAGTCCGGATTTGGTGGCCGCGAGGGCGTGGAAGTCTGATTCGCCCTGGCGGGAGAGCTGCTCCCATGTTGTGCCGCCGTCCACGGATCTGATCAGGCCCATGGGGTTGGGCAGATCCGAGCCGGGGCCCGGGTGTCCCGAGGCGTAGAACACGCCGTGATCAGCCGCGGCGGTGAAGCCCATCAGGTCATTGGTGTCCCCGATTTTGGTGGCCGGGGATCTGGTGGCGTCGAACAGGCCTTCGTGGGTGGCCAGCAGCACCTGGTCGGTTTCCCGGTTCACGCTCAGGCCGTGGACGTGTGAGCTGGGAAGGCCCGGGGCCGCAGCGGACGGGACGCTGCCGGTGTCCGGATCGGTGCTTGCCCCTGGCGTGCAGGCGGACAGGGTGAGCAGAAGGGCGGAGGCTGCGGCGAGGGCGGCCACGGGCCGGGGGCGGATCAAAAAGTGCAGGGGCACGGGGAACTCCAAAGAGGGGACCGGGAAATGGGGAGGCACCGGCCCCAGTGGGAGGGGCCGGTGCCGGGGGTGTTCTGGCTACAGGGTGGCCAGCAGGTCTTTCATTTCCTGGATTTCGGTTTTCTGGGAGCTGGCGATCTCTTTGCTGAGCTGGACCGCGTCAGCGTTCTTACCGTCGCTGGTTTCGGTTTTGGCCATCATGACGGCGCCTTCGTGGTGGGCAATCATCTGGGTCAGGAACAGCCTGGCTGCCTCGGTGCCCTGCGCGGCCTCAAGATTGGCCAGGTCCTCCTCGCCCATCATCCCGGACATGCTGTGGCCCGAAGCCATGTCAGTGGGCATCTGGGTGGGCTGGCCCCAGCTTTGAAGCCAGCCGGTCATCTTCTCGATCTCGGGGCCTTGGGCCGCTTTGATCTTGGTGGCCAGGTCAGTCACCGTGGCGGGAATGCCTTCCTTCTTCAGCATGGTCTCGCTCATCGCCACGGCCTGGGCATGGTGCGGAATCATCATCTGCGCGAACATGGTATCCGCGTCGTTGAACTCCGCAGAGGCTGCCGGGGCGGAGCTTGATGGCATTCCCGAGCTGCCGTGGTTCATGCCGGGCATGCTGCTGGAGTCCGAGCTGCCGGATCCGGTGCCGGCGGAGCAGCCTGTTAGGGCGATTGCTGCGGCGATGGCGGCAGCGGAAATGGTCAGGGTCTTCTTCATAAAATCAGGTCCTCAAAAGTATCAGCGGCGCATTGGCGCGCCTATGTGTTGCGTGCGGTGGCGGCCGCGCCCGCGCGGGGGCGGCCCTTTTGATGCGTGCAAATTTGGCTGGGCTGTTGCGCCCAAGGCAGCGCCCGGCAGCAGGATGCCGGATTACGTCCGGCTGATACAGAGCTCACCGGGGGAAGGGCTGTCCGGTGAGTAGGAATAGTTTGTGCCAGCCGCGGCTGCGCCGCCGAAGTCCGGCAACGCGTATGGTGCTGTTCCCGGCAGTGGTGCCGAGAGGGCTGTGTTCCCCGGTGAGAGCACGCAGGCCGCGCCCGTGGCGGACATCTCCGGACAGGCTCCGGCGGGAGAGCAGGGGGATAACCCCGTTGCCGTTACTGCCGGTACAGTCCCGGCCGATACCGGTTCCGTCCCATGGCCGGAGTGGCCTGCCGGGCTGGTATGCACCTGTGCCGCGGCGTGGCCGGTACCTGCCACGGGGATCGTGTGCGCCGCAGCCATGTGGTGCGCGCCGGTCATGATGTGCATGCCGAGAATTCCGGCCATGATGGCCAGCGCCGCGGTCAGAAAACCTGCACGGAGAAGAAAGGCGGTGATGCGGCGGCGGGATGCTGCGGTCACGAATTCTGCTCCTTTCCATGCGGGGTCAATGGTTTCAAGCGTAACTGGCAGGGGGTTTCCTGCCGGTCAGCACTTCTGGTTCAACGTACCTGGGAGGGATTGAGCTTCATTCTCCGCAGCAGCTGGGCGTTCAAGGCCACCACGATCGTGGACACGGACATCAGCACTGCCCCGGCTGCAGGGGACAGCACGACACCGGCGAACGCCAGGACACCGGCGGCCAGGGGGACGGCGAGGATGTTGTAGCCGGTGGCCCAGATGAGGTTCTGCCACATCTTCGCGTAGCTGGCCCGGGACAGGTCCACCATTGACAGCACCGCACGGGGATCATTACCGGCCAGGACGACACCTGCTGATTCCATGGCCACGTCGGTACCGGCGCCGACGGCGATGCCGACCTCGGCGCGGGCCAGTGCCGGGGAGTCGTTCACCCCGTCCCCGACCATGGCGACCTTCATCCCCCGGGCCTGCAGCTCGGCGACTTTCTTGTCCTTGTCCGCCGGGAGTACTTCGGCGAAAACCTCATCAATGTTCAGGTCCTCGGCGATGGCTTCGGCGACCTGGCGGGCGTCCCCGGTGATCATGGCGACCTTCACTCCGCGGTTCTGCAGCGCGGCGACGGCCTGCCGTGATTCGGGACGGATGCTGTCTTCGAGGCTGACCGCCCCCAATACTTGGTTCCCGTCAACGACGTGCAGCACCGCAGCTCCCCGGCCCATCCAGGCACGTGTGGATAGTGCCAGCGCTTCGGGCTCGGCAGCACCGAGTTCACGCAACAGCGCCGGGCCGCCGACATGGACGGTGCGGCCATCGATGCCGGCGCGCACGCCCCGTCCGGTCAGGGAGCTGAAATCTGTTGCCTGCGGGATCCTCAGTTTCCGTTCCCGTGCCGCCCTGACGATGGCCCGGGCCACGGGGTGCTCACTGTCGGACTCGGCCGCGGCCGCAAGTGCCAGCAGTGCATCGGCGTCCACCCCGGGAACCGTCGCGATGTCCTTCAGGTCCGGTTCGCCGGTGGTCAGGGTTCCGGTCTTGTCGAACAGGACGACGTCGATGGTCCGCATCCGTTCCAGCGCCATCCGGTTTTTGATCAGCACACCGGCCCGGGCTGCCTGTTCCGTGGAAATGGCGATGACCAGCGGAATGGCCAAGCCCAGGGCATGCGGGCAGGCAATGACCAGCACCGTGACGGTGCGGGTGACAGCCTCCGGGACACTGCCAAGCAGCGTCCAGACGATGAAGGTGATAACGCCGGCGCCCGCGGCGAAGTAAAACAGAAAGGCTGCGGCCCGGTCGGCCAGGGCCTGGGCTTTGGAGGAGGATGCCTGCGCTTCGGCGACCAGACGCTGGATACCGGCCAGCGCAGTGTCATCACCGACGGCAGTGACGCGTACCCGGACGCTGTTATCGGTCGCGACGGTCCCGGCCACTACAGTGTCCCCGGCACCCCGGAGGACGGTTCTGGATTCGCCGGTGATCATGGACTCGTCAAACTCGGCCTGACCGTCCACCACCATCCCGTCCGCCGGCATCCTGGCGCCGGAACGGACCAGGACGGTATCGCCTTCGCGGAGCTCGGCCACGGACACGGTTTCCGTGCCGGTATCGGTGATGCGTTCGGCCTCGTCGGGAAGGAGCGCGGCGAGGGCATCCAGTGCACCCTGGGCCGAACCAAGGGCGCGCATCTCGATCCAGTGGCCCAGCAGCATGATCGCTACCAGCAGCGCCAGCTCCCACCAGAAGTCCAGATCAAACCCGCCGATGCCAAGGGTGGTGATCCAGGACGCGGCGAACGCCACGGTGATGGCCATCGCGATCAGCAGCATCATCCCGGGCTGCCGGCTTTTCAGTTCCTGCCATCCGCCTTTGAGGAACGGCTGCCCGCCGTAGAAGAAGATGACGGTGCCCAGGACAGGCGGGATCCAGGTCGAGCCGGGGAACATGGGCGCCATGTAACCAAGGATGTCGCCCACCATGTGGCTGAAGTAGACGACGGGGACGGACAGGGCCAGGGTCAGCCAGAACCTGTTCTTGAACATCGCCGTGCTGTGGCCGGCATGCTGACCGTGGCTGTGGACGGCGTGGTCATCCTGGCCGCCGTGAAGTTCGTGGTGGCTGTGCGGGTTTTCGGTGACCTTAGTGGCCGAGGGGGACGCCGGGCTGTGGGGTTCATTCAGGGGAGTGTGGTTGCCGGCGTGGCCACCGTGATGCTGGGTATGGTCTTCCATGGTTCCTCCTTCGAGAGGAGACTCCGCCTCCCGCCGGTCAGTTGGCTGCCGGGGAAAGTGAAGTGCTAAAGGGTCAGTTGCTGGTGAAGGTGTAACCGGCGGAAGTGACGGCCTCACGAACAGCGGCGCCGTCGGCCGTGCCGCCGACAACCAGCCGGGAACGCCCGCCCGGGACGAGCTCGACAGAGGCAGATTCGACCCCGTCGAGGGCTGAGACGGCCTTCTCAACAGTCTTCACACAATGCCCGCAGGTCAAGCCTTCAACAGCGAACTCAACGGCACCGGCGCCGGCTGACGAGGAGGGTGCGGAGGAAGAATCGGTTGTTGAGCAGCAGCTGCATCCCGCAGCCGACGCGGCGAGGGGCAATTCGGTACGGTTTTCAATTCCACACATGTCAGTTTCCATTCCTAGACGAAGGATCAATGGCTGCTGGGGTTGAACGGCTGTGAAAGCGGGTGCAGGGCACCGGCCGGGACATACCACTTCACTGACAACACCCACATCATACCCCCGGGGGGTATTCTGTAGCAAGGGGCTTGCAAGCCCTCGGGCCTCAAGAGAACGCAACCAGGCGCTATATGTTTCGCCTGACAGGCTGAGTTCGCCTTGCACACTCTCTCCAACCAGGCTTTTTGTCCTCGACCCCGTGCCAGCTGATACGTCGCAGTGCGGTTGCATCCGTAAGTCTGCACGGCTTCATCCGCCACGTAGCGGCCTGTCGGGAACGCTTTGTGTACGCCTACTTCACGGTGAGGGTTCCGTGCATGTTGGCGTGGAAAATACAGTGATAGGAATAGGTTCCGGGTTCGGTCGGTGCGGTGAAGGTGCCGGTGCCGACTTTGATGACAGCATCGAACGCAGCTCCGGTGTCCGCGGTGATGGTGTGGGCTTCGGTGTCCTCGTTGATGACGGTGATCAGTGTCCCGGGGGCCACGGTTTCCGGTCCTTGGTATTTGAAGCCTTTGATCAGGATTTCAGCCGAAGCCGCGCCGCCGGACGGTGTTTCAGCTGGCGGTGTTGCGGCCTGGGTTCTCGTCGTGTCGGCGGGCGGGACGGAAGCTGACTGTTCTGTTGTCCGGGCCGGCGACGCCGAGGAGCCGGTTCCGGGTCCAGTCGGGTTCCCGTTCCCGCAACCGGAGAGGGCAATGACGGCCGCAGCCGTCCCGAGCGCCCAGGCAGTTCTGGTGGTCATTTTCATGATGAACCTTTCGTGGGGTTCGGGTAAGTACCTGTGGTCTTGGGTTGCTTGGTGGATCGGCTGTCAGGGGTGCTCGACCCAGCAGGCGAGGATGGTGGTGGAGAGCTGGTAGGCCAGGGCATTCCTGGTGATGTTCTCCGGTCCCAGGGTTGCGGGGAGATCGGAAGCGTTCACGTGCAGGATGAAGTTGTCTTTTTGGAACACGGCTGACCCGTCAGTGGTTTCGTATGCGGGGAATCCCAGGTTCGCCAGTCCTTTGATGGGTTTTGCGTCTTTAGCGAGGGCCTGCATGGCGTTGAAGTAGGTGAGTGCTGTCGCCTGGTTGGAGGCTTCCTGGGCTGATATTTTCAGTTCCCCTTCCTGCAGGTGGTAGATGCAGGTGAAGGTGCTGTCCGCCCAGGTGTTGATGGTGTGCGGGGCCTCCTTCAGGTCCAGGATTGAGGTGAGCCTGTCCATTGGCTGGTCCCCGCAGACCATCAGGGCAGCATCGCTGGGCCCCTCCGGGGCGGTACCGGGTGAGGGTGTCCCGCGGCCGTGATGTCCGCCGCTGTGACCGCCAGCATGTCCGGTCTCCGGCGAAGTCACGGGCGGGGACGGCGCTGATGTATCCGATTGCGCTGCAGAGAGCGTGCCCTCCGTTCCGGCTGCGACGGCGCAGCCGGTGAGCAGCAGGGACGCAATGGCCAGGGTGGCCAGCGCGTGGGATCGGTGTTTCATTTTGTCCGTCCTTGCCGCCGGCCCGCTTCGGGAACCGGGCTGGCAGTTGTCAGGGCTTGAGTTTGGCGTAGATGACGTAGTTATCGTCGAAGAGCCCGGTGGCGGGATCGTACCCGTCGCAGGTGATCAGCCGGAGCTCAGCTCCGGGAGTGTTTCCGTAGACCTCGAGGGTGGGGAACCCGGTCTTGCTGTAGGTGGCCCCGCGGTCCACGGTGAACACGACGACACTGCCGTCGGTTCGGGTGACGTCGATTTCGGTGCCGGGGGTGAGCTTCCTCAGGTCCGCGAAGACACCGGTGTTGCCGCCGAGTGCGTTTACGTGCCCCAGTATCACGGAGGGTCCGCGTTCCCCGGGGGTGGGGGAGCCGTTGTACCAGCTGGCCGGTGCGCCGCTGCCGGTGTCCTGCGGTACTTCCAGGGACCCGTTTTCGCGCAGTCCCAGATGGAGAAGGTCCGTCCGGACCCCGATCGTGGGGATGCTGAGGGTGACGGGAGCGGAAGCGCCCATCACCGGTGGAAGCTGCTGTGCGGGCGGGACCGCCGCGGGGGCCGCGGGTGACGGGGCTGCAGCTGCCGGGGACGGGGCCGCGGTCGAGGTGGCCGAAGCCGAGGCTGCAAAGGAACCAGCAGGAGCGGGCCCGGCATCGGTGGTTCCGGCGGCGCAGCCGGCCAGGGAGAGCAGGAGCAGAACCCCGGCCGCTGTGGGGGCCAGGAGGCGTCCGCAGCGGCCGGGGTTCTTGGTTGTCACAGTACTGATCCGATCAGGCCGCGTTTAGGCTGCGGCGGCGGACTGCGTAGGCTCCGCCGGCGAGGGCCACGAGGGCGAGTCCGCCGCCGAGGGCAAGTGCCCCGGTGTCGGTGCCGGTCTCGTGGGCGATGCCGGTGTCAGCGCCGCCAACCGGCATGGTCATCTGCCCGGCTTTCAGGGTCCCGCACAAGGCGGGAGAAGTGGCGGCCAGCGGAAGTGTGGGGGCCAGATCGGATTTGGCGGCCTGGCCTGCGGGGCTGAGGGTGGCGGGATCAAGGCCATGAACGACCACGACAGCGGTGCCTGCTTCCAGGGCTGCCTTGGTTTCAGCGTTCAGTTCGAAGGTGCGGTCAACGGTGTAGGCGGCACCCTGTCCTCCGACCTTGAGGTCCAGGCCTGCTGCGGGGCTGGTGTCGCCGCTGGTCGAGAGCGTGGTGACGATGCCTCCATAGGACGGGGCGCCCTCGGTGGTAGAGATGACCTGGTCACCATCCTTATCGGCTGAAAGGTCCGGGCACAGGCCCTTAGCCCCGCCGTGGATGTGCTGGACGTGCGGGTACGGGGCGTCCATGAAAGTGGCAGGCATGCCCGAGACGTTCAACACGACATGTGCCTGGTTGCCCGTGACATCAACGGTGATGGTTCCCGAGCCTGAACTGCCGTTGATCTGGCCCAGCGTGGACTGGTAGGACTGGTCCGCGGCCATGGCCGGGGAACCGGACAGGGCAAGTGCGCCCAAAGCGAGCGTGGGTACTGCCATGAATCGGAGTGTTTTGTTCATTGGGAAAATCTCCTCATACACGTGGGTGTGATGTTTGCGCCCCAAGGGAAGGGACACCGGTACTTCGGAGCAGAACAGCAAAAGGACTGGTGCGCACGTGGCGGGGACCACAAATATCTTTTGGGGCCGGGCCCTGCCGGGCAGAAACCCAGCGGGCGTCAGAGGTGACGGCCCCGCCGCGACCAGGTACTTGAAGCGGCGTGCAGCCGGTCATCTTTCTCCGTGTGTGATTGACGCCGGGCCTTGTGCAGCAGGGCGTAACCGGTCAGGGCCAGGCCGCCGGCAGTCGCTTCTGCGACCGCGGTGACAACCTTGGCCGCGTACCAGACCGGTTCGTACATCGACGGCAGCGGCCCGAGAGCCGGGACCCGGACATAACGGTAAAGGATGACAGCTGCCAGGGAAGACACTCCCACCATCGCGGCGGCGGCGAAAGCGGTCCGGGAGCCTTTGAGCAGAACAAACGCCGCCGCCAGGACCGCGGCACTGCCTTGGATCAAAAACAGGGTGCCTTGTCCGATGCCTGCCGGTGCGGCCTGCTGATAATCCGGGGCGAGCTGGATATGGATAACGGCACTGATAACCAGGGCTGTCGCGATACAGACCCGGACTACCAGCAGGAGGGGTATCCGTTTTGCCGGGTTGCCTTGCCGCCGGCTCATTTAATGATCAGGGTCCCGGTCATTTGCGGATGAAAGCTACAAATGATCCCGTACTCACCCGCCGTATCCGGAGCCTGAAAAGTCACTGTTCCACCGGCCGGTACTTCAACGTCGAACCCGCCTTCGTTCTTGACCGTGACCGTGTGCGGGGCCCGGTCGGCGTTCGTCACTGTCACCATCGCCCCCGGGCTCACCGACGCCGGGACTTCGTACGCGAAGTCCCTGATTGTGATGACAGGCTCATTGGCCGGGGCCGAAGCAGCCGCAGACGGGGCGGAAGGGGTATTGCTGGCGACCGGCTGCGGTGCGGGCGGCCCTCCTTCTCGGGCAGCGCATCCGCTGATGCCGGCCAACGACACTGCCGCCGCCACGGCCAGGACCCTAGTGATAATTTTCATGACAATCCTTTCCAAAGGGATGTGACCTCCACCCGCCAGACGGCGCGCCCATCAGGAAACTACCCACACGCTATTCGTCACGCCCGCCCCCACGGACTGCCCGATCGGCCTCCCGGCGATGTTTCCGAGGATTAGGGCCGCCGCCAGCTAACTGGCCGGGCATGCTGCCCGGCGGAAGTTTTTTTGAATCGACAGACAGCATGCTTATGGCCTGTGTAGGCTGACTCGAACCGGCACGGAACAAAACATCGAAGGGTGAGTCATGACTGAAATCACTGCACATCACGGATTGTTCAAGGACACCAACCTGCACGTGGATGACACAGGCGGGCCGGGGCGCCCGGTGGTCCTGATTCACGGGTGGCCGCTGTCGGGGGAGGCGTTCCAGGCCCAGGTCCCGGCGCTTCAGGGCGCGGGGTACCGGGTCATCACCTATGACCGGCGCGGCTTTGGCCGAAGCGACAAACCCCGGACCGGGTACACCTACGACACCCTGACCGAGGATCTGCACGCCCTCCTGGAACAGCTTGACCTCAATGACGTCACCCTGGTCGGTTTCTCCATGGGCGGGGGCGAGGTCGCCCGCTACTTCAGCTCCTACGGCGCCGAGCGGCTGCGCAGCGTGGTCTTCGCCTCAGCCGTTCCGCCCTACCTGATGCAGACCGAGGACAACCCTGACGGTCCCCTGACCAAGGACGCGGCCGCGAAGATGACCGCTGATCTGACCAAAGACGAAGATGGGTTCTACGACGGATTTACCCGCACGTTCTTCTCCGTCAACGGAGAACTCAAGGTCAGCGAAGACCAGCGCCAGGACGCTCTCGCGTTGTGTAAGCAGGCAGACAAGAAAGCGGCCCTTGCCTGCATGGCCGCTTTCGGCGGGACAGACTTCCGGGATGATCTGCTCAAAGTGACCGTACCCGCACTCGTGCTCCACGGCGACGGCGACGCCACTGTCCCCTTCGCAGGATCCGGTCAGCGTACCCACGCGACCCTGCCCGGCAGCGAACTGCACGTCATCGCCGGCGCACCGCATGGCTGCAATGTCAGCCACCCCGAGGAATGGAACAAAACACTGATCCAATTCCTGGCGAGATAGCCCAAGACCGCGGGAACCGGGCTATCCGCGGATCACGAATTCTCGTGACCCTCTCGGCTGAACCGATCCAAGGCCTCACAGCGGACATCCCAATCCGAAGTCTTTTCCCAAGCGTGCATCCGATACCGAAAAGGCTGCGCCTACATCTTCACCCGGCTTCTGCACTCCTGCACGTGGGCCCAATGATGCTGGGACAACGCTCACAGACGGTACCACCCGATCCGTCAGTAGGTTTGGCATGTCGCTTACGTGGGTATCTTTCTGGCCGTCCTAGGGGCTCTGATCACACTGACACATTCAGGCATGTGCGGTCGGGATTGCAGCCTGCCGGCGTTCCGACCGCGGGGGTCGGGTGGGGCCTGGCAACGTCGTAGCCGAGCGACATTGGCTCGGTGATGGGGTCAACCTTCGCTACGCGTGAGCCGGGCGCTACCTGCAGTAGTTGGGGCGGAGGACCGTGTGCAAATTGCGGCATTGGGGGCGGATTTAGGTCTGTGGCTATGTCCTCAAGAGTGGCCGGTAAGGGCCGCCGGCCGCGGGGTGCCCAGGGCCGCGGCGCAGCTTCTGTCAGAAATCAGTGGTCGGGCTGACGGGACCGCCACCGGCGTTCGGCTGAATCCTGGCTCGGGTGGCAACGGCGCTGTACCCTACGCCGGCCGCCAGGGACTCGGCGACTTCCTATCCGCTGGCGTTCATGCCAATCCTTGGTGGTGTGTGCTCCGAATCACAATTGACCAGCGGGATCTCCTCACTGGCCGTTGACTGAGGAGTGAATTGTGAATCGAAAATCTGTAGTGGCCCTCGGGGCATCAGCCGTCGCGTTGCTCGCTGCGACCACACTGGCAGTGGGGCCCGCGCAGGCCCATAATTCCCAATCAGAGGAAAAAACCGTCACCCTGACCGCCAAGCTGAGACAGCTCAACGGCTCCGGAGCCTCCGGCACGGCGACCGCCGTCGTCCGGGGTGAAACGATCAAGCACATTGAGGTGCACGCCAGGGGACTGACGCCTGATGCCCCGCACGCCCAACATATCCACTACGGCGAGCAGGCCATGAATGAGTGTCCCACGCTCAAGTTGGACGCCAACAATGACGGGCGCCTGAACACTGTCGAGGGCATTCCCGCCTACGGGCCGGTTGTCGTGTCCCTGAATACGACCGGCGACACCACACCGGCCAGCTTCCTGGACGTCACGCGCTTCCCGGTATCCAAGGATGGCCGCTACAACTACAGCCGCAACAACATCGCCTTCACCGATGTCGCAGGTACCGGTTACCCCGGAGCTGGCGGCACCGGCACCGGCACCGCCAAGCAGATCGCAGAGGCCGTTCGCAACGGTGAGGGCGTGCTGGTCATTCACGGCCTGGATTACGACGAAAACGGCCGGTACAACTTCAGCAACCCCGAAGGCGCGAGTGAGCTGGACCCGAGCCTCCCGGCAGAGGCGACCGACCCGGCGGTCTGCGGCGTCCTAAAGGAACGCTAAGCCATGAGGCCCTGACCTGGCCCACCGGCGCGCAGCGGTGGACAGAGAAAGCAGGCCCGCGCAATGAAACCCGATGGTCCGCCTCTGTTGAGGCGGACCATCGGCATGTTCGGAGAGTAGCACCGGTGAAACGATATGACCCCGGTGACGAAGATGGCGCCGCCCACAGGTGGCCGCAGGATGCGGGTATGGGTGCAACCCCGACGAGAGCAGCGAACTGGGCCTCATTATCAGCGCGACCCGGGTTGTCTCCTTCGGTGACCAGGAGCTGGCTGGCTACTTCGGTTCCGACACCTGAAAGGTCACAGAGCATCGGCGCAGAGGTATCGAGGATTTCCCGGAGCGCGGCCGTCGGCGCAGCCACTTCTGCCGCGAGGGACTGGCAGCGGGTTGTCAGGGCTTTCAATGTCAGCAGGCATACGTACTCGGAGTCAGCAATATGGCCCGAGGCTCTGGTGCGCTGCAGGGCGGTGATCATCGCTGAGGTTCCGAGCCCTCTGTATTCGGTAGACGAATTCGGCATTGATCTGGCTGGACTGAGTCGCCGTCAACGGCAGTGCCATGCCGTCCTGGGGATCGCCGCCGTACTGGGATAAGGTCTCGTCTCCGACGAGGAGTCCGTCACGGATGGTCATTCCGCGTTCGGCCAGCGCATAGGTCAGTGCTGCGATGGTTGCTGGGTGCGGTTTGGGCTGCCCGGGTTTCTGGGCTTCAGAGGTGTACACGGCGAAGAGCACGCTGGCGGCGCTGGTGTCATGGGCGAGGTAGTCGGCGACGGCGCGGGCGTACCGGATTCCGCCCGCGCGGTCGGGGAGATCGACCCTGAGCGTTGCCCGACACGGTTGGCGTCCATGGTGATGCACACGAGGCTCTCGTGCGGCCAGATCCCGAGCGTGTGTCCAACGAAGCTCAGGACGTCGGCCGGGGTTTTGATGGTGAGCGGTTCCATGGTCCTTCTCCTTCAGCGACTGGCGGGCACCTGGTGTGTCTGTCAGATTTGTGCGTCGTCCTGATAGAGGAGTCACCGCTGGGTTTGAGGGTCCTGAGTGCAACTTGGGGAACCGGGAGAGATCCAGAATTTCGTGAGGAAATAAGTGACGGAGGAGCGCCGAACGAAAATCTGGATCGTGAGCGGCGGGTAGCGCCCTGGTTGCGCGGAGGACCCGCCCAGCGATGGTGGGGATCAGAATGACAAACAGCGAGATGCTTCTGGTGGTTCATGGGTGAGGGGGAGTGGGGCGGCATGATTTGCGAGGTTCTCGGATGATTGCGGGAGCACCGAGATTTGGTAAAACGCCTGCACCAGGCTGAGCACCGCCAGCACGCCGATGGTTACAGGCGCTGCTGAAGGTCATGCCGACCACCGCGCTGCTTGTCTTCTTCGGGCTCCTTCCCGGGGAGGCGGCATAAGATGCGGGCGCCGGTAGAGAATCTGGCGGGTGATGCCGAGTTCTGTGCAGAGTTCGCTGACTTTGGTTTCGGGCTGGCCGATGGAGGCCATGGCAAGCCGCCCGGCGTCATCTTGAAGGGGCGTCCGCCTTTTCGGCCGCGGGCGGAGGAACCTAGGCGATGGTGCGTTCGGAGATGAGCTCGTGTTCGAATTCGGAGAGGGCGGCGAAGATTCCGAAGACGAGCTTCCGGGAGGCGGTGGTGGTGTCGAGGCGGCGCCCTGCCCGGTGAGAACCTTCAGCCCGACGCCGCGTCAGTGAGGTCGTGGACGATGTTGACCAAGTGCCGTAGGTCCCGGCCGAGCCGGTCCAGCTGCCTTCGTCATTTATACGTTCGTTTATGTGACACCAGCCTCGGAAATCGAGGAAGCCAGCATTGGTGTCACTTTACCCGTCATCTAATTTATGTGTCGCAAACGATGCTGCGATCAGTTTGTGTGACAGAACCTCAGTAGGGACCCTTGGCCAGCGAACGAGCAAGTCAGTCCCGGAACCTGAGGTCACCGTTCGGACCGTTGCACATGTCAATTCTGTACGCATCAGCGAGACGCCGGTTTTGGAACAACTTGTGGGACAGGCAGATTACGCCCAGCAAGCGCCGGTAGTCGGGGGAGTGGCAGCCCCGGGACAGTTTCAGTTCGACCGCGGACGTCATCGCCGGGCCGGCTCCCTGCGGCGATATGAATCCTCCAGGCCGAACACCGAACTGGCATTCCGGGCGCGCGCCGCAATAGCTGGCGTGGTTCGGGGAGGGAGCCGCTCTACTTTTGGCCTTGATCATCGCCCGGGCCGACGGGGCGCTTTGTGAAGCTAGTGCCGCAGGCGGCAGATGTGTCCGCATCGCTATGCCGGTCTCAGCCTCAGGTGTCCGAGGCGGATCCGGCCGCCTTCGTTGACGTTGGGACGCGGGAGTTGGCGGCATGAGCTGTGTTGCACCGATTTTGATGATGTGGGGATCCGCGGTCCCCCGTCGGAATTGCAGGGGCGCCTACAGGACGCTGTTCCTGATTATCCGATCTCGTGCTCGGAGCCGTCCGGTGGGGTTTGTAGAGGGTGGGTGGTGTTTGGGGCTGGGACCCATCCGGGGCGGGGGGGGGGGGGG
>NZ_JAGGPO010000034.1:19341-32630 GCF_018613775.1 Arthrobacter sp. ISL-69
CCTGCGGCCCGGCCGACAACGCCTCGTCCACCCCGGCCACCTCGGCTGCCGCTGCGGAAATGCCGAAGCCGCTGGCGTCGATCCCGGCACTGACCGGGACCTCCACCGCGGTGAAGCTGGACGCGTCCTTCGCCAAGGCCCTGGAGACCCTGAAGCTGACCCCGGGCGTGATCGGCACCGCGGCACTGACTGACGGGTCCCTGGTCTTCCCGATCACCGGCGGCAAGGTCGACTACTACGACCCGGCCAAGGACTACCGGCCCTACGTTCAGGGCCTAATCAGCCACGCCGGTTCCGGGTTCTCCCTGACCGACGGTGACACCAAGGTTGACCTGACCAACTTCACCATTGACCCGGGCACCTCCAAGCTCTACGGTGACGTGGCCGTCAACGGCGAGACCGCCGCGAAGCAGGCCTACATCTTCAACCTTGACGGCTCCACCCTCAATCCCCTGGCCAAGTCCGGGGACGCCGCCGTGCTCGAAGGGACCCGGGTGCTGATTTCCGACACCGCCGCCGGCCTGCTGAACAAGACCTTCAAGACCGACGCGGTGAAGGCCGGCATGCTCGTCGGTATCGCCAAGATCACCGTCAACACCAAATAACCCGCCCCGGAAAACCTGCCGGACGGCTGACTGCACCGGCGGGAAGTGGCACGGCATCCTCGTCGGGGGCCGCGGCACTTTTCCGTGTGAATACCGTAAGGAAAAGACCGGGGGCAGCGCGCCGGACGGTCCGTAGCCTTGAAGGATGACCCAGATGAACGCACCCACAGCAGACGTCGTTCTACCCGTCCTCGGATCCGATACCGGTCCGGAATAGTGGAGTGATCAGGTATGCGCACGCCAGACCCCCAACGGCTCACCGAGGCCCTGGCCGATAGGTTCGCCTCGCCCACACGAAGCAGCCGCCTGACCGTTGTGCTGGGCCGGTGGCTGGGCGTGAGCTTCACCATCTGCTTTCTCACCGGGCTATTCAGCCACGGACTGCAGAATCCACCGTCGTGGATGTTCTTTCCCGCCAGCCCGGTCTGGATCTATCAGCTGACGCAGGGGTTGCACGTCACAGCAGGCATAGCCTCCATTCCCTTGCTTCTGGCGAAACTGTGGTCCGTCTACCCCGAACTGCTCAAATGGCCGCCGGTGAAATCAGCGGTGCACGGCCTCGAGCGGGCATCAATCGCCTTGTTCATCGCCTCCTCATTGCTCCAGCTGACCACGGGACTAATCAACACCTACAAGTGGTACCCATGGCCGTTCCCGTTCCGCGAAACCCACTATTGGCTGTCATGGGTGGTCTGGGGCTCCCTGCTGCTGCACATTGCCGTCAAACTTCCGGCCATCACAGCGAATTGGCGCCGGACCTCCGCTGTTCCGGCCTCCTCCACCGCCCCGGGGCGGTGGTCCAGGCGTGCTTTCCTGACCGGTGTCGGCGCGTCCGCGGGAGCGCTTGTACTGACGACGGCGGGACAGTCGTTTTCCTGGCTGGGGCCAACCAACCTGTTCGCCCCCCGGAAAATGGGCACGGGGCCCCAAGGGGTGCCGGTGAACCGGACAGCGGCGGACGCCAAGGTGGCCGCGCTGGCCAGCGCAGCTAGCTGGTCCTTGACGGTGAGCCACGGCGGCACGGTTCACACCTTCAGCCTCGACGAACTCCGGGCACTGCCGCAACACGTCCACGAGCTGCCCATTGCCTGCGTGGAAGGTTGGAGCCAAATGGCCCAATGGCGGGGTGTGAGGATGAAGGACCTCTTGAGTGCGGCCGGCGCGCCGTCAGGGTCCAGTCTGCGTGTCACGAGCCTGGAGCCGGAGGGCGCGTACCGGCTGATGACCATGCCAGCCGAATACGCCCAGGATGATCGCACGCTTGTGGCCCTGGAACTCAACGGGTCCATCCTGGACCTGGACCACGGCTACCCGGCCCGGATCATCGCCCCCGGTCGGCCGGGGGTCCTGCAAACCAAATGGCTGCAAAGTGTGGAGGTCCTGTGAAAGCGAATCAGCCGGTCATGGCAGCACGGGTGGCCCTGGGTCTAACCGGCGCCGGTCTGGCCTGTTTCGGACTGCTGGGGCTGCCCACCCAGCTGGGACCGGCCCAGCTTGTGGGTCTGCTCACGTGGATGGCAATGGCTGTCCTGGTGCATGACGGACTCATAGTGCCGGTCTCCACCGCGGCCGGTGCCGGCCTGAGACGGCTGGGATCCGGGCTGCGTCCGGCATCGATGGCCGTGCTGCGGAGCGCCCTCATGATCGGCGTCGTCGTGACGCTCGTCGCTGGAACCCTGCTTAAGGCCCAGTCTGTTGCCCGCAGCACCACGGTCCTGGAAGCCAGCTACGCCACGAACCTGGCGTGGTTCTGGGCCGTTCTGGCGGCAGTTGCCGGCGCCACCATCGTCGCGCTGGAGCGGAAGGCACCGAGACGGGCGCACGGCACGCAAGATCACAACGAAGGCATACGTAGCCGACCCGGAATCTAGGCTGTCGACGAGCGGACGCTGGGCTGGCCTCGGAGGGGGGCCGAGGCCAATTCACGCATGCCGTCAGAGAATCCCACAACGGGCGCCCAGCCGAGTTCTGCCTTGATCAGCTCGGAGGACGCGGTGATGTGCCGCACGTCCCCCAACCGGTACTGGCCGGTGACCACCGGTGCGGGCCCGGCGGAAAAGGTGCTAAGTGCGGCCGCGACATCGCCGATGGTGCGGACCTCGTCGGCGCCGACGTTGTAAGCCCGGAATCCGGTCGGGTTGTCCAGGAGGGCCCGGGCCGCTGCGATGTTTGCTGCGGCCACATCTCGGACGTGGACGAAACTGCGCCGCTGCGCGCCGTCTTCAAAGACCTTCGGGGCGTCTCCGCGTGCCAGGGCTGAGCGGAACAGTGATGCTACTCCTGCGTATGGGGTGTCCCGCGGCATCCGCGGACCATAGACGTTGTGATACCTCAGGGCAGTTGCCGTGCCACCGGTGCTTCGGGCCCATGCCGAGGCGAGGTGTTCCTGGCTCAACTTCGAGGCGGCGTAGACATTGCGCGGGTCAAGTGCGGCGTCCTCGGACACCAGGGCAGGGACGAGTACGTCCCCTGTTACCGGGTTGCGGGGGTCATAGATTCCGGCGCGGAGATCGGTTTCGGTACGGGGCCCGGGCCGGACCAGCTGGCCGGTTTTGGGGTCCGAGTAGGCACCTTCGCCGTAGACGACCATCGAGGAGGCTAGGACCAGCCGGGAGATGCGGTGGCATTCCATGGACGCCAGCAGGACCGCCGTCGCATAGTCGTTGTTGTGTATGTAGTCCGGTGCGTCGGCGAAGCTGACGCCCAATCCGACCTTCGCGCTTTGATGGCTGACCGCGTCAATTCCCTCCAGTGCCCGGTCCACCGTCGCCGGGTCGGTGACGTCCCCGGTGATCAGCTCCACCCTCGGGTCCAGCGGCGGCGGGCCGGGATGTATGGCCGGATCGAGCGAGTCCAGGACTCTCACTTCCCAGCCCTTGGCCAGGGCGGCTTCGACGATGTGTGAGCCGATGAATCCGGCGCCGCCGGTGACTAGGATCCTCATCGGGATGACACCCGCTCGGGGCTTAGCGGGAGGGACATGATCCGGTCTACGGCTTCGGGGTCCATCAGGGTCCGCGGAGCGTAGTCAGGGCCGATGGCTGTGATGGCTGTGTCCAGAACGGCCAGGATACGGTGCTGGACGTTTGTCAGCCGCGCAAAAACCGCTTCGGCTGTTACGGGGGTCGAGCCGTCATGCCCGGTATCCGAGTCGGTGATGTACGCCAGATTGGCAAGACCCATGTTCAGCTCGGCAGCCAGAACAGGTTCGGGGTATTGCGTCATGCTGATGATGTCCGCGCCGCCGGTGACATACCAGGCCGACTCAGCCTTCGTCGAAAAGCGCGGACCATTGACTACTACCACCGTGCCGTGCGGGACGTAGGCCAGATCATGAGCGGCGAGGGCAGCGTCCAGGTGTGCCCGCAGGGTCGGGCAAAACGATTCTGATGCCGGGAGATGCCGGACGCCGGCCGGTTCGACGCCCTCGGCCACGGTGCCGTCGAAGTACGTATCCGCGCGTCCCCAAGTGCGGTCAATGAGCTGGTCGGTGACCACGAAGGTTTCAGGCGCGAAGCCTGAGTGCAGGCCACCGACGGCCGAGGATGAGAGGACGGCCTCCACCCCGAGGCTTTTGAGGGCCCAGAGGTTGGCCCGGTAGTTGATTTTCTGGGGCGGTAGCTGGTGGCTGCCTCCGTGGCGGGGGAGAAAAGCGATGGTCCTTCCGGCCACTTCGGCGAGTGTTACGGGTCCCGAGGGGGCGCCGTAGGGCGTGTCGACGTCGAACGTGTCCAGAACCGTTGCCCCGGGCAGCCGATACGTTCCGGAGCCACCAATGACACCGATGTGCGCCGGCGGGGAGGAGGGAGGTGCTGTGCCCATGTGGATTCCTGTCATTCGTCAGATTTTGTCAGTGATAGCGAGGGCCCGTGAGGGGGCGGCAGCCGCAGAGGTGGTGGCTCCTCTTGGAGTCCCCGCAGGGCTGTTTGTCGAAGTTCGCCGCGGCGCCGCAACCAGGATCCCGCGGCGATGGCAGCTGCTGCCAGCAGCAGCACACCCTGGTTGAGGGTCTCGCTGAACGGTGCGGAGGCGGGGACCATGTAGATGATGTCCAAGGCGAGCATCACACCGAGGTATTCCCACCGCCGGCTCAGGATGATGAACGGCAGCAGCATGAGCGCGTACCAGGGGTAGTTGGGACTGACGATCAGCAGGGTCAGTCCGATCATGACCGTCTGTTGCTCCCAGGCGTTCTCGGTATGGGTCCGCCGCAACACACCGTAGGCGACGATGGCCAGGGCGGCCGCGCTGAGCACCGGCGGCCAGGGCCCGGTGCAGAGCAGCTGTGCCAGGCCAAACCGGATCCCGCCGCTTTGGCTGTAGCCCTCCTCCTTCAGGTAGCCGGGCAGGAAGCCCAAAACGCCGACGCCGGCGGCAGCCAGATAGGGCACATACAGGAGGGTGAAGGTCACCACCGCTGCTGCGATGAACCGGGCGGGACGCCGGAACAACAGTGCCGGGGCAGCTATGACCGGAATGAGCTTCGTGGCGACAGCGGCGCCAAAGGCCATGCCCGAGCGCAACGGCCTGCCGCCGGCCAACAGCATTCCGGCAGCGAGGACCAAGGCCCCGGCGAGCAGGTCGACGTGGGCATTGTTCACCGCCTCAAGCTGCACGAACGGGCTCCAGCCCCAGACTGCCGCCCAGTGGAGAGGGCGGCCGCTGTCTGCCAGCGCACGGAGCAGCATCAGGGCTACCGCCACGCTGATGAGCAGGCCAGCCAGCTGGAACGGCAGGTAGCCGGCCGTGTCCGGGACGGTGGCCCGAACCCCGAAGAAGTAGATCTCGGCCGTAGGCGGATAGATGGTGTGAACCTGCGGCCGGTTAATCGCCGTGCACAACGGATCCCGGGACGGATACCCGAAGGTTGCCACGGATTCGGTGTCAAACAGATTCTCGGCGCACACCGGGCTGCCATCCGCGCCGGAGGTCCCGGAAGCGAACAGCCATCCCGGCCTGAGACTGCTGAGGGTCTCGTCCAGGGGTACATTCGCGTAGGGGGAGATCCCGGCCTTTTGGACGATTCCGTCCCAGGCGTACCGGGCTGAATCGTTGCTGGTGCGGGGCGGGGCGCTCACCGCGATCAGCCCGAGAAGTATCGTGCCGGCAATGACCACGGCCCCGACCCGCCGTCTCGGGACGTTCCTTAGAAGACTCACCGCCCCGACAAGTACGGCCCATGAAAAGAGGGTGCCGACGATGGGTGCGGACTGAAAGGGATTTCCGGGTAGCACCATCCACCACAGCACGGCTCCGCTGACCAGGAACAAGGACGGCAGCGCGACCCATAGGGGGAGACGCGCGCCG
Source organism: Arthrobacter sp. ISL-69 (assembly GCF_018613775.1). Lineage (NCBI taxonomy): Bacteria > Bacillati > Actinomycetota > Actinomycetes > Micrococcales > Micrococcaceae > Arthrobacter > Arthrobacter sp. ISL-69. Next base: position 25,254 of record NZ_JAGGPO010000034.1, read on the forward strand.
GAGGTGCCGATTAGCCGGCCTGGACGGATGGTCACCCTAGGCTGCTGACTGGTTCGGCGGGCGAGAGGCGGCAGAAGACCCGGCCTTGGAGGCACTGAACACCCGTAACGCTCCAGCTGTTGCGCTGCGCGCGGGCGACGAGACCCGTAATGCCTGTCCTGGCCCACTGGAACGGCTCGCTCGTGTTGCCGTTCTCGTCTTCCAGCACGGCGGAGTAGGCGAGGTCCATGTCGTCGTCGGCTTCCACCTCGACCAGAAGTGTCCCGACGGGGGAGATGAGCTGGGCACAACGCCGGAGCAGGGTGGTGATGCTGCCACCGATGCCGATATTTCCGTCAAGCAGAATGACTGCCTCCCAGTGACCGGTCTGCGGCACCGCGGCGAAGACGGATTGTTCGAGTGCCCGGGCGCCGCGGTTGTGCGCCCTGCGGACTGCGGCTGCGCTGGTGTCCAGACCCAGAGCCACCATACCGAGGCGCTGGGCGGCAGCGAGCAACCTGCCAGGGCCACAACCGATATCGAGCAGCGGCCCCTGAAGGCTCTGCAGCAGCGAGCTTTCCAGGATGCTGGCCTCCCGGCACCAGCTGCCGACATCGAAGTTCACGGGGTGCGCCGCGTGGTGATCACGATCCGGACGCAACGTCACAGTGCCGGACCCGCCCGCCAGCGCCTTGGCATAGGGTTCTCTTCTGCCCTGGCCGAAATGGCTGGCGGAAGCCATGATGGCCGCGCTCACCGAAATCCTCCGGCGCTTAGAGGCGCTGCTGCCACGCTGTTCGCTGCCACAGCCACTGCAGAGGCGAAATCGCTGCCCGGCATCCCTGCGGCTATCTCAAGGGCGTCACTGAAATGGTCCATATCCCGCAGTTCGGGAAGCAGCCCGGTACGGAACCCTGCTGCGGACAGCCGGGAGAGCTGTTCGGTTCCGGTGGTGTCCGTGGACATCGGCACATCCCTGATCAGTGCCCCGTCGGGCCGGCGCAGAGCCAGGGCCCAGAAGCCGCCGTCCTTCGCCGGGCCCAGCCATGCATCGTGGACACCAACGGGCTTGGACCAGTCCTGAAGCAGAGGCGCCAAATGCTCCGCCGTGAATTGCGGGGTATCCATACCGACGATGAGGAGCGGGCCGGTGACTGCATCGCAGATCGCGGCGAGCCGTTCGTCCAGGCCTCCGGAGACCTGCGTCGAAACGCTGAATTGTTCAGCCTCACCTGCAGTTGGCGTTCCGTCCATGACCAGGAGCCGGTTCCGTGCCGGGATGGACCGGACCGTATCCAGGGTGCGGCTGAGGCTCAGCTGCGCCAGGGCTGCGGCCCCCTCGGGGGACAGCGGTGGGCTCAGCCGGGTCTTGACCCGACCGGGCAGACACTCTTTGGCGATGACGGCCACTGTCAGATCGATGCTGTTGCTCATGTTGGTCATTCGAGGCCGCCGCGCTTCGGGACCGGTACGGACTCGGAAGCCGCCGCGGCGGCCTTGAGTTGGGCCGACATGTCCCGCACTGCCGTCAGGGTGCCGCCGACGGTTCCCGTCACCTTCGACTGGCCCGTGCGGGGGGCATAAGGGACAGGAACCTCGGCAATCCGCCAACCGTGCAGGCTTGCCTTGAGAAACATCTCCAGAGGGTAGCCGCTGCGCCGGTCCTCCAGATGCAGCGACAGCAATTGAACCCGGCGCGCTGCCCGCATGGGTCCGAGGTCCGTCACCCGTTCTCCGGTCAGCCGCCGAAGACGCCAAGCCAACAGGAGATTGGCCATGCGGGCGTGGAAAGGCCACGATCCGCGCTGCGGCTCGCGGGCGCCGAGTACCAGATCCGCAGTGCCCTCCACGACGGGAGCGAAAACTTCCGGCAACCGGGAAGGGTCGAGCGAACCGTCACAGTCACAGAACGCCACGAAGTCTGCCGTGGCCGCGAGCAGGCCAGCGTGGGCGGCAGCCCCAAACCCCCGCCGCTCCTCCCTGACCACCGTCGCGCCCAGGCGTGCCGCAAGCTCGGCAGAACCGTCCGTGGACCCGTTATCGACCACAATCGCCCGATACCCGTCAGGCATCCGGGAGAGCACCCACGGCAGGGCGCCCCGCTCGTTCAAACAAGGCAGAATAACGTCTGCTGTGGGTGCGTTCATCTGGGTCATCCTTCAAGGCTACGGACCGTCCGGCGCGCTGCCCCCGGTCTTTTCCTTACGGTATTCACACGGAAAAGTGTCGCGGCCCCCCAACGAGGATGCCGCGGCACTTCCCGCCGGTGCAGTCAGCCGTCCGGCAGGTTTTCCGGGGCGGGTTATTTGGTGTTGACGGTGATCTTGGCGATACCGACGAGCATGCCGGTCTTCACCGCGTCGGTCTTGAAGGTCTTGTTCAGCAGGCCGGCGGCGGTGTCGGAAATCAGCACCCGGGTCCCTTCGAGCACGGCGGCGTCCCCGGACTTGGCCAGGGGATTGAGGGTGGAGCCGTCAAGGTTTAAGATGTAGGCCTGCTTCGCGGCGGTCTCGCCGTTGACGGCCACGTCACCGTAGAGACGTCGAGCGGCTGGCGCTCTCCCTGCTGCGTAAGGTGGGTGTGCGGTTGTTGGTGATCGACGAGTTCCACAACGTCGTGGCCGGCCGGGGTGAGACGCGGCGTGAGTTTCTGAACCTGCTCCGGTTTCTGGGCAATGAGCTTCACATTCCCCTCGTCGGGGTCGGCACACGGGAGGCATACCTTGCCGTGAGGTCAGATGACCAGCTCGAGAACAGGTTCGAACCGTTCGTCTTGCCCCTCTGGGAGGTGGGGGACGAAACCCGGTCGCTGCTGGCTAGCTTCGCTGCCTCGTTCCCTCTCCACTCACCGTCCTCGATCGATAGCGAGGATATGGCCCGGTACCTGCTCGCACGCAGCGAGGGCACCATCGGAGAGCTCGCCCGCCTTCTGACTGCCGCCGCGGTTGCCGCAGTTGAAAGCGGGGAGGAGACGATCAACCGCCGGACGCTGACCATGGCCGATTACATCGGGCCCAGCGAAAGGCGCAAGCTGTTCGAAACACAACTGCTGTGATCGTCTCGCGCCGCTGGCCAGTACATCCTGCACCGCTGCCCGGTGAGGCACTCTCGTCATGGTTGTGGCGAATCGCCGATCGGTACGATGCCAACCTTGACTATCTTGCCTCGGACTTGGGCCATGCACTCGACGACGGGCCGGAAGGTCTGGACACATGCCCGCCCGCTGGATTCGCCCGCGATCTGGCACGGCGAACCGGTGTCGATGTGTACCGGATCCAGAGGATGAGCCTGAGCGGCTGGGCACCCTGGCTCATTGACCAAGCGGAACCGGACCGTGCGGCGTTTACGACCTATACCCGACAGTTTTCCGTGCTGTTGCCGGCAGGAAGGCGGCGCCCGCGGGAGCTCCCCGCCTGGCGGGCATGGCTTCCCTCACGACCGGCATTTCGGGCAGGCCCGCAATGTATTGCGACGTCAGCACCGCCGTACCCGTACCAACTGTTGTGGTTGCTTTCACTGACGCTTAGCTGCCCTTTCCATGGGTGCCTCCTCGAACCGCGCGCGAAGGCTGCCAGTTACTTCTCGGACTGGGAGCGCAAACCGCCTACACCGAGGCCTGCCTCCGCCACGGTCCTGGCCATGGACAGCAGAACCTGGCACGCCATGACAACGGGGTCGGTCGACCTGCCGCGACGGCAAGTTCACGCGGGAACCTGGTTTCGCCTGATCCGGACGATCATCGATGAGCTGGGAGCAACCCTGTCTGAGTGTCGTACCGCGGGGCGCATGATCTTGCGCATTTGGAAAGAAGCGGGCTACCCCTTCCGGGCAGGGCAGCTGAGTTGGCACCCGCACGAAGACTATCCACTCGACGTGCAACTCCACACCCTCGAAGCAACCGCGACCACTATCTACCTTTTGGAAAGCAAAACGCTCACGGGCCATGGGCTGGACGCAGCACTTTTCCTGCCTTACGCCGCCTGCACCCGTACATGAAGGGAATACCCCGAACGGGGAGAGCATCGCGTATCACTGCCACGGGTTTGCTCCTTGTTCGACGAAGCCGTTGCGGGGGCCGGAGGCAATCCGGCTTCCGCCCGACGGCTCATCGATATGCTGCTCTGCCGGCGAAAGGATGCGGCCGCGATTTAAATTTCCCTCACCCATTCCAGGGCCTCGGGATACCGCTTCCTGTCACATCGGACGCACTCCTGGCCGAAGGCATCGGGACGGACTCCCTCTACGAAGACAGGGCTTCCGGAAAGAAGGATGACCGGCCCCAGCTGGCCGCCTGCCTCAAAGCCCTGCGCCGCGGCGACGCCCTGGTGGTGTGGAAGCTCGACCGGCTGGGCCGGGACCTGCGCCACCTGGTCAACATCGTGCACGAACTGACCGAGCGCGCCATCGGCCTGAAGGTCCTCACCGGCCAGGGTGCGGCTATCGATACCAGCACAGCTTCGGGCAAACTCGTCTTCGGAATCTTTGCCGCTCTCGCGGAGTTCGAACGTGAACTCATCTCCGAACGCACCATCGTCGGCCTGGCCTCCGCCCGCGCCCGCGGCCGGAACGGCGGTCGCCCCTACGAAATGACTCCGGCTAAGCTCAGGCTCGCTCTGGCATCGATGGGCAAGCCCGGAACCAAGGTCAGCGATCTCTGCGGCGAACTCGGTATCACCCGACAGACTCTCTACAGGCATGTCTCGCCTACAGGCGAACTCCGCCCTGATGGCCAAAAGCTGATGTCACGGTAGGCCGACTTCGGACATCCTGTGCCGGTGACTTCGGCAATTGACAGTTTTGAAGGCCCGGCCGGGGTGTTCCACGCGACCACAGGACAAACTGACCGCGAAAGCGGCCGCGGGTCATCCTGGGTTGCACCCCTCTGGGCCCCTTAGCCTCCCTCATGTGCTACAAGCCACGTCATTATTTGGGAACGGGTCAGGCTCACTATGGGTTCCCCTTGCCCGTTCCTTGTCGCTTTGACTCTGTTCAGCGGCCACGGCTGGCGAGAATGTGAGAGGTTTCAGGCCGTCTCTCGTCCTTGCAGGGCTTCCCAGGTGGCCCATTTCTGCGAATCTACGGAGGGCCGGCCCAGTACGTATCCTTGACCGGCGTACATTCCCAGTCTGGTCACGGCTGCCAGCTCAGCCTCGCTCTCGATGCCTTCAGCGACGAGCTGTGCCTGGATCCGTTGTGCGAATTCGACCATGGCCGCGCCCAGGGCGCGTTGGCCGGGGTCCTGATCAATGCCGGCGATGAGGCTCCGGTCCAGTTTGATGATGTCGGGGTGCAGGTGCAGGATATGGCGCATGGAGGCGAAACCCGCGCCGGCGTCGTCCACCGCTATTCGCAGACCTCGCCGGCGGAGCGGTGCCAGGGCCGCGACAAGCGGGGCATACGCAACCACGGCCAGGTTTTCGGTCAGTTCCAGCACCAACCGGTCTGAACCAATAGCCGATCCGGCGAGAAACCCCGGCAGCCGTGGATCCAGGCAGGTTTCCGGTGAGAGATTGAGGGCCACATACAGGCGGGAAGGCAACTCAGTCGCGGCCGTGAGTGCTGATTCCAAGGCGGCGAACTCCAGGTCAGCGGCCAGACCCACCGTCGCGGCCTCTGAAAACCAGTGCTCCGGGCTGCCACCGTCGTCGTCGATGAATCGCGCCAAAGCCTCGACGCCGATGACTGCGCCGGTGGCTAGTTCGTGAATGGGTTGGAAGGCAGTGAGGAACGTCTTTTCCCGCAGCACCTGCTCGATCCGTTCCCTGGTGCGCTGGACAGCCAGCACCCGGGCGATTTGGGGGCGAAGTGGTCTGCACGCGCCTTCGAAGCCGGCGCGGGTTCTGTGGAGGGCCGGGCGGGCATGTCCGGATACCTCCATCCACAATGGGGTCCCGTCCCGGTGCCGGCACCTGACAACGACCCCGGCCCAGCTGGAACCATCAGGTGCCAGGGCAGCGGCAACGGATTGGCGGGCCGTGGCCAGGGCGTCCAGATCGATCACAATGCTGGCCGGTTGCCCTTCGAGTTCAGACGGGGCGTACCCCAGGAGATCCAGTGAGGCACTGCTGGAGAAAGTGAACGTTCCGGCGTCATCCGTAGCCCACCACCATTCCCGGCGAAAGTGCAGAACCGAGTCCATCCGAGCCGAGAGCCCATGGGCCCTGGATCTCTCAGCATGCCGGGCCCTCCTACCGCGCCATGCGGCATAAAGGGCCAAAAGGATCAGGAATCCCGCGACGGAACCCAGAAGCCCCCGCGGTTCAGGAGAATCCAGCGAACCCAGATGTCCTGATCCCAGCAAGGTCAGAACCGCCACAGAGAACGCGACCTGGACACACAAAACGCTCCTGAGCAAGTGGCTGCCGACAAAGGTCAGAAACCTCTTACGACGCGACTCCGGCATGTTTACCCCCATGCACACCATAGACCGCCAAAGACAAATCGCCGGGAAGGGAAATCATCCATCCCCGAGAGCTGCCCGGCGCTGCTCGGTCAGAGCCATGAGAACATGAGGACGTCGTGGCGGGCCCGTTGAGGTCGTCCATATCGGGTGGTTCCGTGACAAGTTCCTACGGAGGGCACGTAACGGTGAACAATACTTCAGAGTTCTGGCGTACTGACCCTGCCACGCTTCGCGCTGTGGTTCTGGACCGCAAGGCGCTCGAGAGCGCCCTCAGGCTGCGCTAAAGTGCCTCTATCTGGTTACCCGATCGTTGGATCCGACCGGTGCCGGCAGGACCCGATGGACGATGCGGTGGAAGCCCGCTTTGAACGCCTTCGCCATCACTTTCAGCGACCGATTCCCGGCAGCTGAAAGCTACTAAAAGAAACCGCCGGATACACCGTTAACGAGATAGTCCCTCATCGAACTCAAAACCGGTAAATTCCAGCCGGAATTCCTCGGTTATGCGCAGCGGGACGTTATGCGGAAGTCTTCGCTCGCGCTGGCGTGTTGACGGCGATCGCCTGAGGAAGTCTTGGCATAACGCACTGGCTGTATTGGTGAGTTTCAGTAGCGTTTGTCGCCGACTTTCAGGAGCGCCAGTCAGGCGTTCTAGGGTCGAATGCCGGCGAGAGTCAACATAACAACGTGTCAGCAAAGATCGCTGTTCAACCCAGGCATCTTCGAGCGGGGACGCGCGATAGGGGATCGGCTTGCGGGCACCCGGTCCGACGCGTGTTCTGCAGGAGAGTTCTTAAGGTCGTCTAGGTCCGCGCGGCGGATGCTGATGGCCACGCTGATGTCCGCGTGAACTACGAGCGATGTCTATTTGGGGGCCCTCCCAACTAACAAAGGGACCCTTGTACCGAGCAGCAGACCCGAACGGTATGGGGCGGGCAAGGAATGCATAAGGATGCTCTCAACTTGCCCGCCCCGTGTTACTGGTGTTGCTCTGGC
>NZ_JAGGPO010000034.1:32758-84226 GCF_018613775.1 Arthrobacter sp. ISL-69
TCTCAAGCTGTCCGACGACCAGGTTTTACTGGTATTTCTGCATCCGTCTCCTACTGCTTGACGGCCCGGTACTGCTGTGTCCGACGACCAGGTGTTACTGGTATTTCTGCATCCGTCTCCTACTGCTTGACGGCCAGGTACTGCTGGTGTTGCTCTGGCCGTCTCAAGCTGTCCGACGACCAGGTACTGCTGGTGTTGCTCTGGCCGTCTCAAGCTGTCCGACGACCAGGTATTACTGCAACGGTGCTTCCCCCAAACAGGCAACTACAGCTACTTTAAGCGGGGGAACTTCCGTTCTCTTTTTCTTACGAGAAAAAAATATAACCACTCTCCGAAATCTCGTCAAATCGCCTTGGGGCGCTCTGAGCTAGGTCGCCTTTTGCGGTTGGCCCGAAACCTACCTTGCAGGACACCCAAGCGGCAGGCGGGCCGCAGCCACTACGGAGCCGGCTTACAAGCGTCCGGTGAGGGATCCCTTACCGGGACAGTGAGGAGGGCCTGTCCGCGCCCCGCTATATTTTCCACTATGGATAGTCAGGCCAACCTGAGGGCGCGAGCAATCTTCCTTTGTGAGCAGACGGGGCTGATCCCGCCTCACGAGCTGCCTGACTATGCCGCTGAGCTCCTCGTCCTGGGCTACGACGCCCCTTCACTTCGTGAACTGGCAGGCCTTCCGACAGGAGACCGGGCCGACTCGGCAGACATGTGGAATGTAGTCCGCGATGAACTCAGCGTCCGGCACGAAGACGAAGAGGAAGGGGCGAGGTTTCTCCTTAAGTACTGGGCTCAGGAGATCGTCGAAGGGCGGATCGACGTCCTCCCCGGGTCGAGGCTCATGTACCGGGCAGGCTGGTTCCCACTAGGCCAGCCAATGGAGCTGCACGAGCTCGTGTACCTCTTGGACGTCTGGGGCGACATGCCGCAGCGTCACGAGCAGACGGCCTCCGAGCTCCTTCACTTCGCCAGGAAGCTCTTGGGCCGCGAAGGTTGACCAAAGCCGCCCGTTGGACCATCACCAACCAGGCCATTCGGTCAGGTGGCAGCAGCTGCTGCCGTCGCCTTGCGGATTGCCGCCCTCCATCCCCAAACAAGGTGCTTAGTGCCCACCTCAAAGTCTCGGTAGTTCGACGCGAAGGCGGTCGGCACAAGAGGGCTGTTCGCGACGACTTGCAGACCTCCCTGTGTGAAAAGCTCAATCCGCGTAAGTCCTTGCTCTGTGACTGCCAGACCCGTCACATCTCGTTCCGTCGGTGGCTCTGCCCCACTCCAAGGTAAGGGTCCAACCACGAAGGTGGAGCGGGCGCCAACTCCTTCGCGTTGAAGCTCAACGACATGAAGGCAGGCCCCACAAGGAACAGCAATGATGTCGCCCTGCTCCAAATCTTTGCTGGTTCTTGGGGCGAAGGGGAACTGGCGATTCGTCATGCTTGAAGTGTCTCAGGACAATCCAAGGCGTCGGCGGCCTAAACAAAACACACCCGGTTCGGGATTTCCATATCCCTAAAATCATCGCCTTCACGCGCCCCGTTAGTCGGACCTCCACCGGCCGCTATTCAGTCCCATGAAGCGTTCATCAAAAGCCTCGCCGTGTGACTTTCAGCGACATATGGCGGCCTTTTTACAGCGCTATTTGCGCAGCCGGTAAGGGATCCTAAAGCGGCCTCTTGGCCGCGCTGGATGTAGGGCCGTTGCTATCTGTTCGCAGTTATCGAGTTAAGAACGGCCTGGAACCCTGGACTGACGCGAAGCGTCAGCGAGCCGTCCTCGCGCACGTGGGTAAGTTGTTCATAGCTCGTGCCGTTCCACCAGAAGATGTGTGGACTCACCGATCCGGGTGCATCGGCGTATCCCATGGCGGTGAAGCGGGCCATTCCGTTAAGCGCTGAGACGACGGCGGCGTCTTCGATGACGTGCCAGACAACTTGGTGCCGGTTCGGGACGCTCATGAGCCACCCGAACTCTTCTCGAACGCGCTGACCCGTGAGTTCTGTGGCCAAGTCGGGAAGAAGCAGGGCCCGGCTCGCGGTGTAAACAGATTCACCCAGGAGGACATTGAAGGTCCCCCCTCCGGGCGCGGGGAGCGTTTTGGGGCGTTCCGTTTCCAACTCGCGGAGGTTATCGATTCCCTGCCTTTGGAGGGCTTCCCATCCACCGAACTTCTTCGCATTGTCATGGTTGAAAACCGCAACGGTGTCTGGAAGGTCCAGCGCAAGCATCTCGACGATACCCGGTGCGAGCTCCCTGTGTGGGTAGCCGTCGATCCCTGGGATGCTTGCCTCGTCATAAAGTCGTGCGAAGGTCAGCCTCGCTACGTCCTGAGGGGCAAGGACGTCGAAGGGATCGGGTGCATCGAAGCTCGCCAGCACGCGTTGAAGATGTTCGCCGATCACCCCGCGCCACGCGGACTGGGGCTGCTCATAACAAATGGCACCAACGTTCCAGAAGCCGAACTCCCGTCCGGAGTCATCGACAGCATGACCAGGGTGGACCTGAACTTCCAGTCCCATCTCGGCGAAAACTTCGCGCGCGATCGCCCGAAACTCATCTGCCTTGGAATGCGTGAAGAACGTCAGATCGGAGTCAGCTGTCTCCGCTTCCGGAGACTTCCTCTTGAAGATACCCACAATTGCTCGCTCTCAGTGTCATGGACGGCTCGAAATGGCCCGCTGAGGGATGTCTGCATACTTAGCGGCCAAAGAAGCTGCTCCCGATTCTCCCGCAGTCCGCTCAGGAGCCAGACATCAGCCTTGTGTACATTGCCCGAGACGAGTGGCGGCAGACCTGCCGGCACTATGCTCATCTGAGGATTTCTTCTTCTTACATCGGTTTGGGGTAGGTGTATGCGCTTCACCATGGGCGTGGCTGTGGCTGTGGGTGTCGCTGGCAGCATTTTGTTGGTTGGGGCCGGCCCGTCATCCAGCAGAAGACCGGCCAGGTCCTGACGCTGCCCCTGCTCAACGATGTTGGTGAAGCGATCATCGACTACCTGCGCAACGCCAGACCGCACTCGGACTCCGAGTACGTGTTCCTCAAGTTGCACGGCCCGTGCGAGCCGATGCTGCCGGTATCGATCCACGCCGTGGTCTATGCACGATTGAAAGCCGCAGGGGTTGCGATCCCGGCGGGAAAGAAGCACGGTCCACACGCCCTTCGACACTCGCTTGCCTCAGCCTTGCTGGAGAAAAGAGTGCCGCTCCCGGCGATCTCTGAGGCACTCGGGCACGCCAGCACCGGTTCGACGGCGATCTACCTGAAGATCGATCTGGGACAGCTGCGCGAGTGCGCTCTGGACGTGCCCGGCCTCCACGAGAGCTATCTCGTCAGCCTTGGCGGTGACGACGATGAGGATTGATGAGCAGGCGTCATACTACGAGTCCGTCTTCGCCGAGCACATGGCCGCCTTCGTCCGATACAAGCGCGCATAGGCCTGAGCTATACCGCCGTGCCCCGGACGTTGTGGGCGATGTCCAGATTCATCGCCTCCACAGGCCAAACCGAGATGGCGATCCGTCAGGAGCACGTCGACCAATGGTGCCACCGACGGCCCAATGAACTGGCCAGCAACCAGCGCAACCGAGTTGCATACACGAACCAATTCCTCAACTACCTTGGCCGCACAGGACTTCCCGGTGGCCTTGCCGCAGACCCCGAAGCGTCGCGGCGACCGGAACTCGTTCACACCATACGTTTTCAGCCGGCGCGAGCTGGACTAGCTCTTCGCCTCCTTCGACCGGCTTGAGGCCAGAGCGCCCTCGGTCATGCCAGTTGTGCTCCCGGTCTTGATCAGGCTCCTCTATGGGTGCGGCCTGCGCGTGTCCGAGGCGCTGAATCTGATTCGCGGCGACGTCGCTCTCAAGACGACGACGAGGTGGCATATCTGGGCGAACCCGCAATTTCGGCTGTCCGACCACCCAAACAGTACGTAGGAAAAGTGGCTGTGCAGCTGATGGCTGCCCGGCTTGCAGAGGGCTCCTCCCGCCCTGTCCACCGGATCGAGCTCAACCCCGAGTTGATTCTTCGGGAATCTTCTCGAGTCGCCCCGCGTGCACCTCACGTCCTGCAGGAATTGTCGTGAATGTAACTGCACGACGGCAAAACCCCAGCCACCGGACCGGTTGCCATGCTGCTCAGCGGCAGTGGCCGCTATTCGGACCCCTGGCATCCCTTCAACGAGACTTCCGAAGCATTGGCGGGCCTCCTCCGGGAGAGAGCATTAAGGGTAAAAGTTCACGGCGACGTCGACGGGGCATTAGCCAGCCTTTCGCGCGCAGAAGCAGCAGACCTGCCCGCCCTGTTGGTGGTCAACGTAGGTTTGCCAAGAGACGGCGGGCCCTAGCCGGGAACGCCCGCCGCTGCCGCCGGGCTGACCCGGTGGCTGGATTCGAACCGGCCGCTGCTGGTGAGCCACTCCAGCTCCCGAGCTTTCTTGACCTGTAGGCCTGGGAAGAAGCTCTGGGGGGGACGCTGGGTGCGCGGCACCTCGATGCATCCGGAATACGGCCCGGCGTCCATCGCGGTTAAATCCGGTCCCATCGTCCAGGGCATTCCGAATTTCGAAGTCATGGATGAGCGCTACAGCTACCTCCGGACGTCCCCCTGCATCCGGGTCCGCGCACACCATAACTACGAAGGGCAAGAGCATCCTGTGCTGTGGTCCCTCGAGCGGCCTTCCGCCGGTGGCAGGACGGGCCGGACGTTCTACGACGCACTGGGTCACGACGCTGCCTCTTATGAATCTCCAGAGCACCGCGAGCTCCTGCTGCGCGCCATCGACTGGCTCACTGCCGTCTGACACAACCAAGGAAACCATGACGTCCACAGCCCTGCCCCGTGCCCTGGCCCTGCCTCCGCTCGACCGTAAGCTCTCCCCTACACCGGCCTGACCCGTGAGCACTGGTGCGCCTACGCCGACTACCTGCTCCGCTCGGTCCAGCGCTATGCCACCGACGACCACGCGAACCTGTATCTGCCCGGCGCGAACAGTCACTATGGCCCTCACAGTGATTCACTGGAAGGCTTCGCCCGGACTTTTCTGTTGGCCTCCTTCAGAATCGCGGGAGATCCGGAAGGAACCGGATGGATCGCCGACTGGTACGCTGCGGGCCTTGACGCCGGCACCAACCCGGCAAACCCGGACCGCTGGCCGACGCCGCGGGAAGTGCAACAGGCCAAAGTGGAGGCCGCCTCACTGGCCGTGGGCCTGGCCCTCACACGCGAAGTGCTTTGGGAAAAGCTACCGCCACGGGTCAAGGAACAATTGATTGCCTGGTTCGAAACGGTAATAGGTGAGGAGTACCCGCCCATCAACTGGGTATGGTTCCAGATCGTCGTCGAGATGTTCCTGACCAGCGTCGGAGGTCGCTTCTCGAACGACGACATTGACGCCGGCCTCGCCCTGCATGACTCCCTCCACCGATTGTGTCAACTTGAACGGAGCCCAGTAGGACGGTCCGAACGGTACCCACCTGAGCGACCCACGAAGCGGTTATTCTGGCATGAACGGTCCACCCGGACGGCGGCGGATCTGATGTCGATGGGGCTTGTCATGAATTTTCTTGAAGGACCGCGATGAACCCTAGTAACTTCCTCGCCGTCGCGGTCGCGGCAGTTACGGGCGCATCGATCCGTTTCATTCTTTACCGCAGGCCCGATGCGGTTGCCGGCTCCCGGCGGTCGTGGATTATGGAAGCCGCTCTTGCGTTCGGGCTGGGTCTGCTGGCTGGGGTTGTTCTTGTTACGGGATCTGGGCTGGCCCTGTCACCGTTTGGGCTTGGTGCGCTTACCGCGCTGGCAGCTTATGCCGGGACGGCTTTCGCGGTGTCATGGATGGGGCAGAAAGACGTGGGACATGCACCCGTCGCGCCGGCGGTGCATCTGCTGGTAACGCTGTTCGTGTCTCTCGCGGGATCCGCCACCGTGATGACCATGGCCGGTCAGTTCTAGACCCGGCTAGGTGGCGTGGCCTTGCGCTGGAGCGGGTTTGAGCAGGGGGATGAATGCGATCAGCGCGGCAAGCTGGGTTACGACGGTGAAGACGATGAGTCCTGTGAGGGAGGCTGAGTAGAGGGCGCCGATGATGGTGGACCCTGCCAGCCAGGCGATGCCGTAGATGGCGGTGAAGATCCCGTATCCGGTCCCGCGCCTGACAGCCGGGACGAGGTCGGCGACTGCGGCGCGGAGCGTGGATTCGTGAATGCCCAGGGCCGCTCCCCAGACCACGGCACCGGTCCAGACCAGGCCGGGGGATGTGGTGAAGGACAGGAACGGGACGGCGGCGGTAAGCGGCAGCGCGATGAGCAGGCCGCGCAGCCCGTCCTGTCGTAAAGGGCACCCGAGGCCAGGGCAGCCAGGGCGGCTGCGCCCATGGAGACGACATAGGTGACTGGGATCAGCGCCGAGGGCACCACCTTCTGGACTTCCAGGTGGTAGGAGATGACGCCGAAGGTGGAGAACCCGAACATAGATACGGCGGTGAATGCGCTGTACCACCAGAACCGGGCCGGCAAGGGGACACGCACCGCCGCCTGGCCGGGCACGGCCGCGGGTTCGCTGACAGCATGTGTGTCATAGCGTGCGGGGTCCGGCGCGGCCCTGCGGAGCAGGAGCACGGCAACGAGGGCCACTGCGCCGGGGGTGGCCAGGACGCCGAATCCGAGCTGGTAGCCGGAGACGGCGATCATGAGTCCGACGAGCAGCGGGCCCAGGAGTGCGCCGGATTGGTCGAGGGCTTCGTGGATGGCGAAGGCCTTTCCCCGGCCGATTTCTGCCCCTGCGTGGGAAAGCATGGTGTCCCGGGCGGGGGTGCGGACGGCTTTGCCGAACCGCTCCATGATGACCAGCGCCGATGCCTGCCACAAGGAGCCTGCCAGGGCCAGCAGCGGGACGGCTATCACGGTCAGGGCGTACCCGGCGATCGTGAGAGGCCAGTACTTGCGGGTCCTGTCAGCCAAGGGGCCGGTGCCCAGGCGCATGACGAGGGCCACCGCTTCCCCGAATCCGGTGATGAAGCCGACCATGACCGCTGTAGCGCCGAGGGCGGCCAGGAACGGGCCGGTGATGGACCGGGCCCCTTCATAGACGACGTCGGCCAGCATGCTCACGACACCGAAGGTCAGCACGAACCCCATCGGTCCAAGCCTGTTCCTCCTGGCAGTATCTGTCCGATCCACGTTCAGGCGCTGTTCGTTCATATCCGGCATGGCTGCTCCCTGCTGCAGTTGATGGACACGTCCAGGCCGATGCCTGGCCTCACAGCAGGCTGGCCAGCGCCAGGCCAGCCGCGGCGGCACCGACCGTCGCGACCGCGGCGCCGATTCCGTTCAGGAGGGCCAGTCCGGTGCGGCGGGACTGGACGAGCCGGACCGTCTCGAAGCTGGCCGTGCTGAACGTGGTGTAACCGCCAAGGAACCCGGTGCCGGCGATGGCCTGCAGTTCGACGGGTGCCGCGTGGACGATCACGGCCCCGGCGACCAGTCCCAGCAGGAAGGATCCGGTGACGTTGATGGCGATGGTGCCCACGGGCAGGGCGGTGCGGAGCCTCGAGCGGACCAGCCCGTCGACAACGAAGCGGGTTCCGGCGCCGAATCCGCCGGCGAGTCCGAGCAAGAGAATGGTCAGGGCATTCACCGGTTGCTCTCCTGTCGGTCGGGGCGGAGGGTCGCGTCCCGTCGCCGGGCGGTCATCCTGCTGTGGTATCCGGCGGCGACCCGGATCCCGGCCACTGTTGCCGCGGCTCCGCCGATCACCGTCGCGGCGACATAGATCACCGCGTCGGTGGTCCGTCCAGCCCCAAGGAGGGCGTTCGTTTCCAGGGCCAGGGTGCTGTAGGTGGTGAAGGCGCCCATGAACCCGGTCCCGGCGAGCAGACGGATCAACCTCAGCCGTCCGGCGTCCGGACCGCGGCGGACAAGGGCCTCCAGCAGGACACCGAGCAGCAACGCCCCGGCCAGGTTGATGATCAGGGTCGGCAGCGGCCACCCTCCCGGGGACGGCAGGACAGTGCCGAGCCCGTAGCGGGCCAAGGCGCCGAACACGCCCCCGGTGATGACGACCAGCACGAACCCGGGGTGAAGGTGCACCGGACGGTGGCCCCGCACCTCGCCGAGCGTCCCCGCGTCCGCGTCGTCTGCTGCGGTCCCTGCAGGGTCACTGTCGATGGGCAGCCGCTCCGTGCTCGCGGAGCCGGTTTTTTCGGGAGCACCGGCGGTTGCTGTGGTCTCGGGGGTAGGCGGTTCCATCAGTGGCCCTCCTGCCGGTGGTGCCTGGCGAGCGGGACGACCAAAACCGGCCGATGCTGGCGGTGGGTGAGGTGGACCGCGACGGAACCGACGAGCAGCTCCTCGAACCGGGCTCCGAGGCCACGTTCGCGGGTGCCCACGACGATGACGGAAGCGTCCGCCGAATCGGCCAGCCGCCCCAGGGCCCGGGCCGGGTCACCGGAGAGGGTCACGAAGGACCAGCCGACCCCGCTACCGTCCAGGGCCTCCTGCAGGCGTTCCCTGATGCCGGCGCTGATCCCTTCTATGTCGTCATCGATCCCGTCCGGATCAATCGGCAAGGCTTCGACCCTGCCATCCGGTTCCTCGGCCAGGTAGCTGGTGACGTCCACGTACGCGCAGATCAGTTTGACGTTCAGGCTGTAGGCCAGTTCCGCGGCCCGGTGCGCGACCGCCAAGGGCTGGCCGGGAACCACACCCATCAGCACGGATCCCGTGATCCGGCGCGGAACATAAGGTGTCTGTCCTGTGACGGGGCGGGACTCGTTCTCTGGCTCATTCATGGGCGCTCCTGTTCGGGCTGGTGTTTACTCACTGGTCGTTGAGGTGGGTGCCGGTAGGGCCATAAGGCAGTAAGGGGTCCTCGTCGGTGATTTCCAGGAGCCGGTTGTATTTGGCGACGCGTTCCCCGCGGGCCGGCGCCCCGGATTTCAGCTGCCCGCAGCCCGATCCGACGACGAGATCCGCGACGAACGTATCATCGGTTTCCCCGGAGCGGTGGGAGACCATCGCGCCGAATCCGCCCTCCGAGGCGGCCGTGAGCGTGTCGAAGGTTTCGCTCACGGTTCCGGCCTGGTTGGGTTTGATCAGCACCGCTGTCGCGGACCGGTCCCGGATGCCGTCCCGTACCCGGTCCGCGGAGGTGACGTACAGGTCATCCCCGACGATTTGCACCCTGTTCCCGAGGGCCGCGGTGAGGGCAGGCCACCCGCCGGTGTCTTCTTCGGCGAGCGGGTCCTCCAGGCTCCAGATCGGGTAATCGGTGATGAGCTTCTCGTAGTAGGAGATCATCTGTTCCGGGGTGTGGGCCTTGCCGGCGACCGTGTAAGTCCCGTCGGCGTAGAAGGAGTTCGCAGCAGGATCCAGCGCGATCGCGACGCCGTGCCGGCCCGGCGTGTAGCCGGCGTCCTCGATGGCGGCCACGATCAAGTCCAGTGCTTCCTCAGGGCGGGCGATGGCGGGGGCATACCCGCCCTCATCGCCCAGACCGGTCGCAAGGCCCTGTTGGCGCAGGCGCCGGGACAGCGCGTGGTAGACGTCCGATCCCCAGCGGAGCCCGTCGGTGAAGGAGGGTGCACCGGCGGGGGCGATCATGAATTCCTGGAATTCCAGCGGGTTCGCGGCGTGCTGGCCTCCGTTGAGGACATTGAAGTGCGGAATCGGCAGCCGCCCGGCCCGGCCGAGGGTCTGGGCGACCCAGACGTGCAGTGGCAGCCCGGCCGCCGTGGCGAAGGCCCGGGTAGCGGCCATCGACACTGCGACAATGGCATTTGCGCCCAGCCTCGACTTGCCCGGTGTCCCGTCCAGCCGGAGGAGTGCCTGGTCTACGTCCGCCAGAGTCTTCCAGCTCCGGGACGTGAGCAGCTCGCTGATTTCACCACGGACGTTGGTGACGGCTTTCTGCACGCCGCGGCCGGAATACTCCTGGCCGCCGTCGCGCAGCTCGACCGCCTCATGCGCGCCGGTGGACGCCCCCGACGGCGCCGACGCCACCGATACCGTGCCCTCCGCTGCCGTGAGCCAGACCTTCACAGTGGGATAGCCCCGGGAGTCCAGGATCTGCAGGGCGCGGACCCCGGTGATCTGTAGTTCATACATGATGACTTTCTCCGTTCCTTGTCTCAGGTCCCGCCGGCGGCGGCGACCAGTGCGGCGGCGGTCCGCGCCGCCAGCGGATTCAGATACACCCCGCACCGCACCAGCGGCACCAGCTCGGGGGCGAAGCGGTAGGCCAGCGGGTGTCCGGTGGGGATGTTCAGGGCCTCGACCTCGGCATGGGAGAGCCGGTCCAGGACAAGACACAACGCCCGCAGCGAGTTGCCGTGCCCGATCACCAGCACGTCCTCGCCGGCACGGATCCTCGGGCGAAGGTGCTGGTGCCAGAAAATCCGGACGCGCTTGACCACCCCGCACAGGGATTCGGTGGCCTGGACCGCTTCCGGCGGCAGCCCCGCGAACGCCCGGCTGCGCCGGATCGCGCCCAGCTCGGACCGTGACATCGGCGGGGGTGCCCCGTAATAGGAGCGCCGCCAGAAACGGAAGACGTCGGGCCCGAGCTCGCTGAGCAGTTCCCTCCTGGCCCTGCCCGTCAGGGAGCCGTAACTGCGCTCGTTCAGCTCCCACGCCGCAAGGACCGGAACGCCAGGGGCGTCAAGGACGTCCAGGACGATGCGGGCGGTGGCCCGGGTGCGCGTCAGCGTGGAGGTGTAGACGGTGCCGGGGGAAAAGGACGATGAGGCCAGCAAGGCTCCGGAGCAGGCAGCTTCGTCTTCCCCGAGCGGGGTCAGGGGCGGGTCGAGCAGTCCAGTGAACCGGTCCTGGGCGTTCAGGACGCTCTGGCCGTGGCGGAGCAGGACGAGCGTGCCGGGTGCGGGCATGAGTCACCTACCTTCGTATCAGCAAAGGTAGGAACCATTAGCCAGGAGGCGGTTCGAACGCCCCGCGCCTTAAGCGCGGGCTGTTCCGGCGGGATCCATCACCGTGAACAGAGACTACAGGGACAGCGGCGACGGCCGCCACACTATGACGCGGTCAGTCTCTCCGCCCGGCGCCTGTGCTGTCCGTTTCGGGCCCCGCTTCCGTGGCGCCCGCGGCCAGGTACAGGGGCAGCCCCCAGCCCGCGAAGAAGCCGAGGGCCTCGATCCAGGACGCATTTTCCTCGGCCCCACTCGGTGCCCCGTAATCCGTCATGGATTCGGTCAGGTGCCTCATCCGTCCCCGGACTTCACGTAGCCGCGACGCCACCGCGTTCCGCAGATGCTCCGGCAGGGGACGGCGTGCGGCCAAATGGAAACGGCACAACAGCACCGGATTACCGGCTCCTTCCGCTGTGCCGGGCTCACAGTCGGGACATGCCCGGTCCCGCCAAAGCGGGAGTGTTTCCCGGCACCACGCCGTGGTGTGCGCGAGCCCGTTTGCTTCAACGGTGAGGGCTTCGGTGTTGGAGTTCGCATAGCCCATCCGCAAACCCGGCAGGTTCGGGGAGGCCATGTCCTCACAGATCCGGCAGGGCCCGAGCGGCAGAAGCACCTCGTCCGGATGCCGGTGCAACAGCGAGGTTTTCAGGTCCAGCCCATCTGCGACGTGTTCCAGAAGGTCCTCGTAAAGGACCGTGACGTCGAAGGGCTGGTGGCCTCCCCGGACTCCGGCGCCTGCCTGCCACAGCTCAACCTCCACGACGGCGTAGGCCCAGGTGTGCCGGGGACACAACCCGAGGGAAGCGCGCAGCAACCGGCGCATGCTCCCGTCCATGATGTCTCCATGGATGAACGACCAGAGTTGGCGCACTTCCTCCACGGATAGTTCCAATGGGCCGACGGGCGCCAGGACGCCGGTGAGCCTATCCCTGTCCGGCGTTGCCGGGATGCCCGGCCCGCTCCGGGTTCCAGCCATGGCGACCATCCTGCCCTTCACAGTCGGGGCAGGAACCATCAGCCAGGTCGGCGGTCCGAACCGGCAAATCAACCGGTCCCGGTGGGATCCATCACCGTTACAACAAAGCTAAACCCGCCGGCTTCGTCCGGCATCACGTCAGAGCGGCATTCTTCTTCCCGTCGCCGCGGTCCTGGCACCGGTCGACGCGGCAGGTCAATCAGCCGCCGTTCAAAGCCCGGTCCGGGCGAGACTGTGGGCGAGGCGGTAGGAGTCGGTGCCGGTTTCGATGATGGTGCCGTTGAAGGTGAGCCGGTCCACGATCGCGGCGCACAGGCGCGGGTCGGTGAACGTCTTGGTCCAGCCGGAGAACGACTCGTTGCTTGCGATCGCGATGGAGTTTTTCTCTTCGCGTTCGGTCAGGACCTGGAAGAGGAGTTCGGCGCCGCGGCGGTCCAGTTCCATATAGCCCAGTTCGTCGATGCACAGCAGGTCCACCCGCCCGTAGCGGGCGATGGTTTTGGCGAGCATCTTTTCGTCGGCGGCTTCGACGAGTTCGTTCACCAGCCGGGTGGCTAGGGTGTATTTGACCCGGTAGCCTTTCTCGGCCGCGGCGGTGCCGAGCCCGATAAGCAGGTGGGATTTGCCGGTGCCGGAGTCCCCGATCAGGCACAAGGGCGCGCCTTTTCGGGTCCAGTCTCCGGTGGCCAGTGTATGGATGGTGGCGGGGTTGACGTTGGGGTTCGCGTCGAAATCGAAGTCCCCGAGCCACTTGTTCCGTGGAAACCCAGCCGCTTTGACGCGTCGGATCGAGGAGCGCCGGTCCCGGTCATCGCACTCGGCCAGCAGCAGCTCGGCCAGGAACCCCTGATAGGAGAGTTGTTCCTTCGCCGCGACGGTCAGGGCTTCATCCAGGACCACCCGGACAGTGGGCAGACGAAGTCGCCGATACGCCTGGTCCACGGCCGCGACCGGGGACTGTAAGAAAAACGGTGGGAACGGCGTGGCCTGACCGAAAGGCAAGGCTATGACGGAGACCGCAGAGATGATCGATCCCATGACGGGAGAAATCATTGATCAGAAGGAGCTCGCTGAGGCGCTGCTGGAGCAGGCACGCGAGCAGGGCGTGAGCTTGCTGGGCCCGGGTGGGCTGCTGGCCGGCCTGACGAAGAACGTGCTGGAGACCGCGCTGGAAGCGGAGATCACGGAGCATCTTGGTCACGAGAGGCACGGGCCGGCCGAGAGCGGGAACGTCCGTAACGGGACCCGATCCAAGACCGTGTTCACCGAGATCGGCCCCGTTGAGATCGATGTTCCCAGAGACCGGGAGGGCAGCTTCGAGCCGCAGATTGTGAAGAAACGCCAGCGCCGCCTGGACGGGATCGACGAGGTCGTTCTGTCTCTGACTGCCCGTGGCCTGACGACTGGGGAGATCGCGGCGCACTTCGACGACGTCTACGGCGCCACGGTCTCCAAGGACACCATCAGCCGGATCACCGAGAAGGTTTCGGAGGAGATGGCCGAATGGGCCAACCGGCCCCTGGACCGCGTCTACCCGGTGGTCTTCATCGACGCGATCCACGTGAAGGTCCGTGACGGGCAGGTTCGCAACAAGCCCTTCTACGTCGTGCTGGGCGTCACCGTGAACGGCGAACGCGACATCCTCGGGATCTGGGCCGGAGACGGTGGGGAGGGAGCGAAGTACTGGCTCGGGGTCCTGACGGAGATCAAGAACCGCGGTGTGGAGGACGTGTGCATCGCAGTCTGCGACGGGCTCAAGGGCCTGCCCGAGGCCATCACCACGGTTTGGGAGCAGGCCACGGTTCAGACGTGCGTGATCCATTTGATCCGCAACACCTTCCGCTACGCGCCGCGCCAGCACTGGGATGAGCTCTCCCGGGACCTTAAGCCCATCTACACGGCCCCGACCGAGGCCGCTGCGAAGGAGCGTTTCGGAGAATTCGAGGCTAAATGGGCGATCAAATACCCGGCGATTGGACGGCTCTGGCGCAACGCCTGGGCCGAGTTCGCGCCGTTCCTTGACTGGGACGCGGAGATCAGGCGGGTGATCTGCTCGACTAACGCCATTGAGTCCCTCAACGCCCGCTACCGGCGAGCGGTGCGGGCGCGAGGCCACTTCCCCAACGACGCCGCGGCGCTGAAGTGCCTCTACCTCGTGACCCGTTCCCTTGACCCCACCGGGCAGGGCCGGGCACGATGGGCCACGAGGTGGAAGCCGGCCTTGAACGCGTTCGCGATCGCATTCGAGGGAAGAATCAACTAACCACAAGCCAGGCCAGACCCACCGTTAATCTGACAGACCCGACATCACATCTCGGATCGGGTCGTACATCGGTCGGACTGGGCCGGATCGGGGATGTTTCAGGAGTTCCCAGTGTTTGCAGGGGCGGGAGTCCGGTTCGAGTCCCACCTCGGGCACAGTGTTTCCGCAGGTCAGGGGCCCTTTGGGCCGCTGACTGTGGACAAAACTACTTTTGATGGGCCCTCCGGGGCCTATTTTTGTTGGGAGGCCGGTTGTGTGGCCGGGTGGCTCTCCTCAGGTTCGGGGAAGGGTCTGGCTTCTACTCCTTCATGGTCATTGAGGGGCTGGGCAACATGACCTGATCGGGCTGGGGGAGAAGGACTAGCTCCCGCCCATTGCCTGTCGCCTTCTTTGTGGACTTCAGGGCGGGCGTGGTTGGGGGTCTGCTGCTAGTCAACCGCTTAAGTTGTCTTGATGGTGAGCGGTTCCATGTTCCTTCTCCTTCAGCAGCTGGCGGGCACCGGGTGTGTCTGTCAGATTTCGGCGTCGTTCTGATAACGGAGTCACCGCTGGGGTTGAGGGTCCGTGGTGCAACTTGTGGAACCGGGAGCCGTCCAAAATTTCGCGAGGAAATAAGCGACGAAGGAGCGCCGAACGAAATTTTGGACCGTGAGCGGCGCGTAGCGCTCTGGTTGCGCGGAGGGCCCGCCCGGCGATGATGGGGATCAGAATGACAAACAGCGAACATGCTTCCGGTTGTTCATGGTGGCTCGGAGGCGGGCTGCATGACGTCCTGGAAGCCGGTACTCAGTGAGCTCTGCCGTCATGAACATTGGTGCCCCGAGCGGGATTTGAACCTGCGACCTGCCCTAGTGGGGGCTGCTCCGTCCAGCTGAGCTATGGAGACGGTTCCTGCTAACGGAGATCCTTCCCGTCTAAACGTGGCAGCGACGTCGTGGTCGAGGGCATCGTGAAGTTTCGTAGACCTAGGATCCGGGTATAGCTGTCGCATGACCGCCAGGACCTTCGTTGGGTGGTTGTCCTCCCCGGGGCGGAACAGCAGGGCACCTAGTGATGGCGAGTGCTGTTCACCACCGTGCCCGTCGTCCGATCCACCGCGTAAGCGACGGCAGCACCGCCGGCGTAGGCGAACAAATCCGCGGAGCCGAACGTGGTTCCAAGGACCAGGCGAAGGGGTGGCCAGGATTCTCCGAGTTCGGCTGGAAGACCAGTGAGCTGGAACAGCTCGATCACCATACAGACCGTAAGGGCTGCGGCCGCAATCAGTGCCTTGGACTTCGACGGAATCAGGAGGGCCACGAGAATATAGACCAGAACCGCGTACAGGCCATCACCGGCAGGGCCGGTCCACGCCGCATCGCTGAGCGTGCGAATGCTCAACCCGAGCACAACGCTCATCAGCCCGCCGATGCACAGCAAGGCCCGTCTGATTCTTGAACGCCCGAGTACCGCAGGACAGCTCACGGCCCCAGTACCGCCGCTGTTCCCAAACAGATCACTGCCCAAGCTCCCATTGTCGAAGCTGCTCATTTCCCTCCCTAATGCGGACTCACGAGAATCTGCGCATTCAGCCTAGCTCAGCGCTCTGTTGCGGTAGACGTGCCGGCTGATGACGGGGGAGTCCGCCAACTCGGCGGGGCAGTTCGGTTTCTGCGGCCGCGCCTATCGCCACGTGGCCTGCGCAAGGACTGGGCACAGCTGACAGGCCGCACCGTGGAGGTGTGGCTCCTGGGGGAGCACATCGTTACCGGCGTCGTCGATCAAGCCGCCGACGATGACTCGGTCCTCTGGATAGCCCGAGTAGGAGCCAATACGCGAAAGCTGAAGCTGTTCGACAAATCCACCGGATATCAGATTTGGGCCTGAACCCTGCCCGTCCTATTTTCCCGGAGGATGCAGGTGTGCCTGTTCCACGAGGTCGGTAATCCATGGCCGCTGCCCGTGGTGGACCTTTATACCTTCCGGCATGCCATGTACGGTGTAAGCCGATCCCGAGACGTCGATGGTGATCCGGCCGCTGCCCATGGGTGCATTGCTGATGTGCAGGTCCCCGTAGGACGGCGGCACCACCGGGTCCAGCCACAGTCCGCCGAGAGAAATGTGCGCGTCATAGCGCATTAAGCTCGTGATCAGATGGATCGGGGTGGTGGCGGCCCATGCCTGCGGGGAACAGGCCGTGGGATAAGGGACGGGCTCGGCATATTGTTCCCGGTCGAAGCCGCAAAAGAGCTCAGGCAGGCGACCTCCGGAGTATTCAGCGGCTTCCAGGAGTGCTGTGGAGATTTGTTGTGCCTGCTCTATGAACCCGTAGCGGAGCAGCCCGGCCACAATTAGTGCATTGTCGTGTGGCCAAACCGAACCGTTGTGGTAACTGGCCGGGTTGTAAGCGCCCATGTTGCTTGCCAGCGTTCGTACACCCCAGCCGCTGAACATCTCGGGGGACATCAAGCGCTCCACCACCAGCGGTGCCTTGTCCTCATCCACCAGGCCAAACCAAAGACAATGACCCATGTTCGAGGCGCAGCCATCAACGGGCCGCTTGTCGCGGTCCAATGCGACGGCGTAATA
Organism: Arthrobacter sp. ISL-69; assembly: GCF_018613775.1. Classification (NCBI taxonomy): domain Bacteria; kingdom Bacillati; phylum Actinomycetota; class Actinomycetes; order Micrococcales; family Micrococcaceae; genus Arthrobacter; species Arthrobacter sp. ISL-69. Next base: position 49,478 of record NZ_JAGGPO010000034.1, read on the forward strand.
GCCCTTGTCCGGGAGCCAAAACTCTTCGTTGAACCGCTTCTTCAGCGTGGCCGCGCGGTCCCGAAGCTCCGCAGCCAAGGCGAGGTCGCCGGCGTCGTATGCCATCCAGGCGCGCGCCATATAGGCGCCGTGGACATACGCCTGAACTTCGCACAGCGCAAGGGGCGGCTCTGCAATGGTGCCATCGGCAAAGTTGATGCCGTCCCAGGAGTCCTTCCATCCCTGGTTGATCAGCCCGTGCTCGTTGGGACGCCCGTACTCCACAAAGCCATCACCGTCCCGATCACCGTAGTCGCGGATCCATGAGAGCGCCCGGTCGGCGTTAGGGAGCAGGGCGGAGATGATCTCCCTATCAAATCCCCAGCGGCTAACCGATCCCAGGACCACCACAAAGAGCGGCGTGGCATCAACGCTGCCGTAATAAACCGACCTTCCGCCCAGGGCCAGACCACTGGAGATATCGAGCCGGACCTCGTGGAGGATCTTGCCCGGTTCCTCCTCGCTCATCGTTTCCACCACCGTTCCCTGGCGATCTGCCAGCGTGCGCAAGGTGCCCAGCGCCAGCGAGGGGTCAACCGGCAGCGCCATTTCTGATGCCCACAGGGAGTCCCGGCCAAACAGGGTCATGAACCAGGGCGCCCCGGCAGCCACCACCACCCGTTCCGGATAATCCGGATCCTGGATCCGGAGCGCCCCAAGGTCCTCGTAGCTGCGCCGGAGCGTGCGTTCGATGGAGCGGTTGCCAATCTGGAGTGCGGGAATCTTCGCCACCCACTCCTGGCGGCGCCGATCGCGGGGCGACATTTCGCCAGGAGCAGGATGGGCAAACGGTGCTGTGGGTCCGAATCCTTCAAAATTCGGCACCACACTGACGTGGGTGCTCCATTTCCCGAAGGGCGGAATCGTGGTTCCGAACGTGACGGCCTTGGAGGTGGCGCTGGCACCCTCAGCCTTGATGACGACGCCCTTCCGTATGCCCTGCCATTCAGCGCGTATTTCCAGCGAGTCGCCACGATGTTCACGGGTCTGGTCCCAGCGCTGAGGGGTCCGGGCCTCCTTTACTTCGAACAGATCGGCAAAATCCGCTTCGGCGACCAACGTGATCTCGCACTCGGCCGGATGTAACGAGTAGTTTCGAATGGTGATCTCTTCCAGGATCCCGGCTCCCACTTCGCGCAGCCGCTCCACGATTAATGGGCTGTCCGCGTATCCGTCCGTACGGGGGACGCGTCCGGCAAACAGTGCCCGGTAAGGCTGCTTGGTCTGTGCCGCCAGAGGTTCCAGCGGTTGCCCGTTGACGGTCAAAAACCAGCGGGACAATATTCGAGTGTCCCGGTAAAAGACCCCGTGCGGAAGCTCCGCGTAGATGTCCCCGTTGGACGAGGAAATGCAGAACGAAGAGCCTTCAACGAGGGTGACCGTGCCTGCCCCCAGGGGGCCAGCCGCCGTGTCCGCGTTCCATCCAGCCATTCCCGGCTCCTTCAGCGAATGCGCCCCAGTGGATTGAGGCGTGCACCGGCTGACGCGACCGCTGCCGCCTGCTTTTGGATGTAACCGACGCTACGCCGGTCGCACCACTGACACCAGTGGGCGCGTTGACTCGTAAATAACCTCCGCGAAGTGGCATACTGCCTCATAAATAATCCTCCGGCTGGTTCGGGGTTGCCGGGTGGGCGGGGCCGGGTTACGCCGGGTGGATGGGATTGACGATGGCTGAGCGAAAGGCCGTGACGAAGCAGTTGGCGAGGACCAGCCCGAGGTTCGCAGAGTCCGGGCACAGTGGGACTGCGACGGCGAAAATTTGCTGATCAATGTCCGCGACGACGGAGGCGGCGCCCTGTCCGCCGACGCATCCAATTTGGGCAGGCTGGACCGCAGGGTCCAGGCCCTTGATGGAAGAATGCAGGTGGATGTCATGCCCGGCTGGGGGGGCCGATGTGTCCGTGACACTTCCGTTGGACGCCCCGCAGACTGCTCCTGGCGACGTAAGTGCATGGAACCTGGGCAGCCGTGAGCTGGAAGTGCTGCAGCATCTGGCGTCGGGTCAGCGGAACAGGTCAATCGCGGGCGCCCTCAACATCAGTGAAAATACGGTGAAATTCCACGTGGGAAACATCTTCCGGAAGGTGGGCGTCAGCTCGCGTACGGAAGCAATAGCACTGGCAACCAGCTACGGGCGGCGCTAGGCGGAGGGCAAGTTTGCGCTCGTCCCCGGTGTGACCCTTGCAGGTTTTGATGCACTAACCGCCAGCGAAGGGCGGCAGGACATCCACCACATCTCCCGCACTAAGCGCCGCACCGCGGTCCCGCAGTGCGACCTCGTTCCGTAGGAACGTGCTCCGGGTGATGACTTCGGCCAGCGAAAGAGGGGTGCCAGCCGCTCCCGCTATCCCACGGTCTACGGTCAGCATGACTGCGATGAGTCCGTCCAGGGTGGTGCCGTCGGGAACATCGAGGTGTTCCTCTTCGACGCCGGCCGCTGCGCAGGCGGCGGCGAAATATCGAACGAGCATTGGTCTTATCCTCCGATGGCGCTCATGCTGCGGTCAGGCTGCACAAAGTCTTCAGTTCCGAGACCAGCGTGGTCCATGCCGTGCGCTCGCGGCTTCTTCCACATGGCATCCTGCCAAAGGTGCACCAGTTCGTCGTCCTGCGCACCAGCCCGCAGGAGCGCCAGGAGGTCGAACTCCTCCCGTGAAAACAGGCAGCTCATGATCTTTCCCTCAGCCGTGACGCGGGTACGCCGGCAGTCCGAACAAAAAGGTTCACTGACAGATGCAATGATCCCTACGGTTCCCAGAACAGTTCCGGACGCTTCGCCGGTAGCCACGTGCCGTCGTCGTACTTCAAACCGTTCGGCTGGTGCTCCGTCCCGCTGGCGGCGATCCCGCTCCAGAACAAAGTCTGCGGACAGCGGGGCGTGTATCTCAGGGGCCGTGATCATCCCGTGCTCAGTCCAGCCGCGTTCCGCGTCCAGCGGCATTTGTTCGATGACGCGCAGCTCAATGTCTCGCTGTAAGGCCCACTCCAACAGTTCCGGGGCTTCCTGGTCGTTGACACCGCGCATCAGCACTGCGTTGATCTTGACCGGTCCAAGGCCCGCGGCGCGGGCTGCCTCGACGCCGGCGAGCACTTTGCCGAGGAAGGGGCGCCGGGTCAGTTGGGTAAAAACCTCCTCATGCAGGGAGTCCAGGGAAACATTGACCCGGGTAAGCCCGGCCTCCTCGAGCGCCTCCGCCTTCGTATCGAGCCCGACGCCGTTGGTGGTCATGGACATGGGGAGCCCGGGGTGACGCGCCCGAAGTGTGGCGATGACCTCGACGAGGTCCGGTCTGACCAAAGGCTCTCCTCCAGTGATTCGGAGTTCCCTCACACCCAGGCGCTCGACGCCGATGCCCACGATTCTCTCGATCTCACCTGCTGTCATGACGGCTTCCTTCGGTAGCCATTGCATGCCACCTGCCGGCATGCACTAGGTGCAGCGAAGGTTGCATTTGTCTGTGACGGACAGCTGCATGTCGGTTGCTTGGCGGCCAAAACGGTCCAGCAACTTCGAAGGCAGTCCGGCCGGGCGTGATGTAGGTGCGGGCCCTTGATTGTTGTTCCTGGCAAGGCGCAGTACTGGGATGCCCAGTTGAACGGTCGTGGGTTTTATGGCTGATGCAGCGTGGCGGTGCCGCCGCCGTCAGCGGGGACCAAGGTCGCTGTCAATATACGAGCCGGGGCGGTTTCCGTTGTCGTGGTGGCAGTTGCAGCCCCCATCCAGCTGTAGCCGAACGGTCACTGGACTTGAGGACTGCATCTGGATATCCACGGACTCCTTCCCTTCGCTGCTGATCCGGAGAGTCTGTTCTTGGTCGTGGTGCTGGGACATGTAGGTAGCCTTTGTTATGGGTTGGAGGTGGGTGTGCCCGGGTGGCACGGGCTAGGAAGCCGCGTGCCACCGGGGCGGTTGCGACTGAGGGTGAGTCTATTTACTGTCCCGGTCCGCTTGCCGGGCCTTGACGGTGGGGATGCTGCCCGTATGGGTGCCGCCCTGGTGGGAGTCCGGGTCCGGGCATGAATCAGCGCAGTCATGCTTGGTGACGAGGTCGAATTGAATGCCGCCGTGTTGTTCCACGCCGGTGCGTATGGCCCGTTCGACGACGGATGTGGCCAGGCGCCGTCGCAGGGACAGGGGATCGCGGCGCAGGTCCTTGGTGAGGGCAAAGCAGAGCAGGAGCATGACGACGACGAACGGTAGCGCTGCGACGATGGTGATGCGTTGTAGGCCGGCCAAGGCTTCCGAGGGTTCGTCGCCGCCGGCCAGCAGCATGACCGCCGCCACGGCGCCGGTGAGGCTGCCCCAGAAGATGACCACTCCGCGGCGGGGGTGCTCGGCGCCGTTGGAGCTGAGCGATCCCATCACGATGGACGCGGCATCGGCGCCGGTGACAAAGAAGATCGCCACTAGGACCATGGCCAGCACGATGACACCAGCAGTAAGCCAGCCGGGCATGCCAAGGTTCTTGACCAGGTCGAAGAGTGCACCGTCGAAGTTGACGGACGGGACGCCGTCGACCGTTGTTACCAGCCCGGGCGTGCCTGCCTTATCGGCTTCCTGCTGGACATGGAAAGCGGCTCCGCCGAAGATACCAAACCAGATCACGCTGACGACGCTGGGCACCAGCAGCACACCGGTGACGAACTGGCGGATGGTGCGGCCGCGGCTGATGCGGGCGATGAAAAGTCCTACGAAGGGCGTCCAGGAGATCCACCAGGCCCAGTAGAAGATGGTCCAGCTGGTCATCCAGCTCCGAAGGGCCTCATCGCCGACCGCTTCGGTCCGGGATGACATTTCGGCCAGGTCGCGGGCGTAGTCGCCGACGGCGGAGGGGATCAGGTTGAGGATGAACAGGGTGGGGCCGGCGATGAAGACGATGAGTGCGAGGACGACGGCCAGGACCATGTTGATGTTGGAGAGCCACTGGATGCCGCGGCTGATGCCGGAGACGGCCGAAGCGACGAAGCATAAGGTCAGGACCGCGACGATCGCCACGAGCACGGGGGTGCCGATTTCGCCGAACCAGCCGTTGGAGGTCATGCCGCTGCCGATCTGCAGGGCGCCCAGGCCCAACGATGCAGCGGTACCAAACAAGGTGGCGAAAATGGCCAGGATGTTGATGAACTTCCCGATTGGCCTTTCGACCCTCCTGACGCCGAAGAGCGACGTGAAGGCGACAGAGATCAGTTGCCTGCGGCCCAGGCGGTAGGTGCCGTAGGCCATGGCGATGCCGACCACTGCGTACATGGCCCAGGGGTGCAGTGTCCAGTGGAAGATGGAGGTGGCCATGGCGGTCTGGATGGCTTCGGGTGTCCGTCCGTCCACGGTTCCGGGCGGGGGAGAGATGTAGTGGTAGAGGGGTTCGGCCACGCCGTAGAACATCAGCCCGATGCCCATGCCGGCGGCAAACATCATGGACACCCAGGAGACGGTACGGAATTCGGGTTTTTCGCCATCCTTGCCCAGCGGGATGTTGCCGAACTTGCCCAGGGCCAGCCACAGGACAAAGACCACGAAGAGCGAGGCCAGGAGCATGAACAGCCATCCTGTGTACTCCATGACCCAGTTCAGGGCAACCGTAGAGGACGAGGCGAGGCTGTCCCGGCCGACAAAGCCCCAGACCACAAAGGCAATGGCGATGACGCCTGTGATCCCGAACGTGACCTTGTCGAGAATGAGCCGATGGTTCCGGCGTGCCGAAACGGCCTGCTCGGTCCTGGCAGTTCGAAGCTCTTCCAGGATCTGTTCGTACTCTTCAGAATCCGGCAGGCCCTCTGCGGCTCCGTCCTCCGGATCGAGGACAGCGGGGTTGGTGTTTTCTCCCGAGGGGACACCAATGACTGTTTTGGTGTTTCGCGTACTTTCGGGCTTTTCGTTGGGGGGAGTTGCTGCCAAAGCGTTGTCGGCAGGCAACTCCTCGGGGGTTAAGGGTTTTAAGTCATTGCTTATAGCCATGAGCGAATCCTTTGCTCGGCGGATGATGGGCTTGCGGTTAAGACATGGGCTTGAGGGGTGAGCCCGGGGGAAGGTTGGGGGCCTCCTCCGATTCAAGGACCATGATGTTGCCGTCGACGATCTGCACTTCGTGCGTCCGGACCGGCAGTTTGGCCGGGGGTGCATCCGGGGCTCCGGTGCGGAGGTTGAACCTGGAGGCCTGAAGCGGGCAATGACCCAACAGTCCTCTACATAGCCACCGGCCAGCGAGACATCCTGGTGGGTACACGTGTCATCGATGGCGAAGATCTCGCCGGCTTAAATATGGAAGACGGCGATTGGCGGAGCAGTATCGAGCCGTAGCGCCGCCCTGGGAGCAAGTTCACTGAGCGTGCGGGCCTTGTGCATGGGGCACCTCTTTGGGGTCAGGGATCAGGTTTGCTTAGGTGAAGGCCGGAAGCCTCCGATCGTTCCGCAGGGATCAACACATTTCCTCGGACTAGTTGCTGAGGTAGCCGTTCGGGTTCAGGACATACTTCGTGGCGGCCCCGGCATCGAATTCCGCGTACCCCCGCGGGGCATCCTGGAGCGAAATGGCCGTGGCGTTGACCGCCTTGGCGATCTGGATCCTGTCATGCAGGATCGCCATCATCAGCTGCCGGTTGTACTTCATCACCGGGCACTGGCCGGTCGCGAAGGAGAGGGACTTCGCCCAGCCGGTGCCCAGGGACAGGGACAGGCTGCCCTTCTGGGCCGCCTCGTCCGCGGCACCCGGATCCCCGGTCACATAAAGGCCGGGAATGCCCAGGGACCCGCCGGCGGCGGTGAGGTCCATCAGCGAATTGAGCACGGCGGCCGGCGCCTCCTGGGCCCCGGCACCGTGTCCGTGTCCGCGGGCCTCGAAACCGACCGCGTCGATACCGGCATCGACCTCCCGGACGCCGAGGAGCTGCTCGATCTGGTCAGCCGGGTCGCCGTTGGCCACATTGACGGTTTCGCAGCCAAAGGATCGGGCCTGGGCTAAGCGATCCTCATTGAGATCCCCCACGATGACCACCGCGGCCCCCAGCAGTTGCGCGCTGGCCGCCGCGGCAAGCCCCACGGGACCGGCCCCGGCAACATAGACGGTGGACCCGACGCCGACACCTGCCGTGACGGCCCCGTGGAAACCGGTCGGGAGGATGTCCGAGAGCATGGTCAGGTCCATGATCTTCTCCAGGGCCTGGTCCCGATCAGGGAACCGCAACAGGTTCCAGTCCGCGTAGGGGACCAGGACGAACTCCGCCTGCCCGCCGACCCATCCGCCCATGTCGACATAGCCGTAGGCGGACCCGGGACGGTCCGGGTTTCACGTTCAGGCAGATTCCGGTCTTGCCCTCCTTGCAGTTCCGACAGCGCCCGCAGGAGATGTTGAAGGGGACCGAGACGATGTCCCCGACCTTGATGAACTCAACGTCGGGCCCGGTCTCGATGACTTCCCCGGTGATCTCGTGCCCCAGGACGAGACCGGCCGGGGCGGTCGTGCGGCCACGAACCATGTGCTGGTCCGAGCCGCAGATGTTGGTGCTCACGGTGCGCAGGATGACCCCGTGCGGGACCTTCCGGCCGACGTTGACGGGATTGACGCCGGGGCCGGCCTGCAGTTCAAAGGTGGGAAACGGGGTATCGATGATTTCCACGATCCCCGGCGCCTTGTATGCAACGGCTTTGTTACCTGACATTGAATGGCTCCTATGGGTTGGCGATCGAACCCTCACGGTGATGTTGGTCGCATCAGACTGTCTGTGAGGTAATTGTTGTCAGTTTCCGTGAAGCAAGTGGGTCAATTGATACCTGCAGCGCATACCGCTACGCGGCAACGAAGGCGTTCAGGCTGACTGTGGCGATGGATGGGGGTTTGGGGGGCAGGGAACGCCACGCGTGGCATCCTCGCACTTGTATTCTTGCCGTGAAAACAATCGCAGATGCTGTCCGGCCTAGAGCAGCTGGAAGCGGCTAGGCATCGATCACCAAATCGGTCCGTGCGGTGGAGCAGCAGGGCAGGAACTTGCCTGCATCGATTTCCCGTGCCCGGATCCCGCCCTGGTGGTTCATCTCCACCTCCCCGGAAAGCTTGACGACCTTGCAGGAGCCGCACATGCCTTCCTTGCAGTTCGCACCGATCCTGACGCCCGCACGCTGGGCCACCCCGAGGATATGTTCGGCGGGGTCGATGCGCACATTGATGCCGGTGCGCATGAAGGCCAGGGTGAGGCTTCCCGTTCCGACCGTGTCGAAGCTCGAGGCATCGGGGGTCCCTGCCTCCGGCCCCACCTCCGGACTGCCGTCGGGGGCTTCAGGACTGGGCGCTTCCGGGTCGACGGTTTCCAGCGGCAGCCCCGTGGCCTTCAGGGTTCCCTCGGCGTCGTAGCCGGGCTCGTAGAGCCCGAACGCGGCGGGCTGGCTTTCGTAGTAGTCCTCGGCGGAATCGGCGATTTCCTCGGCGATTTCCTCCGCAATGTCCACTGCAAACGCGAGCTCCGCCTGGTATTCAAGGATCGTCTGGCGGTCTCCCGAGAAGAATTCCATGTAGATGGAGGTGTCGTCGACACCCACCTTCCCCAGGAGCTCCGTGGTGGTGTTCAGGTAACCCTCGGGGCCGCAGGCATAGACCTGACGGCCGTTGGCATCGGGGGCCACCTCGTCGAGCATGGCTGCCGTCAGCCTTCCGGTGAGCCCTTCCCACCCCTCGGGTATGCTGCGGTCGCCCAAGGAGTAGAAGACCTTGACGCGCGAGTCCACGGATGCGATGTAGGCCAGCTCCTTGTGGAAGGCAAAGCCTCCGGCCTCCGCTCCGTGGTAAAGCACCACCACATCGGCCTGTCCGGGCAGGGAGTGAATAGTCCGCACCATCGACATGATGGGGGTGATGCCTGCGCCGGCGGCCAGCAAGAGGTACCTTGCCCGCCGGTCGGCGTCGGGCAGGTGGAATGCCCCGACCGGTCCGAGCATCTCGAGGACGGTGCCGGGTTTGACGTTCTCGTGCACCCACGGCGAGACCAGTCCCGTGGGATCGCATTTGACTGTGATGTCGAAGGTCCACGGTTTGGTGGGCGAACTGGACAGCGAGTAGCTGCGGTCCACCGGATCCTGGTCCTCGCCGTTCACGGGGAAGGCAACGTTCACGTACTGGCCGGCACGGAACGCCAGGGGCGCACCGTCGGAGCGACGGAACACGAAGGTCATCATGCCGCCCACCTCGGGAACAACCTCGACACATTCGGCCATGAACTCCTGCGGATGCCAGGGACCCAAGGCACGGGCGGCACCGGCGGGTCCCTCGGTGCTGCCCATCACCCTGTTCCACGGCATCTCAAGACCGCGAATGCGCTGTGGCTCCTGGACTGCCGTCTCAGTGAGGACTTCGATCATGCCAAGTGCTCCTGCACGCGCTGCACGTACCAGTTGATGAACGCCTCCACCTGGTATTCGCTCTTCATGTACGGGCCGGGCTCGTAGGCGGGGCTGCCGGCGCCCGTCTGGCACAGCTCCACGAACGCCTTGTCCTGGAGGTTGGTCTGCTTCCAGGTGTAGGTGAGTTTGTCCAGGTCGTAGTCGACGCCTTCCACGGCGTCGTCAGCTACCAGCCAGGTGGTGCGTACCAGGGTCTGGTGCTCGTTGACGGGGAAGACGCCGAACGTGATGACGTGGTCACTCTGGAAGTGGAACCAGCTGTTGGGCTGCAGGTGCATCGAGCAGCGGCCGAGGCGGAAGTCCCGCAAGTCGCCGAGCAGCTTCTTGGAGAGCCGGTGGCCATCGGGCGAGAACGATTCGCCGTCACCATCGAGCGATTCCCGTGAGATGCGGATACCCGCTATGCGCGTATCAAGCTCCTCCACCACCTCATAGGGAAGGCCATAGCGGCGGCAACGCTCCTCGAGCGAGGACTGTGCCTCCTTGTTGCGGTCCCACACTTCCTCGAGGTGGGCCGGGATCAGGCCCTCCGTCAGGCCCCAGGTGGGAAAGAGGGAACAGGCGAGCTCCGGGTGGCCGTCGCAGTGGTAGCACTCGCGGTTGTTCTCCATGACGAGCTTCCAGTTGCCCTCCTCGATAATGTTCTGCTGGTAGGCGATTTTCGTCTTCGACAGATCGTGGGGTGCGAGGTAAGGCTCGAAGATCTTAGCGGTTTCGTCGAAATCCGCCGGCGGTTCGTCCGCAATGCAGACGAAGATGAGTCCGGCGACCACGCGGCTGTGGGCACGCTTGAGGCCGAAGCAGCCCTTGTCGAACTTCGTTTCCCCCGGTGCCGAGGCGTGGATCAGATTGCCGTCGGGGGAGTATGTCCAAGAGTGGTAGCCGCAGACCAGGTTTCCTGTTGACCCCGCGGGTTCGGTCAGGACACGGGCGCCGCGGTGGCGGCATACGTTGTGCAGGACGTTCACGCCGCCGTCGTCGTTGCGCAGCACGATCAGGGAGTAGGGCCCGTAATCGACGGTGACGTAGTCGCCCGGCTCCGGCAGTTCGGCGATGCTGGCGGCAAAGATCCAGTGCTGGCCAAAAATGGCTTCCATGTCGATTTTGAAAATCGTGGGATCGGTGTAGAAGGGGGCATCGAGGGAATATCCCTTGCGCCGGAACTCGAACAACCCGCTGATTTCCGCCAGCTGCTCTGCAGGCAAGGAAGAAGCGAGTTTTCCGCGTGAGTTGAGGGGCAAGACTGGAGCAGACATGTGTTTCCTCCCGGGAGGCGTGGGTAAGTGTGTGTTTCGTCGGGACCACGGCTGCGTGGGTGCGAGCGGCGTTGTCGAAAAACCTTGTACTCATGAGATTAGGGATGATTGAACCGCAACAAAAGCGCAAGATTTGGAAGATAACCGTGCACAATAGATGCATGATCGATGCGAGGCTCATCACACTTCGGGTGTTTGCCCGGTGCGGCACCATTGGCGCAACCGCGGAGCTCACAGGTTATTCCCCCTCCGCGGTCTCCGCGCAATTGCGCGAGCTCCAGCGCGTGCTTGGAATGCAGCTGCTGACGAAGGACGGCCGGGGTGTGCGCCTCACCGCCACGGGGCGATTTCTCGTGTCCGGCTCAGACACCCTCATTGCGGAATGGGAGAGCCTGCGCGCCGCGGCCATGGAGGCCGGCGACCAGGTGCAGTCCCGTTTTGGCCTCGGTGGATTCTCGACGGCGGCCGCCCAGTTGCTCGCGCCGCTGGCCGCCACCCTGCGCTCAACACGCCCCCTGCTGGAGGTGCAGGTACTCGAGGCCAACCCGGCCCGCTGTTTCGACTTGTTGGTTGCAGAGCGAATCGACCTCGCTGTCATCGTCGCCATGCAGTCCGACACCTATGTTGAGGACGATCCGCGCTTCGAGCAGACCGTTCTGCTTGATGATCCCCTGGACGTGATCATTCCTGCCGACCATCCGTTGGCATCGCGGGAAACGGTGACGCTCGAAGAGCTGGCGTCGGAACCCTGGATCACCGAGGCCGCCGGTTCCACCTACCATTCCCTATTCACTGCGGCGTTCACGGCAGTGGGGGTGACACCGCGGATTGCCCATGAGGCCGTTGAATGGGAAACCCAGATCGCCTTCGTTGGTGCGGGGCTGGGCGTGGGCCTGCTGCCGCGACTGGCGCCCCTGCGCAGTGCCGAAAATGTGGTTCGACTGCGCATTACTGGCAAGGGGAAGCCCTCGCGCCGTATTGTCGCTGCGGTGCGCAGGGGCAGCATCGCATCGCCCCTGATCCAGGAGTCGCTCGGCATCCTGCAGGCCAGAGCCAATCGGATCCTCGCCGCCCGACCCGAGGACGATCTCTGAAATCGCGTGACCGCGCTCCTTCAGCCGCACGGCTTCACCCGCATCAAAGGCGGGACGCTGTACCCGCTCCTGAATCGACTCGACGACCAGGGCCTCGTCGAGCACACATGGCAACACGACCAGGCCGGTCCGGGCCGCAAGCACTTCACACTCACTGAGCTGGGCCGCCAAGAATTGGAGCGCTCTGGGACAGCCTGGCGACGAATGAGCGAAGCTCTTACCCAGATCCAGACGCCCTGGCCGCGTACCCGCATAAGCCAAACACCAACGCCCCGCCCTCCACCTACGGAGGGCGGGGCGTTTCGTCGTTGAGATACGGGTCCCCACTGCGACTGGGCCTCTGTCGGCAGGCTATTGAGCCACGCGACCAATTCTTCATGGGCGATGAGTAGTTTCGAATTGACGTAGCGCGCTACCAGATAGCTGTTTGCGATTTGGCGCCGCAGGAGCTTAGTACTGCATCCGACTCGGGCAGCGGCCTCATCTAGACTGTAGGCAACTTTCCGCGTCGTAGGACACGGGCAGCAGTTCACATGCTTGCATCTGCGGCCGGATTGGAGGCATCGGTCAGTCCAGGTCGAAGCGGTCGAGCTCCATGACCTTGACCCAGGCCGCCACGAAGTCGTTGACAAACTTCTCCCCGGCATCGTCACTCGCGTACACCTCGGCCAGCGCCCGGAGCTGGGAGTTGGAGCCGAAGACCAGGTCCACCGGTGTGGCGGTCCACTTCAGCTCGCCGGTGGTGACGTCGCTGATCTCGTAGACGTCCTCCTCCGACTCCGACGCCTTCCACCGGGTGCCCGGAGAGAGCAGGTTGACGAAGAAATCGTTGGTCAGGACTTGGGGCCTGTCGGTGAGGATGCCGTGGCCGGAGCCGCCGATGTTGGTGCCGAGGGCACGCATACCGCCGACGAGCGCTGTCATCTCCGGCGCGGAGAGGTCCAGCAGGTACGCCTTGTCGAGCAGGAGGGTCTCCGGCTGGAGCTTCCCGCCGGGGCGTACGTAGTTGCGGAACCCGTCTGCCCGCGGCTGCAGGTATTGGAAGGACTCGACGTCGGTCTGGTCCTGGGATGCGTCGGCGCGCCCGGGCCGGAATGGCACCGTTACGGCGATGCCGGCATCCTGCGCTGCCTTCTCCACCGCCGCGCAGCCGCCGAGGACGATCAGGTCTGCCAGTGAGACCTTCTTGCCTCCGTTCTGGGCGGAGTTGAACTGCTGCTGGACCGTCTCAATCGCCTGCAGAACAACGGAAAGTTGCTCGGGCTCGTTGACCTCCCAGCCGCGCTGCGGTTCCAGCCGGATGCGCGCACCGTTGGCCCCGCCGCGCTTGTCGGTCTTGCGGTAGGTGGACGCAGCGGCCCACGCGGTGCCCGCGAGCTGCGAGACGGACAGGCCGGAGTCCAGGAGCGTGGCCTTCAATGATGCGGTGTCCTGCTCGTCGATCAGCTCGTGGTCTACTGCCGGCACGGGGTCCTGCCAGAGCTGGGCCTCCGGAACCCACGGTCCGAGCATGTGCGGGCCTACCGGGCCCATGTCACGGTGCAGCAGCTTGTACCAGGCCTTGGCGAACGCGAGCGCAAACTCGTCCGGGTTCTCCAGAAACCGCCGCCCTATTTCCTCGTAGATGGGGTCGACGCGCAGCGACAGGTCCGTCGTCAGCATGGTCGGCCGGTGCATTTTCTCCGGGTCGTGCGCGTCCGGGATGATCTCCGGGGCATCCTTGGCGACCCACTGGTGGGCGCCGGCGGGGCTCTTGACCAGCTCCCACTCGTACTCGAACAGGATCTCCAGGAAGCGGTTGCTCCACTGGATGGGCTGGTCCGTCCAGGTGACCTCGAGGCCGGACGTGATGGTGTCCGGGCCCTTGCCGGTCCCGTAGGTGCTGAGCCAGCCCAGGCCCTGCGCCTCGAAGTCGGCTGCCTCAGGCTCAGGGCCCACGTGCGCGTCGGCGTCACCGGAGCCGTGGGTCTTGCCGAAGGTATGGCCGCCGGCGATCAGCGCGAAGGTCTCTCCGTCGTTCATCGCCATGCGCTTGAAGGTCTCGCGGATGAACGCCGCAGCCGCCAGCGGGTCCGGGTTGCCCATGGGTCCCTCGGGGTTGACGTAGATCAGCCCCATCTCGGTGGAGCCGACCTCCTGCGCCATCTGGCCTTCCCCGATGTAGCGTTCGTCGCCCAGCCAGGTGTCCTCCGGGCCCCAGAAAATTTCCTCGGGCTCCCACACGTCCTCGCGGCCGAAAGCGAAGCCGAAGGTTTTGAAGCCCATGGACTCGAGGGCCACGTTGCCTGCCAGAACAATCAGGTCGGCCCAGGAGAGCTTCTGGCCGTACTTCTGCTTGACCGGCCACAGCAGCCGCCGGGCTTTGTCGAGGTTGGCGTTGTCCGGCCAGCTGTTCAGCGGCGCGAACCGCTGGCTGCCGTCTCCCGCACCACCGCGGCCATCATGGACCCGGTAGGTGCCGGCTGCATGCCAGCTCAACCGGATCATCAGGCCGCCGTAATGGCCGAAGTCCGCAGGCCACCAGTCCTGGGAGGTGGTCAGCACCTGGATGATGTCCTGCTTGAGCGCCTCGACGTTAAGCTTCTGGAACTCGTCACGGTAGCTGAACGAGGGCCCGAGCGGGTTGCCCGCCTGGTTGTGGGTGTGGAGAACGCTGAGGTCCAGCTGGTTCGGCCACCAGTCCGCGACGGTCCGCGGCCGGTGCGCCTTGGGCTGCGGCGAATCGATAGCCGGGTTCTCACTCTCACTGCCGTGCGAGGTCACGCTGCCGTGGGCCACCGGGCATCCACCCTCAACATTGCTGTCGCGGCCCTGGGCGCTTCCGGGGGTGGGGACCGGGGGGTTTTCCTGTGGATCGGTCATGTGCTTCCTTCCATATGGCCGAGGCCGTGGTCGGACTCGGGCAGCCGGTGCAACCCTCCCATTTGACCATGAACGGGTGTGCGCGGAGAGCCCCATCGGCAAGGGCACTTCCGGTTGCCTGACGCACTGAGAACCTTCGTGTTGACAGTACGCCCGCCCCGATGGGCCGCCCAGGATTGGTTCCTCGGAGCCTCTCCCGGTCAATCTTTTAGTGCCGACAATGGACCTTTCGTCCACTTAGTTGGACGTAAGCGCAGCTATCGGCGTCTCTTCGACAGAGTTTCAGAGTCTGGCAGTTAGAGAGTCACCTTCGAACAGCTAGGGGCTTGCAGCGGCGGCCTGGAGTCGACGCTGAAGCTCTCCGACAAACAGCGGCACGGTATTTTCGGCACTGCCGAAAAGATGGTCCAATGCCTCAAAAGCCGCAACACCCTGCGCTGGGCCGCACCGGAGACCGGGACAACCGTCGTCACAGATTCTCGCCGGCAGTTTAATCCCAAAGCCTTCGCCTCTTCCCGGGAAACGATCTACATCGCGCCAAGGAAGGCGCCGGCTCTGCCGCCCCGACTACCGCGCTGACCGTGGCGATTGCGGAGGCTCTGGAGGAACGGGCCGAGCGCCATTGCGGCCGCCTGGCCCTGTTTGCCCTGGCTGAGTTGGCCAACGTGGTCCGTTTGGGCGTCCCTGCCGGACCAGTTCAGCCATTACGGCTCCAAGGGCCTGATTATCATGGCGATCCCGCAGTCCGGGTCCCAGGGGGTGGCTTTTATCCACCTCCTTTAGCTCGGAGAGAGTTCGCGGTATTTGACTTCTATTGCGGGACGCCGAGCAAGCCTTACAGACTCTCTACCCCGCAGTAGTAGAGAAGCAGAGACGGTAGGCAGCACCCATCCAAGGGCGACGCCCTGTCATTCCCCTGTGTGATGGCGTCTATTGTGGCTGTCGCACAAGGTGGACGCGACGCCGGCAGTGCTGGCGAGAGAGTCGAAGGCATCCAATCCCCGCAAGCCAGCTGCGTATCCGACCAGGAAGGCTGTGACCGGCGCGGCGGCGTGGGTAATTGTGTCCGCTGACGAATGGCTGCCGCGCGGGCATGTCCAGAGATTTTTTAGCGGCCGTGGATGAGGCTCAGCGCCTCGGCCCGGGCGGCCGGCAGGCGCAGTTCACCGCGGACTGCAGACGTGATGGTCTTTGCCCCGGGCTTGCGGATGCCCCGCATTGACATGCACAGGTGCTCACACTCGATCACTACAATGGCGCCCAGTGGCCGCAGCGATGTGACCAACGCCTCCACCACCTGGGTGGTGAGCCTCTCCTGGACCTGCGGCCTTCGCGCAAAGACGTCCACCAGCCTGGCAAGCTTGCTGAGGCCGGTCACGAGTCCCTCAGCGGAGGGGATGTAGCCCACGTGCGCCACGCCATGGAACGGCACCAGGTGATGTTCGCAGGTGGAATAGAACGGGATGTCCTTAACGATGACCATTTCACCGTGGCCGAGGTCGAAGGTCTTGTCCAGGACTGCCACGGGATCCTCATGGAGCCCGCCGAACATTTCCGCGGCGGCGCGGGCTACACGGGCCGGGGTGTCAGCCAGTCCCGGCCTTTCGGGGTCCTCCCCGATGGCCAGGAGGTATTCGCGGACAGCCCGTTCCACCCTGGGCCCGTCAACACCCTGGGTGATGGTCGCTTCCGTCGTCAGGACGGAGCTCACGCTTCGGCCCGCTCAAGCCGCACGATAACGGACTTGGAGGTCGGCGTGCCGCTGGTGTCGGCTACGGAGTCAAGTGGCACGAGGACGTTGGTTTCCGGGTAGTAGGCCGCCGCACAACCCTTGGGCGTCGAGTATGAAACGATGCGGAAGTTTTCGGCCCGTCGTTCGGTCCCCTGGAATTCGGAGATGAGATGGACCATGTCCCCGTCCGTGAACCCCAGCTCAGTAATGTCGTCGGCGTTGATCAGGACTACGCGGCGCCCGCCGTGGATGCCGCGGTAGCGATCATCCTTGCCGTAGATGGTGGTGTTGTACTGGTCATGGGAACGCAGGGTTTGGAGGACGAGCCGTCCCGCGGGGACCCTGATGAATTCCAGTTCGTTGCCTGTGAAGTGGGCCTTGCCCGAAGCGGTATCGAACTTCCTGGCGTCCCGGGGCGGGTGGGGAAGGACGAACCCTCCAGGGTTCTGGATCCGCTCCTCGAAGTTCTCGAAGCCGCTGAGGACCGCTTCGATGTGTTTCCGGATGATGGAGTAGTCGTCCTTCATGGCGAGCCAGTCGGCTTTGGGCGTATTGGGCAGTGGGAGGTTCTCGCTGCCGGTGAAGATCTTGCGGGCGATGCTGCATACAATGGCCACCTCGGAGTGCAGGTGCTCACTTGCGGGCTTCAGACGTCCGCGGGAGGCGTGGACCGCACTCATGGAGTCCTCCACGGTCACCCTCTGGTCGCCGGTGCGCTGGGTGTCCTTCTCGGTGCGTCCCAGCGTCGGAAGAATCAACGCACGTCGACCCGTCGATACGTGGGAATGGTTCAGTTTCGTGGAGATTTGTACCGACAGGCGTGTGTTGGCCAGGGCCTGTTCCGTGACCTCGGAATCCGGGGCTGCCCGCACGAAGTTGCCGCCCATGCCGATGAATACGCGGACCTTGCCGTCCCGCATGGCGCGGATGGCGGCCACGGTGTCGAAGCCATGCGCCCGGGGGGAGTGGAACTGGAACTCGTGGTCAAGCCGGTCGTGGAAGCTCTCCGGCATCTTCTCGAAAATGCCCATGGTCCGGTCGCCCTGGACGTTGGAGTGGCCGCGGACGGGGCAGACGCCGGCGCCGGGCTTGCCGATGTTGCCTTGGAGAAGCAGTACGTTGACCACGTCGCGGAGGGTCGGAACCGAGTGCTTGTGCTGGGTCAGGCCCATGGCCCAGCAGACGATGGTGGCGCTCGACGCCAGGAGGCGCTCGCCTGTGGACTTGATCTGTTCCAGTGTCAGTCCGGTCGCTTCGACGATGTCGTCCCATTCCGCCTTTTCGAGGTACCGCAGGTATTCGTCGATGCCAACGGTGTGGTCCTTGATGAACTCATGGTCCAGCACGGTGGGGAGGCCGGGCGTTTTGCGCCCCTGGGCTTCGGCTTCGAGAAGGTATTTGCCAAGCCCCTGGAAGAGGGCCTGATCGCCGCCGGCGCGGATTTGGAGGAAGTCGTCGGTCAGTTGTGTGCCCACCACCATGCCGGAAATGTTCTGCGGATTTTCGAACCGCAGGAGCCCGGCTTCGGGAAGCGGATTCACGGAGATGATGACAGCGCCGTTCTTCTTCGCCTTCTCCAGCGCGCTGAGCATGCGCGGGTGGTTGGTGCCGGGATTTTGACCCGCCACGAAGATCAGCGAAGCCGTCTCCAGGTCCGTGAGGCTAACGGAGCCTTTGCCGATGCCGATCGTTTCGACCAGGGCAGAGCCGGACGATTCGTGGCACATGTTGGAGCAGTCGGGCAAGTTGTTCGTCCCGATGCCGCGAACGAGGAGCTGGTAGGCGAAGGCCGCCTCGTTCGATGTCCGCCCGGACGTGTAGAACACTGACTGGTCGGGGTGCTCCATGTCCCTGATCTCCTGGGCGATCAGCTCATAAGCGTCGTCCCATTCGATGGGCTTGTAGTGGGTTGCGCCTTCGTCGAGGAGCATCGGATGCGTCAGCCGGCCCTGCTGGCCCAGCCAGTAGTCGTCGCGCGTCTTCAGATCCGCAATGGAGTGTTGCGCGAAGAATTCAGGCGTGACGCGGCGGAGCGTGGCTTCTTCGGCCACTGCCTTGGCGCCGTTCTCGCAGAATTCCGCAGCATTGCGCTTTTCGTGTTCGGGCCAGGCGCAGCCCATGCAGTCAAAGCCGTCAACCTGGTTGACAGCCATGAGTGTCTGGATGCTGCGCAGCGGGCCCATCTGCTCAAGGGAAATTTTCAGCGCGTTCGCTACAGCCGGAAGGCCGACGGCAGTTGTTTTGGGCTTCGTTAGGGTCAGTTTTGACTCGTCGATATTCTGCTTGGGGGCTTTTGAAGCCATGTGATCTTCCCTTCAGATCTTGGCAGGAAATAGTGGAATGGAGGTGCTGCCTGGGGCCAGCGTGGTGGTTGGCTGCAGTGTCCGCAGATCATCCATGAGGCCAGGCACGCGGCCGAGGTCGTTGAAGGTGTAGACATGGAACCCGGCAAAGAGGGGATCGCCCGCCAACTCCTGGTGGACCTCGCGGATCAGGCGTCCGCTGTCGTAGCTCAGGAAGTCGTCCCGTCGCCAGAGGGCTCCCGCCATCCCGGTCCCGCGGGCGAGCTTGAGGGAGCGGCCGACCCCGAGGCGTGCTCCCAGGGAGACCAGTTTCCTGATGGACACCGTGCCGGGGACTCCAACCCACACGGGTAGCTCTATGCCGCCTTTGCCGATTGTCCGGACGTACCGGCTGATCGCCTCGGCGGAAAAGCACATCTGTGTGACCATGGAGGACGCCAGTGGCGCTTTGATCTCGAGGCTGCTGCTGAGTTGTTCCTCGCTGAGCTGCGGGTGGCCTTCCGGGTAACCGGCGATGCCTATGGAGAAGTCGGTTGAATACGCATTGACCGCCTTAAGGAGTTGTCCGCTGCAGGCGTAGGGACCTGCGGGCTTGCGCCGGTCACCGGCAACGAGAAACAGTTCCGAGACACCGGCCTCCTGCAGCTGCAGCAGCAGCGAATGGAGTTCTGCCTCACCCGTGATGCTGCGGGCTGCGAGATGGGGAACGGTGTGGTAACCCAAGCCCGCCAGGTTTACGGACGCCTCCACGGTCCGTCCAGGCCCGTGGTGCGGGAGGCACGTCACGCTGACGGATCCCGTGGTGTCAAAGGCTGCTGGGAGTTGCGTGAGCAGATCGGCAGACGGAACCACTTCCAGCCGTATCCTTGCAACAGCCTCTGTGCTCATTGCTCTCCGTTCGTGGCATCACCGCAACACTGCCTGCCGGAGCGCATTCTCCAACGAGCATGCACCGGAGGGTGACATTTTTTTGATGGGATATTGATATATCAGTTCTAGGAATACTATGTACAGGAGGCCTTCGCGTCAAGGCTCAGCCGTGGATCGGGAGGAGACTTGGAAATGACAAGCGGTGGAGAACTACCGTCGGAAGTTGGGGGGCCCTTCCTGCCAACGAGGCAGGAGGACGAGTCCTTCGCCGACTTCGCCTACAGGGTGCTCTGCGATGAACTGATCGTTTTGGACATCAAGCCTGGCGAACCATTGAATGACGAAGTGATTTCCAGGCGGCTCGGAGTGGGGAGGACACCCATCCGGGAGGCCATGAAGCGCCTTGAGAGCGACCATCTGGTGGTGGCATATCCCCGCCGGGGAACATTCGCCGCAGGGGTTGATATCACGGATCTGGCTGAAATCTCCGAAATCCGGCAGCTTTTGGAGCCTGCGGCCGCAGCACGGGCTGCCCGGATGGCATCGCCGCAGCTCCGGCAAGAGATCAAGGAATTTGCCAGGGAAGTCGGGCAGCTCCTGCCGGTAATGCACTCCCAGCGGGACCTGATGCGCCTGGACATGCGGGTACACCGGATGATCTACCGGGCGGCAGGGAGCCGGCATCTTGAGGATGTCCTGATCCGGTACGACAACCTGGCGACGCGGATCTGGAGCCTTGTGCTGGAAAAACTTCCTCCGGTATCCGAGCATATTGCCCAGCACATTGAGCTGCTCGAGTGCATCGCGGAAGGGGATTCCGAAGCTGCTGCGCGGCTGACCACCAAGCATGTGACGGACTTTGAGAACCTCATCAGGGCCGTCCTGTAGCCCATTGGCAGGACACGGCCTTCGCTCCCGTGCAGATCGCGTGGATCTGCACGGGAGCGAAGACAACAACTGGGCCTAAGCGAAGCAGGGGTGCCTGCCGTGGGTCACACGGTTGTTCCCCGGACCAAGGCACGTGACTGTTCCCGCGCGGCCTCGGTGGTGTGCAGGAGAAGCAGGGACGTGGTGACTGAGCCGACGCCACCCGGAACGGGTGTCAGCGCCCCGGCGATGCCCCGGACGCTGGCTTCGTCCACATCCCCCACGAGGGACCCGTCGGAAAGGACGTTGGTGCCGACGTCGATCACAACAGCCCCGGAGGAAATATGGCCGCCGTTCAGCAGGCCGGTACGCCCGGCGGCGACCACCACGACGTCGGCCGTCTTGGTGTATTTCTCCAGCGCCCCTGACCTGGAGTGGCAGACGGTGACGGTGGCGTCGCGTTCCAGCAGCAGCAGGGACAGCGGTTTTCCGACGACGGCTGAGCGTCCAATCACGACGACGTTCCGGCCTGCCACAGGGATGTCGAAGTGGTCCAGGATCTCGGTGACCGCCCGTGCAGTGGCAGGGGCGAACGAGGGCTGGCCCACAGCCAGCCGGCCAAGGCTCAGAGGGTTCGCGCCGTCGATGTCCTTCTCGGGGGCGATGTGCCCAACCAGCGCATCTGCGTCAACGCCGGGAGGCAATGGCGTCTGCAGGATGATGCCGTTGACGGATGGCTCGTCGCTGAGGTCCTTCAGGACTGAGGCGAGCACCTGTCCTGTCGCGTCGTGGCCCAGGTCCACGATCCGGCAACTGATGCCTGCGCTTTCTGCAGCCCGTTCGATGGACCGCACATACCAGAGCGTGGAGCCGTCGTCGGTGGCCACAACCACTGCAAGGGTGGGGCGCAGGCCTTCAGTTTCGAGGTTCCGGGCTTCATCGTGGGCATTCTTCTGAATGAGCTTTGCCAGGTTTCGTCCAGAGAGGAGTGTGGTACTCAACCGAGAATCCTTTCGCGCACGCGCTTCACGAGCGAGTCGGCTGCCAGGACGGCCTTTTCCTCAAGGCCGTCCGTCTGCTCAGCCAGCCGGGAACGTGCCTCGGTGTCCTTGATGGCCACCACATTGATGTCGATGTTTACCCGTGCAGTGGTGGCGGCTGCCCGGGCTGCGTCGACGGCGGCGGCGACGTCACTGATCACGTTGACATTGGCCACCTCGAACAGTTCCGTGGCAAGATCCACGATGGCGCGGGCAAGGAGGATCAGTTGTGCCGGTGTTTCCGCAGCCTGGACGAGCGCGTCCTGGATGGATGATGTCCGTTCGGCCTTGAGGTAGTCGGTACCGGCGGGGAGCTTGTAGGCATCAATGACGCCTTGGAACGCGTGCTGGTCGGCGTCCGCGAGGCGCAGGGCCTGGGCCACCAGTCCGTCGGCGCTGCTGATGATCCTGGTGACGAGTTCGGCGTGCTGTTGGTATTTCGTGCCGGTGGTGTACCTGGCCACCATGGCGACAAGTGCCGCCCCCTGGGCGGCGTGGAGTGCCGCGGCTGCGCCGCCGCCTGGGGTGGGTGCGCGCGAGGCAAGCCTGGCGAGGTAGTCGTTTATTGTTTCTGAACTGATCATGTGTCTTCCTGGGCTGAAGCTCTACTCGACTGGCCTGGGGCATGGGACGGGCCATGGAAAAGCAGCGGCCCGGACTCTGGTTGCGAGGAAATGAGTCCGGGCCGCGTGCCTTTGAATGGCCCGGCGGCTGTTAGCCGCGGAGCCGGGTCATCGTGGGGTCGTACAGTGGATCGGCCGTGACCGTGGCCTGGATGCGCCGGCCAAAGTACTCGATTTCAACCGCGTCACCCACGGAGACGGTGGCGGGCAGGTACGCGTAGGCAATTGGCTTGGCCACGGTATAGCCATAAGCGGCGCTCGTGACGTAGCCAACTGCCTGGTCCTTGTAGAAGACAGGTTCCTTGCCCAGCACGATGCTGCGGCCGTCGTCGACCGTCAGGCAGCGAAGGCGGCGGGCGGAGTTTTCCTCGGTCCGGCCTTCCAGTGCTGCCTTGCCGACGAAGTTTTCCTTGGTCATCTTCACGGCGAAACCGAGTCCCGCTTCCAGCGGGTCGTGCTCGGTGGTCATGTCGGTGCCCCACGAGCGGTAACCCTTTTCAAGACGCAGCGAGCTGAAGGCAGCCCGGCCCGCGGCGATGACGCCGTGAGGCTGACCGGCCTTCCACAGGGCATCCCAGAGGCGTTGGCCGTTGTCTGCACTCGTGTACAGCTCCCAGCCCAGCTCGCCGACGTAGGACAAGCGCATCGCGGTCACGCTGACGCCGCCGATGACAACTTTCTTGGACCGGAAGTAGCGGAGACCGTCGTTGGAGAAGTCGTCGCTGCTGACGGTGCTGATCAGGTCCCGGGCGAGGGGCCCCCACAAACCGATGCAGCAGGTGCCGCCAGTCGTGTCGCGCACCTGGACCCAGTCGCTGGCGGTTCCGCTTTCCGTCTGGTGGCGTGCGGCCCGCTCAAAGTAGGCGGTGTCGATGTTTCCGTTCGCACCGAGTTGGAAGGTGTCCTCGCTCAGCCGGGCGACGGTAATGTCGCTTCGGATGCCACCGGCGTGGTCCAGCAGGAGGGTGTAGGTGACTGCCCCGGGCTTCTTGTCCATCTCCGCTGTGGTGAGCTCCTGCAGCAGCTTCAGTGCTCCCGGGCCGGAAATCTCGAGGCGCTTGAGCGGAGTCATGTCGTACATGGCCACCGCGGTGCGGGTCTTCCAAGCTTCAGCGGCTGCAATGGGCGAGCTGAACATCGCGGACCAGGCATCACGGGCCGGGGGCTGCCACTCAGCCGGCATCTCCTTCAGCAATTCTGCGTTGGCTTCGAACCAGTATGGGCGTTCCCATCCGCCTCCCTCCAAGAAGAATCCGCCCAGTGCCTTGTGGCGGGCGTGAAAAGGGGTGACGCGAAGGTTGCGGGGGGAGAGCTTGGGCTGCAGGGGGTGCAGGACATCATAGATTTCTACGAAGTTCTGCTGGGAAGTTTCGCTGACATACTCCGGGGTCAGCTGGACTTCTTCGAAACGGTGGATATCGCATTCACCAAGGTCGGTCTGGGATTTTCCGGTGGTCAGGAGTTCGGCAACAGCCCGGGCGATGCCGGCCGAGTGGGTTACCCAAACGGCTTCGGCGACGAAGAAGCCATCGAGCTCCTTGGACTCGCCCACCAGGGGCCCGCCGTCGGGAGTAAAGGAGAAGATGCCGTTGAAGCCGTCCTCGATGTCGCTTTCCCGCAGCGCTGGAAGCAGCTGCTTGGTGGCCTCCCACGCCGGGAGGAAGTCCTCCAGGGTGAAGTCGAGGCGGGAGGGCATGTTGTGCTCGCTGATGCTGTTGGCGTCGTAGGAGTCAAGGTCCGCAAGGTCCACGGGCATGGGACGGTGCGCGTAGGAGCCGATGCCGTAGCGGTCGCCGTGTTCGCGGTAGTAGAGATCCTGGTCCTGGTGCCGCAGAATCGGCAAGGAAGCCCCGTTGGGAAGTTCGTTGCGTCCCTTCTGTGCCGGCACCGGAGTGGTTTTGACGTACTGGTGGGCCAGGGGGAGAAGGGGGACGGACATCCCGATCATTTCGCCGATCTTGGCGCCCCAGAAGCCTGCGCAGGAGACCACGATGTCGGCGGGGATGACGCCTTCGGAGGTCTCGACACCGGTGACGCGGCGGCCGGACTGCTCAATGCCCGTGACCGTAGTGTTGCCCAGGTACTTGACGCCTGCGGCTTCCGTGCGCTTGATCAGCAGCTGGACGGCGCGGGCGGCACGTGCCAGGCCGTCGCTGGGGACGTGGAGCCCTCCCAGGATGTCTTCCTCGTTCAGGAGCGGGTAGAGCTCCTTGCACTCAGTGCGGGAAAGGATCTTGCCTTCGATTCCCCACGCGGCGGCGTATCCGAGCTTCCGCTTCAGATCCGCCAGGCGGGTCTCGGTGGTGGCGACTTCGAGGCCACCGACCTGGTCGAAGCAACTGACGCCGTCCTCGGTCAGGGACAAGAACTTCTCAACGGTGTACTTGGCGAAGGTAGCCATGGTCTTTGAAGGGTTCGTTTGGAAGACGAGACCGGGGGCGTGGGACGTGGAGCCCCCGGGCATGTTCAGCGGACCCTGGTCCAGGACGGTGATGTTGTTCCAACCCCGGCTGACCAGTTCATCGGCCAGGTTTGTGCCGACGATTCCAGCTCCGATAATGACAATGCTTGGCGTCGATGCCATGTGGTTTCTCCTGCTGATTTTCGTGTGTTGTCTCTGCTGGCGGGTGGTGGTGCTTAGCGGAACACTACGGTGCTGGTTTGGTCCAGGAGCACACGGTGTTCGCAGTGCCACCGCACGGCGCGGGAGAGCGCCAGGGCTTCGGCGTCCTGCCCGACTGTTGAAAGGGTGTTCGGTCCGTAACTGTGGTCGACCCTGATGACTTCCTGTTCGATGATTGGCCCTTCATCCAGTTCCGCGGTCACGTAGTGGGCCGTTGCGCCCACCAGCTTGACTCCACGGTCGTACGCCTGGTGGTAAGGGCGTGCACCCTTGAATCCCGGGAGGAAGGAGTGGTGGATGTTGATAGCCCGGCCTTCCAGGGAGCGGCAGAGGTCGTCGGACAGTACCTGCATGTACCGGGCGAGCACGACGAGGTCGATGTTGTGCTCGTCAACCAGTTCCAGCAGGCGCCGTTCAGCATCTGACTTCGTCTCAGGGGTTACCGGGAGATAGATGAAGGGGAGGCCGGCAGCCTCGGCCATGGCCCGGTGCGTTTCATGGTTGGAAACTATAAGGGCGATGTCGCCGCCGAGGCTTCCCCCGCGCCAGCGGAAGAGCAGGTCGTTCAGGCAGTGGCCGAACTTGGACACCATCACGAGGATGCGTTGCTTGGTCTGGTCATGGAAGCTGAACTTCATGTCGAAACGGTCCGCAATGGCGCTGAACTCCTCCTGGAGCCGCTCCGGCGTGTACTCGGGGGAACCCGAGAATGCGGTGCGCAGGTGCAGCGTCTCGCGGAGCCCGTCGTCGAACTGCTGGTGCTCGTCGATGTTGAAGCCACGTTCGAAGAGAAAAGTGGTGACCGCCTGGACAATACCGGCACGTTCGACGCACGACAGTGTGAGTACGAACTTCTGGGCCTGGTCCTTCACGCGGGGGTCGTTCTGAGTCAGCGTGCTGGTTGATGAGTCTGTTGCCACAAGGGTCATGTCTCCTCCTTTAGGTATCTTCCCGTTAGATATATTCTCAGATCATGAACTGATATATTAGGGCTGGGATCAGCGTATACTGGTCAGTGGGCGAGGTCAATAGCCTGTTTGGCTTGAATGGAAAGGGGTCCAGGTTATGGCAGCAGAGGCGTTGGCGATCGTGGAAGATGCGGTCAAGAAGTCGTTGGCGGACGTGGCGTACGAGCGCATCCGCGACCGGCTGCTGATGCTTGACATCAAACCCGGCGCTCTCCTTAACGACGACCACCTCGCCAAGGACCTCGGCATGGGGCGGACTCCGGTGCGGGAAGCTTTGAAGCGGCTTGAGCTTGACCGCCTGGTGGTTTCGTATCCGCGCAGGGGCACCTTTGCCACCCGCGTGGAGGTGACCGACCTTGCTTTCATTTCAGAAATCCGGACACAGCTTGAACCGCTCGCAGCGTCCCGTGCCGCCAGGGTGGCCACGGAACGGCAGCGGGAGCAGCTGCGGGCTGTGATGCGGGCTGTTGAATCCTTCGATACCCATGCGGCCTCCGTCGTTGAAACCCTGCGCCTTGATGCGCGCGTCCATCAAGGCATCTACGCGGCTGCGGCCAATCCCCACCTCGAGGACGTGCTGATCCGGTACGACAATCTCGCCACCCGCATCTGGTGCATGGTGCTGGATCGCCTTCCCGATCTTTCCCGCCATGTGCACGAGCACCTGGACCTGCTCGGCGCAGTGATCGACGGCGATGAGGCGCGGGCCGGTGACCTGGCGAGGAGTCACGTCAGTGGCTTCGAGGATGCCGTCCGCAAGGCGCTCTTCACCTGATCTGAGCCCCACCCCTCCATGTGTTACCAAAAGCGCGGCCCTTCCAGCCGCGCTTTTGGCGCCTCTGGGTCACCTCTGGGACGGCCTGAAAAATCTGTTGACACCCACCGGCCTGGATAGCATACTTGAGTCACGAAACTAATATATCAACAGGATATTAGATGGCAGAGGAGAAAAGATGGTCGACGTTCTGACCCGTACGCTCGCAGAGACCGATCCTGCGATCCACGCAGCCGTTCAGCAGGAGCTCCTGCGCCAGCAGGGCACGCTGGAGATGATCGCCTCCGAAAACTTTGCGCCGAGTGCCGTCATGGAGGCGCAGGGCTCCGTCCTGACGAACAAGTACGCCGAAGGCTACCCGGGCAAGCGGTACTACGGCGGCTGCGAACACGTTGACGTGGTCGAGCAGCTGGCCATCGACCGTCTTAAGTCATTGTTCGGCTCCGAATTCGCCAATGTGCAGCCCCACTCCGGCGCCCAGGCCAACGCAGCGGCGATGTTCGCCCTGATCCAGCCCGGCGACACCATCCTGGGGCTGAACCTCGCACACGGTGGGCACCTGACGCACGGGATGCGAATCAACTTCTCGGGCAAGCTCTACAAAGTGGTCCCGTACGGAGTCGGCGAGGACTCCATGCTAATTGACATGGCTGAAGTCGAGCGCCTGGCGGTTGAGAACAAGCCGAAGCTGATCGTCGCCGGCTGGTCCGCTTACTCCCGGCAGCTGGACTTCGCCGAATTCCGCCGCATCGCGGACCTGGTGGGCGCCTACCTGATGGTGGACATGGCCCATTTCGCAGGCCTGGTGGCCGCAGGGCTTCACCCCAACCCCGTGCCTCACGCCCACATCGTCACGAGCACCACCCACAAGACGCTCGGCGGCCCGCGCGGTGGTGTGATCCTGACCAATGACGCCGACATCGCCAAGAAGGTTAACTCCGCGGTGTTCCCCGGACAGCAGGGTGGCCCGCTGGAGCACGTCATTGCCGCGAAGGCTGTGGCCTTCAAGCTCGCTGCTGAGCCGGCGTTCCGCGACCGCCAGGAACGCACCCTGGAAGGTGCCCGCATCATCGCAGAACGCATGCTGTCTGCCGACGTTGCAGAGTCCGGCGTGACCGTAGTCAGCGGTGGCACCGACGTGCACCTGGTCCTGGTGGATCTGCGCAATTCGGAACTGGACGGCCAGCAGGGCGAAGACCGCCTGCACCGGATCGGCATCACGGTCAACCGCAACGCCGTGCCCTTCGACCCGCGTCCGCCGATGGTCTCTTCCGGTCTTCGGATCGGCACGCCGGCACTGGCCACGCGTGGGTTCGGGAAGGCAGAATTCACCGAGGTCGCGGACATTATCGCCGCAGCACTCAAGCGCGAGTTCAGCGACGAGACCGTGGCGGAACTCCGGCAGCGGGTTGAAATCCTGGCCGGAAAGTTCCCGCTCTACCCCAACCTTTCCTCTGACGCGAACGAGGTGGCATGATGGGCGATCTGCTTCCGGAGCACCCGGATTTCCTCTGGCGGAACCCGGAGCCCAAGTCCTCCTACGACGCCGTGATTGTCGGCGGCGGCGGGCACGGCCTGGCCACGGCGTACTTCCTGGCCAAGAACCACGGGATGACCAACATCGCCGTCCTGGAAAAGGGCTGGCTGGCCGGTGGCAACATGGCCCGCAACACCACCATCATCCGTTCCAACTACCTCTGGGACGAGAGCGCGGCCATCTATGAGCACGCCCTGAAGCTGTGGGAAATCCTGCCGGAAGAGCTCGAATACGACTTCCTGTTCAGCCAGCGCGGCGTGATGAACCTGGCCCACACCCTCGGTGATGTCCGTGAAAGCATCCGGCGCGTGGGAGCGAACAAGCTCAACGGTGTGGACGCTGAATGGCTGGAGCCGGACCAGGTCAAGGAACTGTGCCCCATCCTGAACATCAGCGATAACATCCGCTACCCCGTCATGGGCGCCACCTACCAGCCGCGGGCGGGCATCGCCAAGCACGACCACGTGGCCTGGGCCTTCGCCCGCAAATGCGATGAGCTGGGCGTGGATATCATCCAGAACTGCGAGGTCACCGGCTTCCTCAAGGACGGGAACCGCGTCGTCGGCGTCAAAACCAACCAGGGCACGATCCACACCGAAAAGGTGGGCCTGTGCGCGGCCGGGCACAGCTCGGTCCTGGCCGAAATGGCCGGCTTCCGGCTGCCCATCCAGTCCCACCCGCTCCAGGCACTGGTGTCCGAACTCCACGAACCGGTCCACCCCACGGTGGTGATGTCCAACCACGTCCACGTCTACGTCTCCCAGGCGCACAAGGGCGAACTGGTGATGGGCGCCGGAGTGGACTCTTACAACGGCTACGGCCAGCGCGGTTCGTTCCACGTGATCGAGCACCAGATGGCTGCCGCCGTCGAACTCTTCCCCATTTTCGCCCGGGCGCATGTGCTCCGGACCTGGGGCGGGATCGTGGACACGACGCTGGATGCCTCCCCGATCGTGGGCACCACCCCGGTGGAGAACATGTTCGTCAACTGTGGCTGGGGGACCGGCGGCTTCAAGGGCACTCCGGCTGCCGGGCTAACGTTCGCGCACACCATCGCCACGGGCACGCCGCACGAGCTGAACAGGCCGTTTGCGCTTGAGCGCTTCGAAACCGGGGCCCTGATCGATGAACACGGCGCAGCCGCCGTCGCCCACTAGCCGCCGTCCATCAGAAAGAAGACGCACATGCTGCTTATCTCATGCCCCAACTGCGGCTCGCGCGACGAGACCGAGTTCCACTATGGCGGCCAGGCCCACGTGCCCTACCCGGAGAACCCGAATGAGCTGAACGACCGCGAATGGGCCGAGTTCCTGTTCTACCGGGACAACACCAAGGGCATCTTCGCCGAGCGCTGGCTGCACAGCACCGGCTGCCGCCAGTGGTTCAACATGCTCCGCGACACCGTCACCTACGACATTCAGGCCGTCTACCCGATGGGCACGCCGCGGCCTGCAACTGCTGCCCCCAACGCGGCCGAATCCGGAACTGCCAGTCTCGCGGCTGACAGCACCACCACCGGGGACGCCGCCCCCAGCACCTCGGCAACCAGCATCACCGCCACCAGCACGACCCAGTCCGGCACCACCGCCCCGGAAGGAGCAACCAAGTGACTTCCCAGAACGCCCGCCTCGCCGCCGGCGGACGCATCGACCGCAGCATCTCCTGGCGTTTCACCGTGGACGGAGAGGAATTCACCGGACACCCCGGTGACACGATCGCTTCGGCCCTGCTCGCCAACGGCCGGGTGGCCGCCGGCAATTCGCTCTACGAGAACCGCCCCCGCGGCATCATGGCCGCCGGCGTGGAAGAGCCCAACGCGCTGGTGCGGGTCGAACCGCGGTTCCCGGGCGACGTGGCCGAGTCCATGCTTCCCGCCACCACTGTCACCCTGGTGGACGGCCTGAAGGCTGACCTGCTGAACGGCCTGGGCCGGCTGGACCCGGAGGAAGACCGCGCCGAGTACGACAAGAAGTACCTGCACACCGATGTCCTGGTGATCGGCGGCGGCCCCGCCGGCCTTGCCGCGGCCCGCGAAGCCGTCCGCACCGGCGCCCGGGTGATGCTCATGGACGACCAGCCCGAACTGGGCGGCACGCTCCTCTCCGGTTCCACGGCCCCGGGCCTGGCCGAGACCATCGAGGGCAAGCCGGCCCTGGAATGGGTGGCGGACGTCGAAGCCGAACTCGTTTCCGCGGCCGAGTGCACCGTCCTGAACCGGACCACGGCCTTCGGCGCCTACGACGCCAACTACGTCATCGCCGTCCAGAACCGCACGGACCACCTGTCCAGCCCCGCCGCCCCCGGCGTGTCGAGGCAGCGTATTTGGCACATTCGTGCCAACCAGGTTGTCCTGGCTCCCGGCGCCCACGAACGCCCGCTGGTCTTCGAGAACAACGACCGCCCGGGCATCATGCTCGCCTCGGCCGTCCGGAGCTACCTCAACCGCTACGCCGTCGCCGCGGGGCAGCGGGTGGTCATCAGCACCACCAACGACAGCGCCTATGCCCTGGCTGCGGACCTGCGGGCCGCCGGCGTCAAGGTCGCCGCCGTCGTCGACGCCCGCCCCGGCATTTCTCCGGTGGCTGCCGCCGCCGTCGAATCCGGGACACGGGTGCTGATCGGCAGTGCCGTGGCCAACACCGCCTCTGCCGGGTCCGGTGCGGCCGGAACAAACACAGGCCGGCTGAACTCCGTCACCGTCCGCAGCATCAACGACGACGGTGAACTCACCTCCGGCATCGAAGAGATCGCCTGCGACCTGCTGGCAGTCTCCGGCGGCTGGAGCCCGCTGGTGCACCTGCACTCGCAGCGGCAGGGAAAGCTGCGCTGGGACGAGGACCTGGCGGCCTTCGTGCCGAGCACCGTGGTCCCGAACCAGCAGACCATTGGCTCCGGCCGCGGCAGCTTCGAACTCGGGGACTGCCTCGCCGAAGGCATCTCCGCCGGAGCCTCGGCCGCCATCGCCGCGGGCTTCGAATCCGCCATCAAGCCGTCCGTCTTCGGCGAGCCGAAAGCCTTAGGCCCCACCCGCCAGCTGTGGCTGGTTCCCGGGCAGGCCGGCACGCCGGACGACTGGCACCACCACTTCGTCGACTTCCAGCGGGACCAGTCCGTGGCCGACGTCCTCCGCTCCACCGGGGCCGGCATGCGGTCCGTGGAGCACATCAAGCGCTACACCTCCATCAGCACCGCCAACGACCAGGGCAAGACGTCCGGCGTCAACGCGATCGGTGTCATCGCCGCGGCCCTCCGGCAGGCCGGCGAAGCGTCCCGGGGCATCGGCGACATCGGCACCACCACCTACCGGGCGCCGTTCACCCCCGTGGCCTTCGCGGCACTCGCCGGGCGCCAGCGCGGCGAACTGTTCGACCCCGCCCGCGTCACGTCGATCCACCCGTGGCACGTGGCACAGGGCGCGCTGTTCGAGGACGTCGGGCAGTGGAAGCGCCCCTGGTACTACCCGCAGGACGGGGAGGACATGGACACGGCCGTGCTGCGCGAGTGCGGCGCCGTCCGCGACTCCGTCGGCTTCATGGACGCCACCACGCTCGGCAAGATCGAAATCCGGGGCAAGGACGCCGGTGAGTTCCTCAACCGGATCTACACCAACGCGTTCAAGAAGCTCGCCCCGGGGTCCGCCCGCTACGGCGTGATGTGCATGGCGGACGGCATGATTTTCGACGACGGCGTGACCCTCCGCCTCGACGAGGACCGGTTCTTCATGACCACCACCACCGGCGGCGCCGCGAAGGTGCTGGACTGGCTGGAGGAATGGCTGCAGACCGAGTGGCCTGAACTGGACGTGCACTGCACCTCGGTGACCGAACAGTGGTCCACCATTGCCGTCGTCGGGCCTAAATCCCGTGCGGTGATCGCCAAGGTGGCACCGGAACTCGCCGCCGGCGGCGGGCTGGAGGCGGAAGCCTTCCCGTTCATGACCTTCCGCGAAACCACTCTCGCCTCCGGCGTGCAGGCGCGGATCTGCCGGATCTCGTTTTCCGGTGAACTGGCCTACGAGATCAACGTGCCGTCCTGGTACGGGTTGAACACGTGGGAAGCTGTGGCCGCCGCGGGGGCCGAATTCAACATCACCCCGTACGGCACCGAAACCATGCACGTGCTCCGGGCCGAAAAGGGCTACCCGATCGTCGGGCAGGACACCGACGGCACCGTCACCCCGCAGGACGCC
Source organism: Arthrobacter sp. ISL-69 (assembly GCF_018613775.1). Taxonomy (NCBI): domain Bacteria; kingdom Bacillati; phylum Actinomycetota; class Actinomycetes; order Micrococcales; family Micrococcaceae; genus Arthrobacter; species Arthrobacter sp. ISL-69. Next base: position 81,647 of record NZ_JAGGPO010000034.1, read on the forward strand.
GGGATGGAATGGGTGGTCTCCAAGGCCAAGGACTTCATCGGCAAGCGCTCCTACGCCCGGGCCGACGCCCGGCGCGAGGACCGCAAGCACCTGGTCAGTGTCCTTCCCGTGGACGGAACGCTGCGGCTGCCGGAAGGCACCCAGCTCGTGGAAAAGGGGATCACCACAAACCCCGCCTACGGACCCGTCCCGATGCAGGGCTTCGTGACCTCGAGCTACCACAGCGCCGCGCTTGGCAGGTCGTTCGCCCTGGCGCTGATCAAGAACGGCCGTAACCGGATCGGCGAGACCCTCGTGGCCGCCGCCGGAGACCAGCTCGTCGACGTTATCGTCGCCGAAACCGTACTTTTTGACCCCGAAGGGACCCGCAAAGATGGCTAACACAGCAGCACCCAAAACCTCCCACGAGACCAACCTCGCCCTCCGCACCAGCCCGGCTGCGCTGCTCAGGGCAGCATTTGAAACCGGCTCCGTCCGCGGAACCGTGGAACTGAGCGAAATCACATTCCTGACCATGGTGGGCATCCGGGTTGGCCGGGACACCGACGCCGGGCATCGGATCGCGTCAGTCACCGGCGGCCTGCCCGCAACGTGTGGCGCCGTAAGCGGTGCCGGCGACACCTCCGTGCTGTGGCTTGGACCCGAGGAATTCCTGGTAGTGGCACCCCTGGAAGCCCACGAGTCCCTCGGCGGCGACCTGATCCAGGCACTCCGGGAAGCGCTGGCCGACGGCGAAGGCCAGGTGGTGGACCTCTCCGCCAACCGCACCACCTTTGAACTCTCCGGCCCGCGGGCGCGGGCAGTGCTGGAAAAAGGCTGCGCCCTGGACCTGCACCCGCGCAGCTTCACGCCGGGAACGGCGCTGACGACGGAAGTCGGCAACATCCCGGTCACCCTGCTGAAGACCGGGGAGGAAAGCTTCCGGCTGTTCCCACGGGCCTCGTTCGCAGAGTTCCTGGGCCGCTGGCTCCTCGATGCCATGCGGGAATACGCCTCCCCTGAGGTCCCTTAATGGCCCTCAGCGCCCTGGACCTGTTCTCCGTTGGCATCGGGCCGTCGTCGTCACACACGGTCGGCCCGATGCGGGCAGCGAAACTGTTCGCGGACGGGCTCAAAGGTGATGGCCATCTGAGCTCCACCGTCCGGGTCCAGGCCGAACTGTTCGGCTCGCTCGGGGCCACCGGGCGCGGCCACGGCTCCGACAAGGCCGTGGTGCTGGGCCTCCAGGGCCTGGACCCCGAAACCGTGGACACCTCCACGGCCGACGACCAGGTGGCCGCGGCAGCCCTCGACGCCGAACTCCGGATCGGCGGCCACCACCGGGTGGACTTCAACTGGGACGAGGACGTGGTGCTGCACCGCCGCAAGTCCCTCCCGGCCCACCCCAACGGGATGACCTTCCGGGCACTCGACCACACCGGCGCCGTCCTCAGCGAACGGAGCTTCTATTCAATTGGGGGCGGCTTTGTCGTTGACGGCGACGCCGACGGCGGCGACCGGGTGGTGGCCGACGCCACCGTCCTGCCCTACCCGTTCACCACCGCCGACGAACTGCTGGCCATCTGCCGCCGCGAAGGCATGTCCATCTCCGACGTGATGCTCGCCAATGAACTAGTGTGGCGCAGCGAAGCGGAACTCCGCGAGAAGCTGCTGGCACTGTGGGCGGTGATGCGCGCATGCGTGGACAACGGCTGTGCCGCGGAAGGAATCCTTCCCGGCGGGCTGAACGTCAGGCGACGGGCGCCGTCGTTGTTCCGCACGCTGACCGCGGACACCGGCGTCACCGATCCGCTCCGGGCCATGGAGTGGGTCAACCTGTTCGCGCTGGCCGTCAACGAGGAAAACGCCGCCGGAGGCCGGATCGTCACGGCCCCCACCAACGGCGCGGCCGGGATCGTGCCGGCGGTACTGCATTACTACGTGAAGTTCGTTCCCGGGGCCAACGACGACGGCGTTGTCCGCTTCCTGCTGGCGGCGGCCGCCGTCGGGATTCTCTTCAAGATCAACGCCTCCATCTCCGGCGCCGAAGTGGGCTGCCAGGGCGAGGTGGGTTCTGCCTGCTCCATGGCCGCCGCCGGCCTCTGTGAGGTGCTCGGCGGGACGCCCGAGCAGGTGGAAAACGCCGCCGAAGTGGGGATCGAACACAACCTCGGCCTAACCTGCGATCCCGTGGGCGGCCTGGTGCAGATCCCCTGCATCGAACGGAACGCGATCGCCAGCGTCAAAGCCATCAACGCCGCCCGCCTTGCCCTGCACGGCGACGGCAGCCACAAGGTGTCCCTCGACAAGGCCATCAAGACGATGAGGGAGACCGGCGCCGACATGAAGGTCAAATACAAGGAGACCTCACGGGGCGGCCTCGCTGTGAATGTGATCGAGTGCTGAACCGGTGAAGTACCTGTAGCCCCGGGTTTCCATGGATGCCCGGGGCTTTTTACCGCAAACATAACTGCCTGGCCAGGCGTCCGGCCCCTTTGGAGCGAGAAATGACCAGAAAACCACTCCCATACGAGCACACTGTCATCACAGGCGGCAGCCGCGTGAAGCGCGGCATGGCTGAGATGCTCAAGGGCGGCGTCA
>NZ_JAGGPO010000035.1:0-10057 GCF_018613775.1 Arthrobacter sp. ISL-69
GCCCGGGGGAGCGGCGTGCGCTCCGGCAGGGCGGGATCGATGCGGACGCCGCGGAAGTCGCCCTGCCGGACCACGGAGGCGAACAGGCGGAGCTGGCCGGTGGTACGGGCACGTTCGCCCTGCAGCCGGGCCGCGGGCAAGCCGGTCTCCTGGCTGGCACGGATGATCAGTTCATCGCCGATGGCCTCGATGTTGTCGGCGATGGCTTCCAGGAAGCCAGCGTGCGTTTCGGGGTCCAGCGTGCTGAAGGAGGGGTAGGCGTCCGCGGCGGCGGAGGTCGCCGTCATCAGCTGTTCCTGGGTGATCAGCAAATACGCCGGGGCGAGCTGTTCGTTGGTTGCGGGGTTGAAACCGAACGCTGTTTTCCCGCTGCCGGCGACGGGCAGGCCGGCGATCAGGGAGTGTCCGGTGAGTGTCATAGTGCTGACTCCTTAGGGAGGCGTTGATCAGGAGACGGTGGCGCGCTGAAACCGGGGTGGCGGTCGTGGACACCTCTCACGATCCGAGACGGGGATATTTCTTAACAGAACGCGAGGGAACCGTCAGGCCTGGTCGGCAGTTGACGTTCCCAGTGGATGTAGTCGTCGTCTGTCAGGGCGGCCTCGTCGATGTCGATTCCCCAGCCTGGGCGGTCCGGGCGCAGTTCAAGGTGGCCGTCTACGGGAAGGTAAGGGTCGGGGCACCAGGTGGTCTGTTCGAGCTTGTACTCCAGGATCGAGAAGTTGCTGCACGCGGCCGCGAAGTGGAGGTTGTGGGCCACAGCAAGCGGGCCCATTGGATTGTGCGGTGCCACCGTGGTGAAGTGCGCTTCGGCGATGGTGGCGATTCTGCGCATCTGGGAGATGCCGCCGACGACACAGATGTCCGGCTGGACGATGTCCGCGCCGGCCCCCGAGAGGAGGCTGAGGAATTCGTTGGCCGAGTAAAGGCTTTCGCCGGTGGCCAGCGGGACGTTGAGTTCTGCCCGGAGCCGGTGCCATGCAGGAAAGTACTCCGGGCGGATGGGTTCTTCGAAAAACAGAGGCTGGTACGGGGCCAGCGCATTGCCGAGCTGGATCGCTTGGTAGGGCTCGAAGATCTTGGCATGGGCGTCAAAGGCGAAGTCCCACTCATCGGGGCAGGCTTCCCGGACGGCGCCGAAATAGTCGGCGGTTTCGGAGACCACCAGACCCCATCTGCGGTTGTGGAGGTCCCCGCGGAAAGGGCTGAGCTTGAACGCGGTGAACCCGTAGCGTTCGTTCAGCTCCTCGGTGACTGACCGGCATTCGGCGGGGTCCGGGGCTGAGTAGACACCGGCGTAGACCGAAACCCTGTCACGCACCGCCCCTCCCAGCAAGGCATAGACCGGCACGTCGAGGGCCTTCGCGGCGATGTCCCAGAGGGCGTGATCAATGGCCGAGATGGCAGCCAGCCCAATGGCGCCCTGCGGGAACCGCGCCTTGCGGATCAGTTTCTGGGTCACGAACTCTACCCGCCGCGGGTCATCGCCCTTGACTTGTTCGAACATGTAGTCGAGCACGGGGACAAGCGCCCAGTCCGGACCGTGGTTGTATGCTTCCCCCCATCCTGAGATTCCCTCATCGGTGTCCACGCGCAGGAGCAGCCGCGGCCGGTTGCCGACGCGTTGCATGAAGGTCTTGAAGCCGGTGATTTTCATGCAATCACTGCCCTTTCGGCGCGCGCCCGCTCGCTCAGTCCACTTTCGGGCATGAGGTCATGCATGGTGCTCCACTGGGCCAGAATGCCGGCGATCTCATCGCGGGCTGCTTCGCTGACCTCATGGCTCGGGGGCCTGATGGAGCGTTCACACAGGCCCAGCTGGGCGAGCGCTTCTTTGACGACGCTGACGTTGTTGGCGGACCTGTCCTCGGACCGCATTTCCTCAAACCGGGAAATCCGTGCGAGGAGACTGCCGGCCAGCGAATACTCCCCATTGCGCAGGGCGTCACGCAGCGAGAGCGACAGTTGGGGATTGACGTTGACCAGGCCGGAGGTGAATCCGGTCGCGCCGTGGGCTGCATAGGACAGGGCATACGGTTCGGCCAGACCGGCAATCCACACAAAGCGATCGGCTCCGGCCAGTTCCCTGATGCGGGCAAACTGCGTCGGGTCCGCCACGGCATACTTGATCCCGATGACGTTGGGGCACCGAATTGCCAGGTCGACCAGCATTGACGCGGTCACCCACTCGTTGCGGATGTACAGCACGAACGCCATGTCAGGGGCGGCTGCGGCAATCTGGGCATGGTAGTCCACCCAGCCTGCGGCCGATACATAGGGGTGGACGGGCTGATGGATCATCGCCATCCGGATGCCCACGTCCCTGCCGATGCGCACATCCGCATTGGCCGTCTCGATGTCGTATCCGATGCCCAGGAGCAGCGCAGCGTCGCCACCTACAGCCTCTGCCGAAGCCTCGATGAGCTGGCGGCGTTCAGCGACAGTCAGGGCGTAGAACTCGCTCGTGTTGCCGTTGGGCGTGATGGTGGTGACGTTGTTGTCGACCAGCCGGCGCAGCAGCATCTTGAAGGCCGCGATGTCCGGCACGCCGTCCCGGTAGGGGGTCACGGGGATGGCGACGACGTCTGCCAAGGCTGCCCGGAGGTCGGAGAATGTCATTGTTTTCCCTTGGCGATCTGTCCGACTGCACGGACCTCGAAACTGTGGATGTGGTTGAGGACGAGCTCCGCGGCACGGCCGGCGTCGCCGTTCCGCGCGGCGGCAAGGATTTCGGCGTGCTCAGCCGCCTCTGTCTCCCAGGACGGCTGCTGGATCCAGGCGTTGACCGAGATGAGGGCCGTCTGCTCGCGCAGCCCGTCGAGCATGTTCATGAGGACAGGGTTGCCGCAGTTGGAGTAGAGGAGCTGATGGAAGTCCCGGTTGGCGAGGCTCCGTTCGGCTTCGTCCTTGGCGGACGAGGCGCGGTCCAGCGCGTCCTGCGCAAGGTCAAGGTCCAGTCCGCGTTCCACAGTGCGGGCGACGGCGACGGGCTCTAGGAGTGAGCGGACGTCGAAGACGCTGCGCGCCATCTCCTCATCGACCACGCGGACGGTGGCGCCCTTGTATTCGCTCATCGTGACCAGGCCGGCACCGACGAGAGTCTTCAGTGCTTCCCGGACGGGGGTCTTGGAGATTCCGAAGCGGCGGGCCAGTTCGGTCTCGACAAGGGCCTGCCCTGCGGGAAGCTCGCCTGTCAGTATCGACCGCCGGAGTGCCTCCACAACGAGGCCGGTCCGGGAAGACGCTGGCAGCAAACCGAGTGGCATAACTTCAGTACTCACAATAAATTCCTTTCCATGAAACTCATCATATCAGGTGCATCATATGTAGTATATGATGTATGAGAACGACGGCGACCGAACCTTCCGGCCTACGCCCTATGAGAGGAACGCAATGATGCGTAAGAACGAAAGCTCATCCACCACCAGGACTCTCAAGAGAAGGACCGCCCTGTCCGTGGCGGCCGTCCTTGCCGGCACCATGGCACTGGGAGCCTGCGGCACCGGCGCCGACACCGGCGCCACCGAAAAGGGTGACGTCGTGCTTGAACTGTGGGACACGGATACCCGGCCCGAGCGCACGGAGAACCTGAAGACCTTGATCAGCATGTTCGAGGCCAAGAACCCCGGCATCAAGGTCAACTACCTCGGGCTGCCCACTGACTCGTACATGCAGAAGATCAGCACCGCCATCGCCACCAAGGCGACGCCGGACATCATCACGCCCAAGGCCTCCGACATCTCAGCGCTCGTCGCGCAGGGCGCCCTGGCACCCCTCGACGGCGACTTCAAGAGCGGCGGGTGGGAGGACAAAATATCGCCGGCGATGACCAAGTCTTCACGGGCTGCCTCACCCGATGGAAAGCTGTACCTGACACCGGCAACCAGCCTTGCCGACGTCGTCTATTACCGCTCTGATCTATTTAAGAATGCGGGGCTGTCCAGCCCCTCCACATGGGACGATTTCTACACGGCGGCGCAGAAGCTTACCGACAAGGCGTCGGGCAAATTCGGCTACACGCTCCGGGGCGGCAACGGGTTCTTCCCGCAGTTCGTCCAGATGGTCTACCCGCAGGCCGGAATGGCGACCTTCTTCCGTGAGGACGGGACGTCCACCCTGAACGACCCGGCAGTCATCGCCGCAGCGGAAAAATACGCAGCCCTGTACGCCAAGGACACAGCGGCCAGTGACCTGACCGCCGACTTCAAGACCATGGTGGCCCAGTTCGGCGCCGGGGGAGCGGCAATGCTCAGCCACAGCATCGGGTCCTACCCCACCCACGTCGCAGCTCTTGGCGCCGACAAGGTAGCAGCGGTCGCGCCGTTCCCCTCTGCCTCCGGCAAGTCCGTTCTGACCGGCCGCATGACTACCGGCTTTTCCATGTTCGAGGCCAGTGCACACAAGGAAGCCGCCTGGAAGTTCCTGCAGTACACGATGAGCGTTGAAGGCAACAGCTTCTGGGCCCAGAAATCTGGCTACCTGCCTGGCAACTCCGAAGTGGCCAAGGAATCGTGGGTGACGCAGAACCCTGCGATGCAGGCATCAGTCAAGGCACTCGAGAACAAGGATGCAGTCCTGCTGGAACAGCCCTACTACCTGCCTGAGTTCAACTCGATCACCACCACCGAGATGCTTCCGGAATGGCAGAAAGTGCTTCAGGGCCAGCTTTCCATGAAGGACTTCCTGACCACCAGCGCCGAGAAGCTGACCAAAGCCCAGCAAAAGTACATGAAGAAGTAACGCCATGACAGTCATCGCTCCCGCCCGCCCTGCAGAGCCAAAGCGGCCCTCAAGGTCAAGAAACTCAGGCCTGAGGCGCCTCTATCCTTATCTCCTCATCGGTCCGGCGGCAATCCTGACTCTGGTGTTCCTGGTCTATCCCGTCGGGAGCGTCTTCTACTACAGCCTCCAGCACTCGAATGTGACCCAGCCTTGGAACGACGGCTTCGCCGGCCTGGACAACTTCATCAGCATGGGTTCCGACCCCCTCTTCTGGCGGAGTCTTGCCTTTACCGCCCAATGGGTGGCCGTGGAGGTGGGGCTGCAGTTCATCTTCGGGCTGGCACTGGCCTTGCTGATCAACAAGACGTTCATCGGCCGCGGCCTTGCCCGGGCGCTCGTGTTCTCGCCCTGGGCAGTTTCCGGCATCCTCACCACCACCATCTGGATCCTCATCTACAACCCCTCCACCGGGATCGGCCGATACTTCGCGGACATCGGCATCGGCGAGTACGGCGTGTCCCTCCTTTCGGGGAGCGGGACCACGTTCTGGGCCGTCGTTCTGGCCGAGATGTGGAAGGGCATTCCGTTCTTCGCGATCCTTATCCTTGCCGACCTCCAGTCGGTGTCCCTGGAACTCTACGAATCCGCCGAGGTGGACGGGGCCGGCACCCTCCGGAAATTCGTCTCGATCACTTGGCCGCACATCCGCCAGGCCATCATCATCGCCACACTCCTCCGGGCCGTGTGGGAATTCAACAACGTTGACCTTCTCTACACACTGACCGGCGGCGGACCCGCGAGTTCCACAACAACCCTCCCGCTGTACGTCGCCCAGACGGCCATCCATGACCGGGACTTCGGCTACGGTTCGGCGCTGACCGTCGTGGCCTTCCTGATTCTGACGTTCTTCTCGCTCGTCTATCTGCGCATCACCAAGTCAAAAGAGGATGAAAAATGACCTCGCTGCTTCCCACGGCACCCCTCGCCCCGGCCAGGCCAGAGGCCGCCAGTACACCGGCACCACGGCCCATGAGTGCCCTGAAAAAGCGCGAGCGCCGCATAGGCAGGGTCCTGACCTACGCTCCGCTGACGCTGTTCCTTATCTTCACGCTCGTCCCGTTCTACTGGATGCTGCTCTTTGCATTCCGGCCCGCCGGTTCCACGTCGCTTGTGCCGTGGCCGATCACCTTCGACCACTTCGCCACCGTGTGGAACGGTTCAGGCTTCGGCATCTACTTCCAGAACAGCCTTTTCGTGGCCGGGATGAGCCTACTCACCTCAACTGTCATCGCGCTGCTCGGTGGCTATGCCCTGGCCCGCTTCAGGTTCCGCGGCAAGGCACTGTTCCTGGTGGCCATGCTGTGCACCCAGTTCGTGCCCGGCGCCATGATGCTGATTCCGCTTTTTGAGATCTTCAATGCCGTTGGCCTGACCAACAACCTGTGGAGCCTCATCATTTCGGACACCGTCTTCCACCTGCCGCTGTCTTTGATCCTGATGGCCGGGTTCATCCGCAACGTCCCCGTGGAACTCGAAGAAGCTGCTTGGGTGGACGGCTGCACCCGTATCCAGGCGTTCCGGCTGGTGGTCCTTCCCCTCCTGAAGCCGGGCATTGTGGCGGTCGGTTCTTTCGCGTTCATCAGCGCCTGGAACAACTTCCTGTTCGCCATCATGTTCATGAGCACGCAGAGCCGTTTCACGGTTCCTGTGGGCCTGAGCTACCTGCTGGGTGAGTTCGGCGCGGACTTCGGTGCCCTCGCCGCCGGCGGCGTCGTGGCCATCATCCCCGTGGTCCTCCTGTTCGCCTACGTCCAGAAATTCCTTGTCCAGGGGTTGAGCGCAGGCGCTGTCAAAGGCTAACGGCGCCGCCCAAACTTGACGCCAGTCAAATAACCAGCTGAGGCCATCAAACGATTCCATCCGCGGAGAAACTGAATACGGCTTGTCCGGCGGCTGGCAACAGGCGCCGTTGAACAAGCCTTCGCCTGGCGGCATGCTCACGCCCAGCAAGGATAAACGCAGTGGCGCTCATAAGACTCAGCTGGCGATCTCAATTTCGAATAAGGATCCATCCGTTGATGAGTTTAGCTCCGTCCCGCGACGTGTAAGGAATAATGCTCGCATGACCCGCAGGGAGATTGGTAAGAGGGAAGCCCAAAGGCCGGCCACGCCCACAGCGGCACCTGCCGACGCAGCCACCACGCTGCCGAAGGCCATGACCGGCAGGGCAAACCCCCGCGCGAAAGCGGCGGTCGGCGACGATCCGGTCTTCGCATATATCGCCAGCCTGCCGCAGCCCCAGCGCGGCATCGCCGAAACGGTCGATGCGCTGGCGGCAAAGACGCTGCCTGACCCCGGCGTTCAGTGAAGTGAGGCATGTCGTACTACGGTGTCGGCGATGGGTGGTGCTTCAGCTGCGGCGGTTTTGCTGGCCATGTCAAGCTCATGTTCATCAATGGCGTGGCGCTCGAGCCCGTACCGCCGGTGACACCGGTGGGGATGGGCAAGTCAACGCGGGGCTTGGAGCTCGAATCCATGGACGACATCGACGAAGGCCAGATCGGTGCGTGGATGAAGCAAGTCGCGTCCGTGCCGGGTGTCGGGGGCAGGAAGCGTTGAACCCGAGGGCCTGCTGCCGAGGCAAAAGGTCGCCGGGAAACGCAACACGTTGACGTCAACTTCGACAGCGCGAGCGGTGCCTCGACATTCACGCCAGTCCTAGAGGAATCGTGAAGTTTCGCTCACCTAGCTCTGGGTATAGCTGTTGCATGACCGCCAGGACCTTCGTTGGGTGGTTGTCCTCCCCGGGGCAGAACGGCAGGGCACCTAGTGATGGCGGGTGCTGTTCACCACCGTGCCCGTCGTCCGATCCACCGCGTAAGCGACGGCAGCACCGCCGGCGTAGGCGAACAAATCCGCGGAACCGAACGTGGTTCCAAGGACCAGGCGAAGGGGCGGCCAGGACTCTCCGAGTTCGGCTGGAAGACCAGTGAGCTGGAACAGTTCGATCATCACACAGACTGTAACGGCTGCGGCTGCAATCAGTGCCTTGGACTTAGACGGAAGCAGGATGGCCACGAGAACATAGACCAGAACTGCGTACAGGCCATCACCGGCGGGGACGGTCCACGCTGCATCGCTGAGGGTGCGAATGCTCAACCCAAGCACAACGCTCATCAGCCCGGCGATGCATAGCAAGGCCCGTCCGATTCTTGAACGCCCCGGTTCGAGAGAACAGCTCAATGCTCCACGCCTGCATTATCGAAGCTGCTCATTTTCCTCCCGGATGCGGACCAACAAGAATCTTCGCATTCAGCCTAGCTCAGCGCTCTGTTGCGGTAGATTAGCCGGCCGACGACGGGGGAGTACGTCCGATCGGCGGGGCATTTGGGTTTCTTCGGCTGCGGCTTTCGCCGGCCCGAGACCTGGCTGAAATTGTGTGCGTGCCGGGCCAGCGCGAGATAGGATTCCGCTCCCTGGCAGGACCGTGGCTTGATACCACAGCGGGCATTCGCTCCCTGTGCAGACTGCGAACGTTCCCGGTTGTTCGAGAGGACAAAGGCCGGGATGGCTGCGACGAAGGCCAACGGCCGGCTGGATAGCCGGTCGTGGTAGTCCACGGTGAAGTCAGCGCAGGCGCGTGCTGAGTATCTGCCGGCGCCCTCTGCCTCCGTCTTCTGAATGGTGCTGCTGAAGGACACGAGAACGTGCAGGGCCCCGCCTTCCCAGCCGAAGTCCCGGAAGCCGCACGTGGTCGCATAAGGCAAGGTCCGCAGTGACGTCTCGCAGGCTTTGTGGTCCTCCAGGTCGCCCCGGTGTGCGAGATCCGCGGCGGCCATCGCCAGCTCTTCGGCGTCATGCCGGATCTGGATATGGACAAAGCCGATAGTTCCGCTGCCACGGGCTCTGGGTATGTTTTTGGTTTGCCCAGCGGCCCCTACCGTCTCGAGGTCTACCGCTTTACGCAGGGTTGCAGCCCTCCGAAGTGGAAGCCCAGAGATCGCTCCGGGGCAGTGACCAGGACAGGGCTGTCCCAATGCTCGCATAGCACGCCCCAACGTGGTCGCTGTGGACCGACCGGCCGACGAAGCCCACCGACCGCCTGTAATCCGGGTACCCATCCTGGCTTGGGCAGCCGAAGTCTGTGGAACTCTGCCGATCTGCCCGTGGTAGCGCCCGACAGCTGCCGAGGTCGCTGCCACGGCGGCGCAGTTATAAACCAAGGTTTGCTGCCTAGCCTAACCGCGCGGACGGAGACGACGGGCCCGCCTCCTGCATTGCTACAGTGAGCCCATGAGCATGGCTAGAGGGGAACAAAACCCGCCGGACGCCAACGCAGGGGCCCTGCCGGACGGCCCAGTCGGCGTCGGTCCGGCTGAAGTTGCGCCTGCAAATAGCAGGGTCCGAAATCCTGTTTCCCGGCCTCCTTCCGCGCCGGCTGTCCCGCTGCCTCAGCGGCTGCCCGCCTGGCTAGTCCGGAATCCGCTGCATGCAGGCTGGACGTGGACGGGTTTCTGGGCGTTCCTGATCATTGTTGACGAGTTCGTGGACCTGGCCGGCTGGACCTGGTACGTGCTTGTGGGGATGGCTGCCCTGCCCACACTGGCCTGCACTGTGGCCGTGCTTCAGGCGACCCCGCGCCGGTACCTCAAGCCCCAGAAAGAATCGGTGCTCGCGCACTTCTTTATCCGGTTCCTCGCCCTGACGGCTGCGTTTGTGGTGTGGGGCCTCTCCGTGGTGGCCAGCGCCTCGATTTCCACAACGGTGCAGGCACTGGCAGGGAACTCGGAGCGTGCCGTGACCTCGTTGGGCTTCAACCTGCTCCTGGCGGCGGTCCCCCTGGTTGTGTCGGTGTTGTGGATGGCGCTTATTGTGCGCTGCGCGTGGTTCCTGCGCCGTCTCCGCGGCTGGCGCCAGAACCCGCAAGATTCGCGGCTGCCCAAGAGATTCCTGCGGCATTCGCCCCAGCTCCGGCGCGTTGTGGTGGGTCTCGCCCACCCCGGCCTGCTTCTGGTGGCTGGGCTGGGCACGTCGGTTCTGGCACTCTTCCTCGGCGCCATGGAACTCACGCTCAACCTGATTGCCTGAGGACCGGCAGCCGGCGGGAAAGAAACCCCACCCTGGGCGCGGGGCTGCGTGGCGGCATGGATTTGTCGGAGCGTACCGGACGTCACCTGTGTGGTGGTCACGGAGGCATGGCCCTGGAGTTTTTGGACTACTTGGACGTCGCTCATGGCTGACTCTGATGGCGTACCCAGAGTCGGCGAACGAAGGGTGTGCACAATGTGCACACCCTCGGCTTCGGATCGAGCCGTGTTATGTCTCGGGACATCGG
>NZ_JAGGPO010000036.1:0-59855 GCF_018613775.1 Arthrobacter sp. ISL-69
GAGCGACCAACGGACCTGAGTAAACGGCAGCAAGGACACCAGACCCACGCGGCAGCGTCGGCAGAAGCCCACACGAGGCCCGCAAAGCCCTCACGGACGGTCACCGACCTGCGCGGAAGCCCCATCAGATCCCGTACGGTCAGACTCACACCGCTGCCATAAGAAGAAAACCAATGGCCAGCAGCCAAGAAGCCCACTAATTCAGCAGTCTCCTAGGTGCTCCTGCCCGCCGATGCTGCTGCTATGAATGCCCGCCGTTGGGGTGCCTGACGGCGCCACAGTTTCCGCGCGTCCCAGGAGCCTGCTGAATTCAAGTAGCTGTTGGCTGAATCGTGCCGAAGCTCATGCCGCTCCCTAGGTGCACGTCCAGTCCCAGAGGATGCCGGGGAGCCCCAGCGTTGTTGTAACAGTGGCAACCAGGCCCTCGCCGTGAACACCGCAGACGGCTCCGTGGTGTACGACGTCGCGTTCGCGCTGGTGTGGGCCGAGGACGGCGAACCCGTGGACACCACCAACGAGGCCTACGCCTTCGCGAACTGCGCCGACTGCGCCGCGGTGGCCGTCGGTGTCCAGGTGGTGCTGATCGTGGGCAGGCGGACGTGATTGTGCCGGAGAACCTGTCCGCCGCCGCGAACTACAACTGCGTCCGCTGCCTCACGTATGCTGGCCAGCCAACTGGTGGTCACGCTGGACGGGCCCCTGAGTGGTGAAAACATGGTCAGGCTGAACGCACTGTGGGCCGTGATCGCAGAGTACGGACGGAATCTGCAGGACGTTCCGCTGTCCGAAAGCCAGGGGCGCCTGAACTCGTTCAAGGTGCAGATTATGGAGACCGTCCGGAGCGACCCCAACGTCACAATGGGCGCTGGCACGCCTGCGTCCCCGTCGGCAACAACCACGCCGGCGCCCGGATCAACCCCGACTCCTTCGCCCCCTTCGACCGGTGGCTGAGTCGGCCCCGGGGGTCGAGCCTTGCGAAACAGGGTTCGGCCACCGGGTCCACCGATCAGCGGGTTTACCGATCAGCGGGTTTACCGATCAGCGGGTTTACCGATCGGCCTAGACGGGGGCCGGGGCGTGATTCTGGCGTTTTCCGGATTTTCCGGCGATCACTGCCGCGACGCTTCGGCCGGCGATGGTCACGGTGAAGGCTGTTGCCAGGGCAAGGAAGGTCCAGGAATAGATTTCCCGGCCCGGAAGGTTCGACGCGGCGAACCAGCGGACGGCGTAGTTTGCCGTGGTGGCGACGGGGAAGGTGAAGACCCAAAACAGGGGGCTGAAGGCCAGCTTGCGGTATTCCCCGATGAGCAGAAGCTGCATCAGCAGCATGATGATCAGCACTCCGGTGAGGCCAAGCTGCAGCGCTCCCATGGGCCCGGGGTGGGAAACCAGCCAGGCGATACTCGCTGTGGCCGGCGCGGCAAGATAGGCCGACAGTCCGGTGCGGGCTGCCGGGGGCAGCTCGCCGGCCGTCATCAGCCGCACGGTGACGACGGTTCCCACGACCAACCAGAAGAACGCGCCGATGCCGAACGCGGCCAGCGCCGCGTCATGGGCGTGCACGCTGGAGAACCCGATGCTGGCGACGAAGGAGCCGGCCACGACGGGCAGGAAGTAGCCCGGATGAATGGACTGCATTGATACTCCGCCGGTGAGCCAGTGTGCCAAGAGTTGGGTGGCGACGACCGTGAGGGCGGCGATGAAGCCTAAGCACACCCACGTGCCTACCACAGGAAGGTATTCGCTGTAGTGGGCTGAAAGCAGAATCCCCACGAGCGGAATGAATGACGCAAACGGGCCGGCAAACTGGTGCGTCAGATCGGCCCGGAAGGCTCCCTTTTGTCGCAGGCCCCTAAGCAGATAGATGGTGGTAAGGACGAGCCAGATGGCACTGGCCGCCCCGTAGAGGACTTCCTCCGGCCAGGACGGCGCCCCGAGCGTGGCCCGTGCTGCGGACCATCCGGCACCCAGTCCGGCCAGGCCCAGCGGAACACCGAACTGGCTCAACGGCAGCATGCCCGAAGGGGCAGCGCGAGGGGTGGCTGCGGGCGATGGGATGCGGGCTCCGGCCACTGTCTGCTCAGTCCTGAAGTCAATAACAGTCATTCCGTACTCCTCGAAGTTCGCTGTGCGGCGAGCTGCAGTGGTTGATCGTTCCGGTGTCGGCGCGTAGTATCAAAGTACAAGCTTTCTTAAAGAAAGTAAACAAGCTTGCTTTAAGAAAGTAAACCGGTTCTTTGAAGGGAACGCTGATGCCGCTCCGTACCAGCTGGTCAGCAGACAATTGCCCCATTGCCCGGGCCGCTGACGTCCTGGGTGATCCCTGGTCTCTGCTGGTTCTGCGCGAGGTCTTCATGGGCAACAACCGGTTTGACGGCATTAAGAAGGAGCTCCGGGTCGCTGACAACGTCCTCAGCGATCGCCTCCGGCGTCTGGTCGGGGCGGGGCTTCTGATCGCCGAGCCCTACAGCGAGGGAAAGCGCCCCCGGAACGAGTACCTCCTCACCGCAGCCGGAACCGACGCACTGCCCGTGCTGCACGCATTAACGGTGTGGGCGCAGAAACACACAGGGTCTCCGAGCGGAAAATCCTTGCGCATTATTTGCACGACCTGCGGGACGGAGTCCGCCTCCGGCGCCTGGTGCCAAACGTGCGGGGCTGAACTCACGGCGGCAACCACCGCGTGGGATCACCCGAAATCCGGTGAAAATCTCATCGAGCTCGCCAAAGCCGGCACCAGGCAAAGCCCCGCGACTGACGCCTGACTGCACGATCTGACGCGCGCGGGAGAAGCCTAAGAGTCCGCGCGTTGGTGTCCGGCCATGGAGCTGTCGCCCTAGTGTTGCTCATTCGCTAAAGCTGTGAAAACCCAAGTACGAGCGAGATCCAGAAGCTTGGCGATAACCAGCTCCGCTCTAATTTGTGCTCCGCCGGGAGACCGCGGCTGTCAGCGCCGGTCATGGCTTCCTCAGCAAACATGGCCCGTCGGAGCTCACGTTCTGGGACAAGGGCTCGCCAAGCTGGGTTGCATCCGCCGGGCCCGGGAGGTCAACGAGTACCGTGCGGAAGTGGTGGCCGCTCGCCGAACTGCCCGCTCCGGGGGTGCCGGGAGACTCCGCACCCTGTCCCTGCGATGAGCGCTCATAGCCACGACAGGCCCGATCACCGGGACCGGGCAGTCCATTCATCGCGGAGCATGGCGTAGACCACTTCGGTGGCCCATTCGCCCTTGTACCGCCACTTGTCCACGTGGCGGGCCTCGAGGCGCATGCCGAGCCGTTCACAGATGGCTGCCGAGGCCGTGTTCAGGGCGTCGAGCTTGGCGTCGATCCGGTGATAGTCCAGGCCCTCGAACCCGAGCTTCAACACAGCTTCCGCAGCCTCGGTGGCGTAGCCGTGGCCCTGTGCACCCGGGGCAAGGCTCCAGCCCACTTCGCCCTGCCCGTGGCCGGGAAGCCACTTGAGCACCACCTCGCCGATCAGGCCGGGCGAGTCCGCTGCTTCGATCGCCAGCGCCACCCAGTCGCCTTCGCTCTCGAACACGAAGTTGGCGTACTTACCCACCCGTTCCATGCACTGCGTGTAGCTCTTGGCATCGCCGGGCAGGAACCGGGCGGTCTCCGGCAGCGAGTGGTAGCCATGGAATGCGTCGAGGTCCGCGGCTTCGAAGCGCCGCAGGATGAGCCGCTCGGTGCGGATGGGGAGGGTGATTTTCGGCATGGTTTGAGGGTACCTCCAGGCCTTAGTGCATTACTTCTTCACAACGTGGAATCCATTGACGGGCTTAAGGAGCGCCATCATGACGGCCGTCGCTTCCATTGCACTGAACACCGGCAACAGGACAACCTGGACTGCGGTCCACGCGCTTCGAGCGAGCCAGCCCGTGATCCCGTGCTCGTCGAGGTTCGCCTTCAACCCCGTGAGGTAGAGGGTCACGAACGAGGCAAAGGAGAAGTTGGCGAGGGCACGCACCCAGGGCTGAATCTCAAAGCCGTAGAAGAAGTGGACGATGGTGTACAAAACTGCGAACGGAGCGAGCGTCCACAGCAGAGTGTTGGCGCCGATGGCCAGCCGCCACCTCAGCTTCACGGGTGCGTGGATCGCAACCTTCATCAGGCCCTGGTACCAGCGCCGCCGCTGCCTGAGGAAGTCACCGACGCTTTGTGTTGACTGCTCTTCGAGGTACCCGTCAACCCACCGCGCCCGCCCGCCTGCTTCCATGAGTTTGAGGGCCCAGAAGGCATCCTCGGTGATGGAACCGTGGGGCCCAAAATCGAATCCGACGGCCTTCTCCACATCATTGCGGACCACTATGTAGCTGCCGTGCAGGCCAAAGACCGTCCGGCCCAGCTTGTGCTGGAAGTGGAAGCGGGCAAAGTCGTCGCCGGTGCGCACGTTGTCTGCGAGGGTCAGGAACGGGTGCTCCTTCCAGTCCCGGTGGTAGAGGAGGGCTCCCTGGCCCGCGCGCAGCCGGCCGCTTTCCTCTTCTTCCCGGATCATCTGGGCTATGCCTTTTATGCCAGAGGACGTGGGTTGCGTTTCCTCGTCCAGGTGAACCAGCCAGGCGTCGCCCGGAACGTCAGAATTCTCCAGGGCGAACTGCAGGGCGCGTGCTTTGTAGAGCGAGATATTTGCCGTTGCGTAATTGCGGGGGATGACCACGTACCTGATGGTGTCGCCCTGTGGAAGATCACCGACCCCGGGATCATCCTCGATGACGATCTCAACGAGGTAGCGGAAGAGCGGGGTCCTTTCCATTTCGGTAACGCACCTCCGGATGGTGCTGGCCACCGCCTCCCGGTTGGTGCCGCGGGTGACTATGCGGAACACCACCAGCTGACTGATTGGTGCCACCGCATCCAGGTGGGCCGGGTGCCGGAACGACAGTGCCCCCAACAGTCCCAGCAACCCGGGAATGACGGCGCCGAGCCATACGACACTGGCGGATCCCCACAGACTGTCTGCGAAGGACACAGGTTTCACTGCCACCGGCCACAGGAAATCCTGGAGCAAGTAGAGGCCAACGATCGCCAGGGCCATGCACAGGACAATCCTGGTGCGGTGCCCGGTGATGAATCCCAGGCTCCAGTCGCGGACAGGCTCAAGGACCTTCCCCGGACGGTCAAAATGAAATCTCGTTCGGAATCCAGACCCTACTGCGATCCGCGGGGCCGAAATCCCCTCTTCGAGTGTTGACATGGCTCTTCCTTCAGATGGCTGGTTTTGGTCCGGCGCGGCGCCGGCGGAGTTTGTTGTGCGCCTGCCGGCCCGATTTTGGGCAGGACAAATCAGCGCGGCGTGATGCCGGGACATGGCCGCATCAGGCCGGGGTAATCAGGGTCGGTGCGTATTTGGGCTTTGAAGGCGTTTAACCGCGGAGTAGCGGCACGGCCGTCCACCATGCGCGGTGCCTGTGGAGGCTTAGCCAGCGCTGGGTCCACGTTGACGTGAGCCGGGCTCCCGGATGCCTGCCCGGCGGTGCCAGGGGCAAGGACATTCTGATACGCAAAGAGTTAGACACGGTGAGACCCCCTTAGGTTCCGCGTCGCTGACCAACATTGACGGTTAAGAAACGACGGCGGGCCCCCTCAGTTGGGACCGCCGTCGCGTGAACGAAACCGCTTGCTTAGAGGGTAGGGACAGAGCCGGGGCAGGGACCAGCGTGTGCGCTACCCGATATTTTTGGCACGAACCACTGGTAAATGGGGCGGGACCACTTGCCTAAAGGGGGCGGGACTACTTGTTTCGGCCGTTACGAAGCAGCCGGTGAATCGACGACGGCGGCAGTCGCCTCCGCGATCGCACGCTCCTCGTCCGTGGGCACCACCAGGACGGGGATGAGCGACTCCGCGGTGGAAATCACGCGAGGCTCCTTGGACCGCTCACTGTTCAGCCCGGCGTCGATCTCTATGCCCAGGGCACCCAGCTTCTCCCCCACCAAAGCGCGGAACTGGTGCGAGTTCTCGCCGATGCCCGCGGTGAACACCAGAGCCTTGGCCCCTCCCACGGCCACGTGGTACCCGCCGATGTACTTGGCCAGCCGGTAGGACGCGACGGCGAGCGCCGTCGCCGCCCGGGCATCGCCGGCTTCCGAGGCCTCCACGACCGTGCGCATGTCGTTGTTCCCGGCGAGCCCCTTGAGCCCGGATTCGCGGTTGAGCAGGGAGTCGATGACCTCCGTGGACCAGCCGGCCCGGCCGAGGAACACCAGGATGGACGGGTCCAGGTCGCCGGAACGGGTGCCCATCACCAGACCCTCCAGCGGGGTGAAGCCCATGGACGTGTCCACCGATTTTCCGCTGCGGATGGCCGTGACCGAGGCGCCGTTCCCCAGGTGGGCGATCACGCCGTCGAACTCTTCCACCGGAAGATCCAGCAGCGCCGCCGCCTGGTGGGCCACGTACTCGTGCGAGGTGCCATGGAAGCCGTAGCGGCGGATGCCGTGGTTCGTGTACAGCGAATCCGGCACCGCGTAGCGCCAGGCGTGCTCGGGCAGGGTGCGGTGGAAGGCGGTGTCGAACACGGCCACCTGCGGCATGTCCGGCCACTTCCTGGCGATGGCGCGGATGCCCAGCACATTGGCGGGGTTGTGCAGCGGGGCCAGCGGGTTGAGCCGCTCGATGGCGCGGGTGATCTCGTTGTCGATCAGCACAGGTTCGCCGAAGCGCTCGCCGCCGTGCACCACCCGGTGGCCTACGGCGTCCAGCTTCCGGTCGCCCAGCACCTCGTGGATGGCGGTATCCACCTGCTCCAGTGCCTCGGCGTGGTCGCGCGGGCCCTCGATCTCGCCGTCGCCCTCGCCGCCGTTGCCCATGCCGATCTTTTCGATCAGCCCCTCGGTAAGGACGCGGTGGGATTCCACATCGCGCACCTGGTATTTGAGCGAGGACGAGCCGGAGTTGATGACGAGGACGAGCACTGGGCCTCCTAAGCCTTGGCTGCTGCGGTGGTCGGTGGAAGTTCGATCGTAGCGTGGCCGGCCACCGGGATCTGCCGGGTTGCTGTAACGTCTCTGGGGGCCGGGCCCTTCGCGTTGTGCTCCCAGGGCGGGACATGGCTTTCTCCCGCTGCAGGCGGAGACTGGCCAACCCCAACCCTTAAGGACACATGACTACGACCAAACCAGCCGACAACGCAGGCCACGGTCTGCCTCCTGCAGATACCCCAACCGCCCGGACGGCGGGGATGCCGTTGGGAGCCAGGCGCCTTGCCCTCATCGGGGGCCTCTGCATTCCGGTGGGTTTGGTCGCCGGTCCGTACCTGCTCGGTCTTCAGCTTGTGGCCGTGGCCGGGGCGGTGGCGGTGGCCATCGCGTTGTCCTACAGGCTCGGCGAGCGCTGGTTCTCGCCGTGGTCGTGGCTGACCGCAGCCGCCGGCGCCCTCTGGATCGCCGCAACGCTCGGATACTGGGCGACCATCGTGGCTGCCGCCGAAGCGTCGGCTGCCTTGGCTGCCTGGTCCACTGTACTGTTCAATGTCGGCGTCGGCGCGATGGTGCTCATGGCCGCCGGTGCCCTCGCTGGAGCGACCGCACGGTACCGCTCCGGACGGCTGCCCAGTGCATTGTCGGCCTGAAACCGCCGAACCCGGGCCCCGTCCCTTACGGGCGGGCTCTACCGCAGGGCGGAGACCGGCAGCCATCCGCATTGGTCGCCCGAAACATGACTTTTCGGTATACCTAAATTAACGCTATCCTCGTCTTAACAGGACCCCGATGACGAGGAACAACGATGACCACCACCACTCTTCCGGCCCGCCCGGCCACGAACCGGCGTTGGTCGCGGCTGCTGCTGATGGGGCCGGCCTTCGTCGCCGCCATTGCGTATGTGGATCCGGGAAACGTCGCGGCGAATCTCACGGCCGGCGCGAACTACGGCTATCTGCTGGTCTGGGTGCTGGTGGCCGCGAATGCCATGGCGGTCCTGGTGCAGTATCAGTCGGCCAAGCTTGGTCTGGCGACGGGGCTCAGCCTCCCGGAAATTCTTGGCAAACGCCTCGGCACCCGCCGGCGGCGGCTGTACTGGGTTCAGGCTGAAGTGGTGGCCGGGGCCACGGACATGGCAGAAGTCATCGGCGGTGCCGTTGCCCTGAACCTGCTCTTCGGGCTTCCCTTGCTGGCCGGCGGCCTCATCATCGGGCTCGCGTCCATGCTGCTGCTGGCCCTGCAGTCCGCCCGCGGCCAGAGATCCTTCGAATACGCGATCCTGATCCTGCTCGGGATTATCGCTGTCGGGTTCGTGTCCGGGCTTTTCGTCGATCCCCCGGACGCGGGAGGCGCGCTGTCAGGTCTGGTGCCCCGTTTCGAGGGGACGGACACGGTCCTGCTCGCGGCCAGCATGCTCGGCGCGACGGTGATGCCGCACGCGATCTACCTGCACTCTGCCCTGGCCCGGGACAGGCACGGTTTCTCCGAGGACCCTGCCGTAAGGACCCGGCTGATCCGTGCCACGCGCTTCGATGTGGCCGGAGCCCTGATGCTGGCCGGTGTCGTGAACATCGCCATGCTCCTGCTGGCCGCGTCCAGCCTGCGGGGCATCGAGGGAACGGACACCATTGCCGGCGCCCACGCCGCCGTGACGTCAGCCCTTGGCCCCGTGATCGGCGTGGTGTTCGCGATCGGGCTGCTGGCTTCAGGCCTGGCCTCCACCTCGGTGGGCTGCTACGCGGGGGCGACGATCATGGGCGGGCTGCTCAAGATCCGGGTGCCGCTGCTGACCCGGCGGGTGATTACGCTGATACCGGCACTCGTCATTCTCGGCGCGGGCATTGAGCCGACACTCGCCCTTGTGCTGAGTCAGGTTCTGCTCAGCTTCGGGATACCGTTCGCCCTGATTCCGCTGATCCGGCTGACCGGAAAACGGGACGTCATGGGAATCCACGCAGACTCCACGGCGCTGAAAATCGCCGGCTGGACCAGCGCAACGTTGATCGTTGGCCTGAACTGCGTCCTGATTGTCCTGACGATTACCGGGCAGTCCTAACAAGGTGCCGCCCGCACCTGACCGCCCGGGCATTGCTGTTGGGCGGGCTCGGACTATTTTGCGGCGTCATCAAGCAACTGCCGGAATTGCTCCTCCGAATTCAGTGTCAGTTTTTCGCCGTTGAGGAAGAACGTGGGAGTGCCGGTGACGCCCAAGGCGGTACCGTCGGCAACGTCTTTGCGGATCCGGTCCTTGGTTGCCTCATCGGCGACGGCGGCATCGAATTTGTCCAGATCCAGACCGAGCTCCTGCGCGAAGGTGCGGAACAGGGCCGCTTGGGAATCCTGCTTTTCGCCCCACTGCGGCTGGGTTTCGAACATCTTGCTGTACATCTGTTCGTATTTGCCCTGCTGGGCGGCGGCCTCGACGGCGAGGGCGGCGGTGCCGGAGTTCCGGTGCCCGGATAGGGGAAAGTAGCGGTTCACGAAGGTGACCCGGTCACCGTAGTCCTTCTTCAGTTCCTCCACCAGCGGCACTGCCACGCGGCAGGACTCACACTCAAAGTCCAGGAATTCAACGAGCTGCGCCTTTTCGGTGGCCGGGTTCGTGACCCGGTGGCTGTCCTCCCTGACGAGCTGTGCATTGACGGGGGGCTGCACGGCCTCCGGCGTCGGTTTGGTGGCCGTGAAGACCGCGTACCAGATCAGGCCGCCGCCGACGACAACTGCCATCAGGATCCAGAGGACCATGCGGACTTTCCGGGCGGGGTCGGTGGTGTTCGCCGGCGTGGAGGGTGCTGGTGCCATTAGTGGGGCATGCTTTCCTGGTCGCGGTGGGCGGCGGGTTCTATCTGGAAAGTGGAGTGTTCGACGCTGACGTCGAAGTGTTCCGCGACGCAGTGCTGCAGGTCCGCCAGGATGGTCGCGGCGTGGCCGTCCCTCATGCACGGGTCCTGGACGGTGACGTGGGCGGAGAGCACCGGTGTTCCGGAGCCGACGAGGGAGGCGTGCAGGTCGTGGACGTCGATGACGTGCGGCAGGGCCAGGATGTGTTCGCGGACCTTGCCCAGGTCCAGGCCCCGGGGCACGCTTTCCATCAGCACGTCGGTGGTGTCGCGGAGCAGCTTCAGGGTGCGGGGAATGATCAGCGCGCCGATCAGCAGGGACACGACGGCATCGGCCCGTGTCCAGCCGGTGAGCGCGATGACGACCGCGGCGACGATGACGGCGACCGATCCGAGGGCGTCGTTGAGTACCTCGAGGAAGGCTGCCTTCATATTGAAGTTGTGGTTCCGGCCCGAGGCCAGCACGATCAGGCCGATGGCGTTGCCTGCCAGGCCGATGATGCCGAACCACAGCATGGTGGATCCGCCGATTTCCGGGGGTTCGAAGAGCCGCCGGATGCCTTCGACGATGACGAATCCGCCCACGCCCAGCAGCAGGGCCGCCTGCCCGGCGGCCGCGATGATTTCGGCACGCTTGTACCCCCACGTCCGTTTCAGGGTGGCAGGTTTCAAAGCCAGAGATGCGGCGATCAGCGCGATCAGCAGCCCGGCCGAGTCGGTGAACATGTGCCCGGCGTCCGCCAGCAGCGCCAGGCTTCCGGTCAGGACGGAGCCGATGATTTCGGCGACCATCACCGCGAAGGTGATGCCGAAGACGATGACCAGTTTGCCGCGCTGACTGGCGGCACCGGCGGCACCGTGTGAGTGGTCGTGCCCGCTGCCCATGGGTCAGGCCTTCCTGCGGGTGTCCAGCGTCAGGGCCTGCGGCCGCTCCTCGGATTCACACCCGGCACAGCAGCCGTCCGTGTCGGCGCCGTGGGCAGTGCCGGCGGTGTTGGGGACCGTGCAGCAGGCATCGCCGCGCCAGGCGTTGATGCCTTCCCGGATGGCGATCGCCGCGATCACCAGTGCGGCGCCGGCATCCGCCCACCACCATCCCAGCGTGCTATTCAGGACAAGCCCCGCCAGCAACACCGCAGAGAGATATGTGCACAGCAATGTCTGCTTTGAGTCCGCGACCGCCGTCTTGGAGCCAAGTTCCCGGCCCGCGCGGCGCTGCACCCAGGACAGGACCGGCATGACGGCCAGGCTCAGGGCCGCAATCACGATCCCGGGCGTGGAGTGCTGGGCCTCTCCTCCTCCGGTGAGGGACCTGACCGCGTCGACGGCGACGAACGCCGCGAGGGCGAAGAAGGACACCGCGATGATCCGCAGCGTCAGATGCTCACGCCGTTCCGGGTCCTTGGCGGAAAACTGCCAGGACAACGCCAGCGCGGACGCGACCTCGACGACCGAATCCAGTCCGAAGCCGATCAGAGCGGAGGAGTCCGCGACGCCGCCGGCCCACAGGGCCACCACCGCCTCGACGAGGTTGTAGGTAATGGTCGCGGCAGCGAACAGCCGGATCCTGTGGCTCAGTACCGCACGGCGTTCCGGGCTCGGCGTATGGACCAGGACCGTCATGCGAAGCACTCCCCGTTCGGGGCGCAGCAGGACGGATCCACCGCGAGGACGACACCGATCAGATCCCTGATCGCGTGGCCCAGCCGGGCGTCCGCGAGTTCATACCGACTGCGGCGGCCGTCCTGGACGGCAACCACGAGTCCGCAGCCGCGCAGGCACGTCAGGTGGTTGGACATGCTCTGCCGCGACACCCCCAGGGAGTCGGCCAGATCCGAAGGATAGGACGGGGCATCTGAAAGGGCCAAGAGGATCCGGGCCCGGGTAGCGTCCGAGACCGCATACCCAAACCGGGCCAGCACGGGAGCCTTGGTGAGCGTTTCCATCCCACCAAAGTACATCCGCGGATGTACTCACACAAACCTGTATTAGCGAACAGGGCATTTGTCAGGCTTTCGGCCTCAGACGATGGTGAAAAACCACCGTCATTGCGAAAGGTCCGGCGGGAGCCTAGAGTCGGCGGACCAGTTGGACAACGCACGGAGGACTTTGCCATGACTGATAGCACTTCCCAAGCGGACGGCGGCGAGCCGGACGCCACCAAGCCGGACAGCGGCGAGCCGGGCAGCGGGGCCGGCACGAAGGATCCCACCGGCGTCGAAGGTGCCAACCCTGCCTTGGACGACACTGGCAACGTCAAGGCCGCCGAGGTGGGCGAGGCCCCGGAGCCTCCTGAGAATCTGGAAGAGCTGGACCTCACGCCGAAGAGCCTGGCCGACGAGCCGGCCAAGCAGGAAGATCCCGACAGCCCGGCGGAACCCGAAAACAGCTGACCGGACAGCTGACTACGCGTGGACCGGCGCCGGCCGCCGGAACCCGGCGGCTACGCGTGCGCGGCTGCGGGTTCCGGCTCGGCGGCAGGCTCCACGGACTGCGCCTGCACGGCGGTGATGGCCACCGTGTTCACAATGTCCTCCACGGTGCAGCCGCGGGACAGGTCGTTCACCGGCTTGCGGAGCCCCTGCAGGACAGGCCCGACGGCGACGGCCCCCGAGGACTGCTGCACCGCCTTGTAGGTGTTGTTGCCCGTGTTGAGGTCCGGGAAGATGAACACCGTGGCCTGCCCGGCGACGGACGAGCCCGGCATCTTGGACTGGGCGATGGCGGCGTCCACGGCGGCGTCGTACTGAATGGGGCCCTCGACGGCGAGATCCGGGCGGCGCGTCTTCACCAGTTCGGTGGCCTGCCGGACTTTGTCCACCGCCTCGCCGGTCCCGGACCCGCCGGTGGAGTAGGACAGCATGGCCACCCGCGGGTCCACGCCGAACTGCGTGGCAGTCTCGGCCGAGGCCAGCGCAATGTCCGCCAGCTGCTCGGCGTTCGGGTCCGGATTGACCGCACAGTCGCCGTACACCAGGACCCGGTCCGGCATCAGCATCAGGAACACCGAGGAAACGATCTTCACGCCGTCGCGGGTCTTCACGAACTCCAGCGCCGGGCGGATGGTGTGGGCGGTGGTGTGCGCGGCACCGGACACCATGCCGTCCACCACGCCCAGCTGCACCATCATGGTGCCGAAGTAGCTGCCGTCCAGCATGACCTCCAGGGCGCGGGCAAGGTCCACGCCCTTGTGCGAGCGGAGCTCCGCGTACTTCTCGGCAAACTGCTGGCGCAGCTCCGACGTGGCCGGGTCCACGATGCTCATGCCGGAGAGGTCGATGCCCTGGGTGGAGGCCAGCTCACGGACATCCGACTCGTTGCCCAGGATAGTGAGGTCGCAGACGTCCCGCCGGTGCAGGATTTCCGCGGCGCGCAGGATCCGCACGTCGTTCCCCTCGGGCAGCACGATGTGCCGGCGCTGCAGCCGGGCCCGCTCAATGAGGTCGTGCAGGAACCGCAGCGGCGTCATCCGCTCCAGCCGCGGCAGGTGCAGGCGCTCCACCAGCTCGGCCTCGTCCACGCACCTGGCCCACAGCCCCACGGCCGAGGCCACCTTGCGGCGGTGCCCGGACCAGATTTCGCTCCGGACCTCGGACACCCGCTTGGCCGTGGTGTAGGTATCGTCCGGGGCCGCGAACACGGGGAACGGCGCCTGCGCCAGCAGCGAGTAGATGTTGGGGTCCGGGGCCAGGCCGCCGGTGAGAATCAGCGCCGACGGCACCGGGAACTCCGGCGAGAAGGACGACGCCAGGCACGCGACCATCACGTCCGCACGGTCACCCGGGACGATCACCAGCGCGCCGTCGTCGAGCACGTGCAGGAAGTTGGCCACGTTCATAGCCGCCACCTTGATGGAGTGGACGTCGCGTTCCATGTCCGGCCGGCCGGCCACCTGCCGGATGCCCAGGGCCGTGGCTACCTCGCCGGTGGTGGGCCGGGCAATGTCCTCCAACTCCGGGAAGACGTACACCGGCCGGCCCGACGCACCGGGCTTCACGGCGGCGGCGATGCCGTCCACGTCCTCCGGGTCGGCGCGGTTCACCATGATGGCCAGCAGGCTGCAGCGTTCCGCCGCCAGTTCCTTGCGGGCAACCTCGACGGCGTCAGCCGCCTCCGCGACGGTGAGCCCCTTCGCGCCCACCACCGCCACGATGGGGGCGGCCAGGTTGTTCGCGAGGCGTGCGTTGAGGTCGAATTCGACGGCGGCGTCCTGGCCGGTGAGGTCCGTTCCCTCCACGATCACCACATCGCAGTGTCGTGACATTTCGGCGAAGATCTCCACGCAGCGGGCGTCGATCTCCGCCCGGTTTCCCTCGGCCAGCAGGCCGCGGACCTCGGTAAACGTCAGGCCGCCGCGGCAGCGCTGGTCGTCGAGGTCGAACCGGGCCCTCATCAGGGCCACCATGGGGTCCGCCCCGGCGTCGTTGCCGTGGACCACCGGTTTAAAGAAGCCGATGCGGTCCGCGTGGCGGTGCAGCGTGTCAGCCAGACCCAGCGCTATGAGCGACTTCCCGGATCCCGGTGTGGTCGCGCTGACGTATATCCCCTTGGCCATGATCCGCCCTTAGGTTGTGACGTGGTGGTGCTCCGTCCTTCCATACTTTCACTTGTTGTCTCCGGGAGCGATCCGGCCCGCTGCTCTTGACAGCATGCCCCAAAATGGGATTACCTAATGAACATTCGGTAAATAAAGCTGGAGGCAATGACGCATGGCTGAACTAACCATTCCCGGGGCAACCCATCAGATCCTGAAGGACGACTACGCCTCCGAATGGATGGGCATCGAAGTCCTCAAGCTGGAAGACGGGCACGCCACCATCCGCATGACGCTCCGGCAGGAAATGCTCAACGGCTTCGGCATGGCCCACGGCGGAATGATCTTCGCCTTCGGCGACACCGCATTCGCCCTCGCCTGCAACCCCGCCAGCCCGCCACCCGGCGCAGCAGGGACCGAGACCGACACCATCACCGTGGCCGCCGGCGTCGACATCAACTTCCTCAAGCCGGCCTTCCGGGGCCAGGTGATCACCGCCGTCGCCAACCGCCGTGCCCATTCGGGCCGCAGCGGACTGTACGACATCCAGATCTACGCCGCAGACCCGCACGTCGCCGCAGGCACCAACACCGCGGGCGACCACACCGCCGATACCAACACAGGCGGCTCCCCCGCGGACGCTGCCGCTACCGACACCCCGGGCGAGCTCATCGCCGAGTTCCGCGGCCGCAGCCGCACCATCTCCAAGAAATAGAAACAGGGAACCCAGATGACCCTCCACGCCACTGAACCAGCCTCCGCCACCGGCGCCGTACTGGACCCCGAAGAAACCATGTCCCGCGACGAACTGGAGACCCTGCAGCTCAGCCGGCTCCAGCACACCGTCGCCTACGCCTACGACCGCGTCCCGCTCTACAAGCGCAAGTTCGACGAAGCCGGCGTGCACCCCACGGACCTCCGCGAACTGGCGGACCTGGGCAACTTCCCGTTCACCACCAAGGACGACCTGCGCCAGGAATACCCGTTCGGGATGTTCGCCGTGCCGCAGAACGAGGTGGCCCGGATCCACGCCAGTTCCGGCACCACCGGACGCCCTACCGTGGTGGGCTACACCAAGAAGGACCTGGCCGACTGGGCCAAACTCGTGGCCCGCTGCTTCCGCGCCTCCGGCGTCCGGCCCGGCATGAAGGTCCACAACGCCTACGGCTACGGCCTCTTCACCGGCGGACTGGGTGCGCACGCCGGCGCCGAAGCGCTGGGGTGCACCGTGATCCCCATGTCCGGCGGGCAGACCGAACGCCAGATCCAGATGATCCAGGACTTCGAACCGGACGCCATCCTGGCCACTCCCACGTACCTGCTCACCATCGCCGACGCGATGGCCCACATGGGCATCGACCCCACGTCCACGTCGCTCAAGTACGCCGTGCTCGGGGCCGAACCGTGGACCCAGGAAATGCGCCACGAGCTCGAAGTGACCATGAACATCAAGGCCTGCGACATCTACGGCCTGTCCGAGGTCATGGGGCCCGGCGTGGCCGGCGAAGCCGTGGAGACCCAGGACGGCAGCCACATCTGGGAGGACCATTTCCGGCCGGAGATCATCGATGCCTTCAACCCGGCGCCCGGCAAGGAGAACGTCCTGGGCGACGGCGAGCACGGAGAACTGGTGTTCACCTCGCTCACCAAGGAGGCGCTGCCGATCATCCGCTACCGCACCAAGGACCTCACCCGCCTGCTCCCGGGCACCGCGCGTCCGGCACACCGCCGGATGGGCCGCATCACCGGCCGCAGCGACGACATGATCATCCTCCGCGGTGTGAACCTGTTCCCGTCCCAGATCGAGGAAATCGCCCTCCGCATCCCGGAGCTCAGCCCGCACTTCCAGCTGGTGCTCACCAGGCCTGAAGGCCAGCGGATGGACCAGCTGACCGTGAAGATTGAGCGCCGCGACAACGTCACCGAAGGGCAAAGCACGACGGCGGCCCGCACCCTGCGCGAGCAGATCAAGATCCACGTGGGTTCTTCGTGCACGGTGGAGGTGGCGGAGCCCGGGTCGCTCGAGCGTTCCAGCGGCAAGCTGCGCCGGATCTACGACATGCGCCCCAAGGGTTAGTCCGCGGGGAAAGTTCCGGACACGGGGATGGTCCCCGGCTACGGCAGCCGGGGACCATCTTTTCGGGAGGCATTCAGTGCACTGCTGCCAATGCGCGACAGCGCTGTGACGTGCCGATGGCTAACCGTCCTCCGGGCAACCCAACGTGCCTGATCCCGTCCCGGTCTGTGAAGTCCCGGTCTTTGAAGCTGTTCCATTGTGTGGACGGTCCCCGCGCCCGGCAAGTTCCTGATACAAAATTTCTAGCACCGGGGACACTGACAGGCAAGGCTTTTTTTCGGCTTTGACAGCCCGTTACATTGATTGACCGAACGTTCATGAGAAAATAGCCGGTATGTCCACAACTGATGCACCCACCAAGCGCGGCCGCCCGGGGTACGACCAGCAGTCGGTGCTGCAGATCGCCGTCGAGGTCTTCAACCGCCACGGCTACGACGCCACGTCCATGGGCATTCTTGCCGAAAACCTGGGCATCTCCAAGTCGGCCATCTACCACCACGTGCCGTCCAAGGGGGACCTCCTCAAGCTCGCCCTTGACCATGCCCTGGGCGGCCTCGAGGCGATCCTGGACCAGCCGGAGGCCCAGACCGGAAGCGCCGACGCACGGCTCGAATTCGTCCTCCGCCAGACCATCTCCGTACTGGTGGAACGCCTGCCGTTCGTCACCCTGCTGCTACGCCTGCGCGGCAACACGGACATTGAGCGCAACGCCATGGAACGCCGACGCACCTTCGACCACACGGTGGCGGCACTGATCTCCGCCGCCCGCGATGAAGGCTCCCTCCGCGAGGACATCGACCCCCGCACGGTCACACGCCTGCTGTTCGGCACCATCAACTCAATCGTGGAATGGTACAAGCCCGGCGGCACGCTGTCGCCGGAGAAACTGGCCGACGACGTCATCACAATGGCATTCAAGGGGCTCAGCGCGCCACGCTGACGCTGTTCTCCCCCACGTTCTCCCCCGCGGCTGCGAGGGCAGTCATTGACGCCGGGAATGGCGGCGACCACCCTGTAGTCATGGCCACGAAGTTATCCGAAGTCATCTTCGGCACGTTCCCCCAATTGCGTTACCAGCCCACCGCCAAACGGGTCCGTGCCATGGTGGACGGGAACCCCGTCGTCGACACTTTATATGCGCTCCTGGTGTGGGAGCCCAAGCGGATCACCCCCATCTATGCCGTCCCCGAAGTCGATCTGCGGGCCGAACTCGCGCCGCCGGCGCAGCAGCCCGGCGAGGTCACGGAACACGGTGTCACGCTCGGCTCGGACGGGCCGCCGGCGCTGGATCCGCGCACCGCTTTCGGCCGGCACACGGCGCCCGGTGAGGAGTTCGACGTCGTGACCTCCGAGACGAGGCTGCCCCGGGCGGCCTTCCGGCCGGAGGACCCCGACCTCGCCGGCTATGTGGTGCTGGATTTCAAGGCCTTCGACTGGCTGGAGGACGATGAGGAAATCATCGGCCATCCCCGTGATCCGTTCCACCGGGTGGACATCCGGGCGTCGTCACTCACCGTTGAAGTCAGGCTCGACGACGTGACACTGGCCATCACGAACGGCGCCCAGCTGCTGTACGAAACCATGCTGCCGGTGCGCTACTACATCCCTCCGGCGGACGTCCGGCTGGACATCATGGAGGCCAGCCCGAAGAAGACGATGTGCCCGTACAAGGGAACGGCGAGCTACTGGACCTACCCGCAGTCCGAAACCGGGCGCAACATCGCGTGGATGTACGACCCCCGGTTCCGCGACGCCGCCCAGATCCACGGGCTGGTGAGCTTCTTCAATGAGCGGGTGGACATCACGGTGGACGGTGTCAGGCAGGAGCGGCCGGTCACGCCATGGTCCTCGCCGCCGCCGGAATCGCCGTGAGGCCGATTGATCTTTGATCACCCTGACGCAGGCAAAAGATAAGGCGTCCCGCTGAGCCGGAACGCCCGTCTTCTTCGCCCTGGCCGGCCTGGTCACCGGCAGGGCCACAGCCGCTAGAGCTGGTACTCCGCCTGCTGAATGCCGAGGGTTTCGTGAACGCAGAGAATATTGTTCTCGGTGTCCATGAACCATGCGCATTTTTCGGAATCGGTAGTACAAATGTGGTGTTCGCCAGTCTTCAGATCAGGGCGATCGTAATCCTGAAACCGGACGCCGCGGGCTTCCATTTCATCAACGGTCCGCTCGATGTCCCTGACCTCAAAGCTCAGCGTGGTGTGCTCGGAGTGCCTGCCATCCTTTACCGGCATCAGCTGCAGCATGGGGCCGTCGCCGCTGCCAAACAATTCGCTTCCGTCATCTGCCACGCCGCGATGAGGCAGTCCGAGTGTTTCCGCGTAAAAACGACGGGCGCGCTCTTTGTCATCCACGGGCAGGACGGTTGTGGCTGTGTTCAATACTAGGGTCATTTCGCCACCTCCTACGCTGAAAATTTTACGCCGGGGCGGGGCCGAAAGATCTTACGAAACCCTCTCTCACATCCTGCCGCTTAACCCCCAACGCTCTCTCACTGGAGTGAGAGAGCGTCGGGAAAAAACCCACCAGAAGTGAGAGAGCGTCGGGTGGGGGCTACTTTTCGACCCGCTACTTTTCCACGAGGGTGAGGACGTCGTAGGTGGCCACGATTTCGTCGTTCTGGTTGGTCAGGACGGCGTCCCAGGCCACCTCGCCGTACTCGTCGGTCTCGCGCGGGGTGATTTTCTTCGCCGTCAGGGTGACGCGGATGGAGTCCCCCGCGGCCACCGGAGTGATGAAGCGCAGGTTCTCCAGGCCGTAGTTGGCCAGGACGGGGCCCGGAGCCGGCTCGACGAACAGCCCGGCGCCCCAGGCCAGCAGCAGGTAGCCGTGCGCCACGATGCCCGGGAAGAACGGGTTGGCCTCCGCTGCCTCCTGGTTGGTGTGGGCGTAGAAGGTGTCGCCGGTGGAGTTGGCGAACTTGGTGATCTCCTCCAGGCTCACTTCGCGGAGCCCGGAGCGGATCGCGTCGCCGATGTGCAGCGTGCTCAGGTGCTTCCGGAACGGGTGCTGGCCTTCGGTTTCGAGCGTAAAGTTGCGGTCCGCGCCCGTGTGCCAGACACCGGTGACGGCGGTGAGCATGTTGGGCGAGCCCTGGATGGCCGTGCGCTGCATGTGGTGCATCACCGAGCGGATGCCGCCCAGTTCTTCGCCGCCGCCGGCACGTCCCGGCCCGCCGTGGACCAGGTGCGGCACCGGCGAACCGTGCCCGGTGGAGCTGCGGGCGTCCTCGCGGTTGAGCATCAGCACGCGGCCGTGGTGCGCGGCAATCCCGGTGACCAGTTCCCGCGCCACGGCGGGATCGTTGGTGCACACCGTGGCCACCAGGGAGCCGCCACCGCGGGCAGCGAGGCGGACGGCGTCGGCCAGGTCGGTGTAGCCGATCACCGAGGAAACGGGTCCGAAGGCCTCCAGCGAGTGGACTTCCTCGGCTTCGGCATCGGCCCAGCTCAGCAGCACCGGGGACATGAAGGCACCGCTTTCGACGACGCCCACTCCCCCGTCCGCTTTGGTCACCTTGGGCGAATCGAGCGTGCCGTACGCGAGCTCGCCGCCGGCGTCGAGCATGGCCTGCACGGCGGCGCGGACATCGGCCAGCTGCTCGAGGGAGGCCAGGGCACCCATGGTGACGCCCTCGGCGCGGGGATCGCCCACCACCACGCGTTCCTCGATGCGGGCACCCACGGCCGCAACGACGTCGGACACCAGCTCGCGGGGCACGATGGTGCGCCGGATGGAGGTGCACTTCTGGCCGGCCTTGACGGTCATTTCGGTGACCACGGACTTAATGAAGGCGTCGAACTCCGGCGTGCCCTTGACCGCGTCCGGGCCCAGGATGGCGGCGTTGAGCGAGTCCGTCTCCGACGTGAAGCGGACGCCGCCCTGCGCCACGTTCGGGTGCGACTTCAGCATGTTGGCCGTGGACGCCGATCCGGTGAAGGCCACGAGGTCGCGGTAGTCGAGGTGGTCCAGAAGCGTGCGGGCCGAGCCGGAGATCAGCTGCAGGGACCCCTTCGGCAGGATGTTGGACTCGATCATGGCCTTGACCACGGCGGCCGCCACATAGCCGGTGGGGGTGGCGGGCTTGACGATGGTGGGAACGCCGGCGATGAATGCCGGCGCAAACTTCTCCAGCATGCCCCACGCCGGGAAGTTGAAGGCGTTGATCTGCACGGCCACCCCGGGGATGCGTGTGTAGATGTGCTCACCGGCGAAGGAGCCGTCCCGGGACAGCACCTCCATGGGACCGTCCACCACCACTTGGGAGTTGGGCAGCTCGCGCCGGCCCTTGGAGCCGAACGTGAAGAGCACGCCGATGCCGCCGTCGATGTCAACCATGGAGTCGATCTTGGTGGCGCCGGTCTGCGCGGAGAGCTCGTAGAAGTGTTCGCGGCGCGCGTTCAGGTACTGCGCCAGTTCCTTCAGCTTGAGGGCGCGCTGGTGGAAGGTCAGCGTGCCGAGTTCCGTCTGGCCGGTGGTTCGCCCGTAATCCACGACGTCGGCAAGGTCCAGTCCCTCGGTGCTCACCTTCGCCAGGACTTCTCCTGTACTGGCGTCCAGGACGGGAACAGCGGAAGCCGCGGCTCCGGCGTCGGGCGTCCACCAGGAGTCCCGGACGAAACTGGGGACTGTCTCAACAGTGTCGAGTGAGGATTTCGGAGCAGTTGCTGTGGTGGTCATCGTTGACGGGTCCTTCCAACGGGGGCAAGATCTTCACGGCCAGAGCATTACTGACCGTCCGTTCGGTAATATGTCTACAGTACATGAATGTGCCTTGCTGCACACTAGAGGAAGACCAAGGAAAGATAGGTGGCCATGCAGCCAGAAACAGGCAGCCCCGAACTGTGGAAAATCACGCTGGGCGAACTCGACGAGAAGATGGGCGTGAAAATCGTCGAGGAATCGGTGGAACGCGTAGTCGCCACGATGCCCGTGGAAGGCAACCGGCAGTCGTTCGGGCTGCTCCACGGCGGCGCGTCACTGGCCGTGGGCGAGGCCGTGGGGTCCTGGGCGGCCGTGATCCACGCCAGCACCCTGGGCAAGACCGCGGTGGGTGTGGACGTGTCCGCCACCCACCACAAGTCAGCGCGCGAAGGCCGGATCACCATTACGGCCACGCCCATCCACCTGGGCCGAACGCTGACCACGCACGAGGTCCTGCTCACCAACGAAGCCGGCCAGCGCCTGTGCACCCTGCGGATCACCAACCTGCTCCTGGACCGGAAAAACTGACGCCGCGGGGAAGCTTGCTGTCACGTTCGAACCGGCTCCCCACGGCTTGGCAGGACCGGCTGCTACCGCAGTGGCCCATCTCGACGCCGACGGCGCCCCGACGGCCACGCTCTTCGCCAACGACACGAAAGCCCCGCGCAACGACAGCAAAGGCAAGCTGACGGTCCGGCACCTAGCCGCTGCCCCCGCCGTCGACGTCCTGGCGAGCGGAACAGCCGTGATCGAGGGGCTCAGCAATCCGGACGAGGCGACCCTGAAGCTGGAGGCCGGGACCGTCTCGGCGTCCGTTGCCGCGGCCGGAACCACAGCTCCGGTGATCGGGCCGGCTGACGTTACCGTCGAGGCCGGCAAGAACACGATTGTCTACGCCTGGGGAAGCCTGGCCGACGGCACGCTGGCTGTGGCTGTCCAGGTTGTTGACTCCTCCGAGCGGTGGTGCGGACGCCACTGACGCCGGTTCTGGGAACGACGTGCGCCATCACTGAATACCGCTGCCGGCGGGGCCGCCTGACAGGTGGCCCCGCCGTCGTGCCCGCACCCCTGCGTCAGAGTGCCCCACCCGCCGCTTCCGGTGTTGCGGAATCGTGGCTGGCGCCGCCATGGCCGCCGCCGTGATGGTGACCGCCGTGACCGTGGCCTCCTCCATGACCGCCGCCCCCGCCCCCGCCGCCGCCGGAGTCGCCCACCCTTTCGCGGGCAAGGAACATTTCGACGTCGAAGAGGTTGTCCGCGCGGCGCGCCACATTCAGGAGCGTGGACATGGATGCCACCTCTTCCACCTGCTCCTTGAGGAACCAGAGCATGAACTGCTCACCCAGGGGGTCGTTTTCCGCCCGCGCCGTCGCGAACAGCTCCTTGATGCGGTCCGTGACTTCGACCTCCTGGGCCAAAGCCAGGACGAGGGGTTCCTCCGCCGACGTGAAGTCATTCCGGACCGGCTCGATTCCGGGGATTGTGATCCTGATGCCGCGGTCCAGGATGTACCGCACCATCATCATGGCGTGGTTCCGTTCCTCCAGCGACTGCCGGTAGAAGTGCTTGGCCAGCCGGGGCAAATCCTGCCCGTCGAACCAGGCGGCTATGGCAATGTACTGCTGCGATGCTGCGAATTCGTTGCCCACCTGTTTGGCAAGCAGGTCATTGAATGTGGTGCTCATGGGGCACTCCTCGAGTCGGGGTTCAAGGCTGAGGACCTGCGGCACAAAGGCTCGTCTGGGCCCGGGGTTGCCGGAGGGCCTGAAATGAGCTTGCTCCGGTGCGGAGTCGGCGGTCAAGACCCTCCCGGTAGCCGCCCTTGCCCGGGCCCATGGGAGCGCCCATCGCCGCATCTATGGCGGACCGTTGGGCGGCACGGCATAATGTGGTTCCACAGGTCTCACTGCCGCTCGAAGGAGCCATCGGCCAGGTCAGCGGCTTCCGCGAAGTCTGGGTGATCTCGCCGGACCTGAGCAAACTCGTGAGCCTCGGCGTGCTGGACGGCGAACCCGGCGTTTTCGCCATCCCGGAAGGACTCGATCTGGCTGAGTACCCCATCGTGGACGTCTCCAACGAGCCGTTCGACGGCAACCCCGGGCACTCCTCGGACAGCATTGCCCGCGGCGAGCTCGCCGCGGAAAACTAAAACCGGAAGGGACCCATCATGCTCTCAGACACCTCTTCTCCAGTCATCAAGGCAACGCTGCCTGTCGTAGGCGAGCACATCGAAGAGATTGCCAAACGGTTCTATAAGCACATGTTCGAGGCGCGTCCTGACCTCCTGGACGGCCTCTTCAACCGGGGTAACCAGGCGGACGGGAGGCAGCAGCAGGCATTGGCGGGGTCTATCGCCGCGTTCGCCGGATTCCTCGTGGACAAACCCGATCAGCTGCCGGACCATCTGCTCTCCCGGATAGCCCACAAGCACGTCTCACTCGGCCTGAGTCCGGACCAGTATCAGGTTGTCCACGACCATCTGATGTGGTCCATTGTGGACGTGCTCGGAGACGCCGTCACACCCGAGGTGGCAGCTGCCTGGGACGAGGTCTACTGGCTCATGGCCAACATGCTCATCAACAAGGAGCGGGGACTCTACAACGCCGTGCACCTCTCGCCCGAGACGATCTGGCGCACCTGGCGTGTTGCCCGGCGGATCCAGGAAACCGACGACGTGGTCACGTTCATCGTCGAACGAACCGACGAGCGCGACGTCAAACCGTCCCTGCCCGGCCAATACGTCACCATCAAGATGGCCATGCACGACGGCGCGCACCAGCCCCGGCAATACAGCCTCACAAGGGCCGACGACGGGCATCACCGGCAGTTCGCGGTGAAGCGGGTTCATGGACTCCCGACACCCGACGGCGAAATGTCCAACTTCCTCCACGACGAGGTCCACGAGGGCGACGAGGTGGTGCTTTCGGTACCTTTCGGCGACGTGGTCCTGGAATACACGGACAGGCCTGTGGTCCTGGCCAGCGCGGGCATCGGCATCACGCCCATGGCCGGAATGCTCTCCCATCTGGTGAAGTCCGGTTCCCGACGCCAGGTCCTGCTCCTCCACGCGGATGACTCAGCAGAGTCCTTCCCGCTGAGGGCCCAGGTCACCGAGGATCTGGCGAAACTGCCGGACGCGTCGTTGAGCACGTGGTTCCTTGAGCCGGCAGTCCCGGGGACCGGCGGAACGGGCGGGGCCGGGGGTGCGCCGGAATTCGAAGGTTTTATGGACGTCAACGCCGTCGATCTGCCCGACGACGCCGAATACTATCTCTGCGGCCCCCTGCCCTTCCTCAAGTCAGTCCGGAGCGCGCTTATTGCAACGGGCGTCCCGGCCAAGGACATCCAGTACGAAGTGTTCGGCCCGGACCTCTGGCTGGCGGACTTCCAATAGCCGGACCGGCTCCTCGGCGGTTCAGCGGCGGGAGCGGCGCCTGGCCAGGACCAACGCGATGCCGCCGAGGACCAGAACCCCGGCCCCGACACCCGCAGCGGTGAGGAGGCCATCGGCACCGGTGGCCGGCAACTGGCCTGACACACCGGCGGGGGTAATGGCCGCGGGGGCAACCACGGGGGCGGGGTCAACCACAAAGGTGACGTTCACGGGAACCGAGGCCACGCCGTCGACCGTTTGGCTGGCTGCCACCGTATGCGTACCTGCCGCGAGTCCCGCAGGCAACGGCGAGCTCCAGGTGCCGTTCGACGGGGCACGCGCCGGTGCGGCGGCATCAACAGTGACGGTCACCGCCGCGCCGTTGAGCGCGGTACCGGTGACCTGACCTGGAACCGCGTCATGGGCAAAATGCTGGCCGTCCTGGATGTTGGTGACCGCTGGCGCCGGCGGTGCAACCATAAAGGTCCGGCTTGCCGCCGGGCTGTCAGCGATGCCCCGGGCGGTCTGGACTGCCGTGACGCTGAAGGAGCCGAACCTCGCGTTGCCGGTGACAGGCACCGTCCAGTTACCGTCGAGGCCAACCATGGCCTGCCCGGTGGCGTCACCGGAAAGTTGCACGGTGGCGCCGGGCGTACCGGTGCCCTGAATGCCTTCGAGCGCCGTGAGGAGTTCCCCGTCAGCCGGGCTGGCAATGGTAGGTGCCGGCAGGTCTGACGGCAGCACAGTGACATCAAACGAACTCGCGCCGGAGTGGCTGAAGCCGTTGATGGTTTCGGCCGTAAACCGCAGCCGGCCGGCCGGAGACGGAGCGGTGAACTGCCACTGTCCGGCGGCGTCCACGGGCACCTCCACGGGAGCCTGGCCGGGCACCGTGATGCGGACGGTTGAGCCCGCCGCAACGGCGGAGGCCGGAACGGCCGGGACCTGTCCCGTGATGGCCTGGCCGAGCGCCACTCCGCCGCCGGCGGCCGGTTCCGTGAGCACGGGTTTGTTGAGGAACAGCTGCAGCTGAACGCCGGGGAGCCGGGTCATGGCGTCCTCCAGGGTGGTGGCCACGGCGAAATTCGACGCGGAACCGGGCGCGTCACCCGCAGAGTGCGTGCCGACGGCGAAGTTTCCGCTGATCCACGGGCCGCCGGAGTCGCCGCCGCTGGACTGGACCGAGTTGGACAGGAAGCCGCGGAACGCCCGGAGGTCGGAGGGGTCGGGGGTGATGCCGCCCACGACGTAGATTCCCACCTCATCCACCGTGCCGCAGGACCAGCCGTCCGTGCGGCCGGAGCGGCAGACGGCCTGCCCGGGTGACGGCGACGCGGTTCCGATGATCTTCACGGCCGTGGAACCGGGGTTCGCGGGAGCATCCCAGCGGGAGGCCGCAGGCTGAACATCCAGCCCGGAGCGGATGGACTCGATCACTGCGATGTCCGTGCCGATGTTTCCGGGGTTGGCCTCGTCACCGGTGATCCACGAGTTTCCCGGCCCGCCGAACTGGCTGAAGCCCAGGGTGCCAAGCAGGTTACTGGCGGGCGATTCGGGACGTTCCACGTTGGCCGTTGAAAGGGTTCCGTCGTCAGTGCAGTGGCCGGCGGTGAGCACTATGGGCTCCCCTGCCGGGCTGTAGGCGCCATACCCTGCGGAGCAGATGATTCCGTTGTTGAGCACAAACCCCTGCCCGCCGAAGAAGTCCTCCTCCGGGGCGAGCGGTTCGCCCTGCTCCAGCCGGACGTTCGAATACCGCGCCACGAACTCGGACGGCGAGGCCGCGGGGGCTGACGATGCGGGGGCTGACGATGCGGTGGCGGCGCCCGCCGGAGCGGCGCCGGCCGGGGCCGCCGGGCTCGTCGGGGTTACCGGAGCGCTGCCGGCCTCCGCCTGGATGGTGCCGCCGGTCCGGATCACAAAGCTGCCGTCGGCGAAGGCGACGGCCTGAAGGCCGGCGGCGCCAACTTCGCGGACGTAGTCCGTGAACAACTGGTCCGTGCTGGCCGCGACCCGGTCCGGCGTTTCGGCGCCGGACGATGTTTCCGGTGATCCCGTCGTGGTGGCACTAGCGCTGGCCGCCGGCGCCCCGGCTGATGGCTTAGGGGCCGGTGCCTTCAGGACGAATTCACCGGACGCACCCGCCTCGCCTGCCGCGCCGGATCCTGCAGCATTGAGTTCAGCCACACGGGCCGCAAGCTCCGTGCCACTGCCCTCGACCACAATCCGGCCGTCCTTCAGGCTGATTCCCACATAGCCGGGCAGTTCGCGCAAGGAGGCAACGGCGTCGGCCGCGCGTTTGCCCTGGTCACCGGCGGCGTTGAACTGTTCGAGCGTCATCCCCAGGTCGCGGAGGACGGCCTCCGTCAGCCCGGCATCGCTGATCGCGGGCGCGGAATCGCCCGCTTCGGGGGCCGGCGCCTCGGGAGAGGCAGCAGGCGCCGCGGGAGAGGCCGCAGGCGCCGCGGTGGAAACGGTAGACGCCGACGGACCAGGGAGCGGCGGACCGGACTCTGCGACGGCGGGACCCGCGAGGAAGGTGGAGCCGAGGGCCAGGGCGGCTGCGGCAGCCAGTCCCAAGGCGCGGTTGAAGCGGTTACGTCCGGAATGATGCGTCAAAGCGTCCCCCAAATTTCGTTCACGTCGCCACCCTTGTTGCCAGCCGGGACCGGATCGCAGCCAGCTCGGCCACGGTGATCCCGTGCCGCAAAAGATAGTTTGTGGTGTCCAGCCGCCGGACGAACTCGAGGGCTCCCCCGCCGCGCTTCTCCAGCAGGGGCAGCAGGGCGTGTTCTTCCAGGTAGCGCTCGTGCTTGTGGGGCACCGCGGCCGTGCGGTGGCGTTCGTTGATTCCCCGCATGGCGGCCTGGTAGCCCGAAACAATCTCGTGGTCACCGGCGCCCGTAAGGTCCTGGAGCATGGCAGCGATCATTCCGCTGCGGTCCCGCCCGGCCGAACAGTGGATCACCACACCGGCAGGCGCAGCGGCGACGGCCCGAAAAACGGCCACGAGCTTGTCCGGAAACAGCCGGGCGTTGGCCGCGTAGCAGTCCGGATCGTTCAGGTACGGGGAACACAGTTCCTTGAACTCCGGGTGCTCCGGGTCTTCGGTGGGAGCATGCACCACGTCGAACACCGCCAGCACGTCCGCGCCCACTTCGGGATCGGTGTCCCGGCGGCCGTGTTCCGCAGCGTTCCGAAGGTCGATCACCGTGCGGATGCCGTCGTCGTACGCCTGTTTCCAGCCCGCTGCGGTGACCCATTCCCGGCGCCCCATCCGGAACACGTTGCCGGAAATGCGCCACGCATTCACGGCTCCGTCCCAGTGCACGGGCTGTCCAGGCTGTTCCATCCAGCCAGCTAACCACAGACGCCCGGCATCCGGCACCGGTACTTGCCGAAAAATGGGGTGGCTGCCGGCAAACAAACGGGTACTCCAACCGGTGTTCGCAGGGCCGGCGCAAGCGTACTCTTGGGCGTACTTGCGGCTTTGCCGCCTGCCCGCGGCCACGCGGCCCGGCGCACAATTCAGAACAAAGGGGAAACTGATGGGTGACCGGATATTACGACGGCGGCGCGCGGCGTTCGCGGCAGGCCTCGCGACGCTCGCACTGGCGTTGGGAACCGCGGCGGGTCCGGCGACAGCCGCTCCGGCCCTGGCCTACGTCGCACTGGGTGACTCATTCGCTGCCGGCCAGGGAGCCGGCTCGTATTTGGATGAGTGCCTTCGAAGCGCGAACAGCTACCCGGCCGACGCCGTGGAAAAGAAGACGGTGCGCCTGGCCATCAACGCCGCGTGCCAGGGATCCACCACGCAAGTGGTTGTGGCCACGCAGCTCGAACGGCTGAACAAGAGCATTGCGGTGGTGACCATTACGGCCGGAGGCAACAACCTCGACACCACCGGTTTGCTGACCGTGTGCACGTCACCGGGCCAGGAGGCCGCCTGCCTGCAGGGCCTGCAGGCCCGTTCGATCGCGCTTGCCGAGGCTCAGACCGGTTCCGGTCCCTTGTTCCAGGGCCTGGTAACGATGATCAACGCGGTGAAGTCCAAAGCACCAGATGCGCGGGTCTATGTGACCGGATATCCGCTGCTGTTCCATTCACCCGAGCCCGGTTCACTCCAGGAAACCGTGAACGGACTCACCCTGGGGCTCAATGCCGTGATCGCAGGGGCAGCCGGTGCCGACGGTCCCGGAGGCGCACAGTACGTGGACGTAGCCGGAGCCTTCCTGGGCCACGGGATCGGCTCCGCGGATCCCTGGATCAACTACAACCCGTTTGTGCCTGGGCCGGACAACTTCCATCCCAACGCGGCCGGGTACCGGGCCTACTACGCAGCCCTCACCGCGGCCGGCGCCTACTCGACGCCGTAGCGCTGCTTCGCGAGCCTGAACTCCAGGCCGGTGCGGACCATGGGCCATTCGTGCTCGAGGATCGAGAACACCACGGTGTCCCGGAGTGTGCCGTCCGCGGTCCGGCTGTGGTTGCGCAGCACGCCGTCCTGCTTGGCTCCCAGCCGGGCGATGGCTTCCCGGGACTGGTGGTTGAGCCAGTGCGTCCGGAACTCGACGGCCGGGCATCCCAGCGTTTCGAAGGCATGCCGCAGCAGCTGCAGCTTCGAATCCGGGTTGCTGCCGCTGCCGTGCGAAGAAGCCGCGTTCCAGGTGGAGCCGATCTCCACGCGGGGTGTGGCGGCG
Source organism: Arthrobacter sp. ISL-69 (assembly GCF_018613775.1). Taxonomy (NCBI): domain Bacteria; kingdom Bacillati; phylum Actinomycetota; class Actinomycetes; order Micrococcales; family Micrococcaceae; genus Arthrobacter; species Arthrobacter sp. ISL-69. The sequence continues at coordinate 29,160 of NZ_JAGGPO010000036.1, forward strand.
TCGATGTTCATGTAGGTGGTCATCCCGATGACCCGGCCGGGACCGCCCGTGGCGGGGTCGATCAGGCTCGTGGTGAACGGCAGCATGGAGCCCTGTTCCTGGAGCCCCAGCCGGCGGTCGATCTCCGCGGCCATGCCTTCAGGGGTGGGAACACTCGTGTACCAGAGTTTCCAGAGTTCGCCGTCGCGGGCCGCGTCCACCAGGCCGTCATGGTGCGCGTGGCTCAGCGGTTCGAGGACGACGTATTGCCCGGTCAGAGTGATGGGTTCGATGGAAGTCACGGCACCATCCTAGGGGCAACGGCTAGGCTTCTCGGATGATCACTGTTGCAGGAACCGTCCGCTCTCCCCTCGCCGCAGAACAAGCCTTCGCCTACCTGTCAGCCTTCGAGCACACCGCCGAATGGGACCCGGGTACGCCCGTGGTGAAGAAGCTCTCCGAAGCGCCCGTTGCCGTGGGCCACCGGTACCACGCCGAAGCGGAATTCCGGGGCAAACGGCAGGCCCTGGTCTACGAGGTGGTGGAGCTGACCGGCAGCCACATCAAACTCCGCGGCGAAAACAAGACGGTCATTTCCGAAGACTCGATCGACGTCTCGCCGGACGGCACCGGCTGCGCGGTGAAGTACACAGCCGAGTTCCAGCTCAAAGGCTTGCTCAAGATCGCCGAACCCTTCATGAAACCGGCGTTTATGTCCCTGCGGGATCCCGCCATGAACGGCCTGAAGACGGCCCTCGACGCGCAGGCAGCACACTAAGGGTTCCCGGCGCTAAGCCGGCCAGTCGAAGAATCCCTTGCCGGTCTTCCGGCCCAGTTCACCGCGGGCCACCTTGTCGCGCAGGATCTGCGGCGGCGCGAAGCGCTCCCCCAGCGTTGACTGCAGGTACTCCGCGATGCCCAGCCGGACATCCAGGCCCACGATGTCCGTGGTCCGGAGCGGCCCGGTGGGGTGCTTGTAGCCCAGCACCATGGCGTTGTCGATGTCCTCCGCGGACGCAACGCCCTCCTCCACCATGCGCATGGCTTCCAAGGCGATGGCCACGCCCAGCCGCGACGAGGCAAAGCCGGGCGCGTCGTTGACGACGACGGCGGTCTTGCCGAGTGCCTCGACCCACCTTTTCGCCGCAGCGGCAAGCGCCTCGGAGGTCTGCTCACCGAGCACCACTTCGATAAGCGTGGACGCCGGCACCGGGTTGAAGAAGTGCAGGCCCAGGAAGTTCTGCGGACGCTTCAGTTCGCGGGCCAGGCCGTTGACGGACAGCGAGGACGTGTTGGACGCGAGGTAGGCGTCGTCGGAAAGCCGCGCCTCGATTCCGCGGAGCGAGGTGACCTTCAGGTCCCAGTCCTCCGGGACGGCCTCCACCACCAGCTGGCGGTCCTTGAAGTCGTCGTAGTCCACGGTCACGGACAGGCGGGAGGCCATCTCGTCCAGGTTGGCGTCCGTGGCGCCTCGTTCGATGCTCTTGGCTGCCGCGGACTCGACGCGTTCCCGGGCGGCTTCGGCGGAGGCTTCGTCCCGTTCAACCACCAGGACGTTGGCACCGTTGATCAGGAAGGCGTGGGCGATGCCGGCCCCCATGCGGCCGCCGCCGAGGACTCCCACCGTGGCGGGAAGGTCAGTGGCGGGAAGGTCAGTGGCGGGAAGGTCAGTGGCGGGAAAGTTGGCGCCGCGAATGTTTGCCGGAAGTGCGGAGTTGCTCATGGTTACTGCTTCCCGTCGGACTGGTCTGAATTCTTGGCTGACTTCTTATCTAAGAAAGCCTGCATGCGGTCGAACTTCGCCTGGGATTCGAAGAGGATCCCCTGCGCCAGCTGGTCGATCAGCGGGTGTGCCTCGGCCGGTGCATGGAACACGGATTTGGTGATCCGCACGGCCAGCGGGTCCTGCCGGGCGATGCGGTCGGCGAGGCTGTGGGCTCCGTCCATCAGCACGGGGGCCTCGTGGATCTCCGTGATGAGGTTGACGGCGAGAGCCTGTTCGGCGCGCAGCACCAGCCCGGCCAGCAGGATCTGCTTGGCAAGGGGCTCGCCCACCAGTTCCTTCAGCCGCCAACTGGCACCGGCCGCGGCGAGGATGCCCAGGCCGGTCTCGGGGTTGCCGATGCGGACGCTGGGCGTGCCGATCCTGAAGTCCGCGGCGTAGGCGAGCTCGGCGCCGCCGCCCAGGCAGTAGCCGTCCAGTGCCGCAATGACCGGCATGGGCAGCTTGGCGATCCGGACGAAGATCGTGGAGTTGATGCCCTGCAGCGCGTCGTCCCGGCGCCGTTCGCGCAGCTGGGCGATGTCCGCGCCGGACGCAAAGACGCCGTCGACGCCCGCGATGATCAGCACCTTGGGGTTCTGCTCCAGCGCGGCACACACGAGGTGGAGCTCGTCCACCATCTGCTGGTCGATGGCGTTGCGGACCTCGGGGCGGTTGAGGAGCACCACCACGCGGTCGTCACGTTCCTCAACCAGGAGGGTGCGGAAGTCGTGGGTGCTCAAGTGTCCGTTGGCGCCGTCCGGAGCTGGCATTACACACGCTCCAGCAGCATGGCAGTTCCCTGGCCGACGCCGATGCACATGGTGGCGAGACCCATTTTGGCGTCTTCGCGTGCCATCCGCCCCAGCAGGGTGATGGCGATCCGTGAGCCGCTGGAACCGAGCGGGTGCCCCAGGCTGATGGCCCCGCCGTCGTTGTTCACAATGTCCGGGTCCAGGCCCAACCGCCGCATGCTGGCGAGCGACTGGGTTGCAAACGCTTCGTTGAGTTCGACGGCGCCGAGGTCGCCCACGCTGTAGCCGCTGCGGGCCAGCACTTTCTGGGTGGCGGGGACGGGGCCGATGCCCATGATCTCGGGTTCGCACCCGGCCGAGGCGCCGTCGATGATGCGGGCGCGGGGGGTGAGGCCCAGCTTCTGGATGGCCGCCTCGGACGCCACGATGATGGCTGAGGCGCCGTCGTTGAGGGTGGAGGAGTTGCCAGCGGTGACGATCGAGCCGCCCTTGACCACGGGGCGGAGCCCGGCCAGCACGTCCATGGTGGTCCCGGCACGGGGTCCCTCGTCGGTGTCCACCACGGTTTCGCCCTTGCGGGTCTTGACCGTCACCGGGACGATTTCCTCGGCGAAGCGTCCGGCGGCGATGGCCGCGAGGGACCGTTCGTGCGAGCGGACGGCAAAGGCGTCGGCGTCTTCGCGGGAAATGCCGTCCACGCGGCCCACTTCCTCGGCCGTCTCCGGCATGGAGTACGTCATCTTGCCGTCCCGGGAGAGTTCGCCCTTCTGGAACAGCGGGTTGGCAAACCGCCAGCCGATGGACGTGTCGAAGATGGCGCCGGGCTTGGCGAAGGCCGTCTGCGGCTTCTCCTGCACCCAGGGTGCCCGGCTCATGGATTCCACGCCGCCGGCAATCACGATGTCCGCGGCTCCGGACTTGATCATGTGGCTCGCCATGATGATGGCGCTCAGCCCGGATGCACACAGCCGGTTCACCGTGATTCCGGAGATATGGAGGGGAAGCCCAGCCAGCAGCGTGGCCATGCGGGCCACGTTGCGGTTTTCCTCGCCGGCGCCGTTGGCGTTGCCCAGGATCACTTCGTCGATGGAGTCGGGGTCAAGCCCGGCCCGTGAAACGGCCTCGCGGACCACGAGGGCGGCGAGGTCATCCGGGCGGACAGCGGAGAGCGCGCCTCCGTACCGGCCCACCGGCGTCCGGGCGCCGCCCACCAAAAATGCCTGCGGTCCTGCTACTGCTGAGGCCATGGAAACACCCTTCACGCGATAAACGGCACTGTCATCTGCGGCGGCAAGAGCCCTGCGACTAATTTACCGACCGTTCGTTCTATAAAGATTACACGGCGGCCGCAAGGGGTCAACCGGGCTCCCGGCCTTTAGAGGACAGTAATGCCGAGGTGGGCCGCCAGGAGCGGGGCGAGCAGGCTCAGCTGATAGTCGTCAATCACGACCCCCGCGAGGCTTTCGAGCCCGCTGATGGTGCGGAAGTCGGTGCCCCGGAGATCGAAGTCCTTGAACTTGGCGCCGGCCAGGTCGAGGGTGCCGATGGTGCAGTTCTTCAGGGCCACCCGCGTCCCCGTCACGGAGCCGAGGTCCAGCTCGTTGATGATGCAGTCGCTGATCTGCACGTCCGTCAGCCGCGATCCGCGCAGGTTGACGTAGTCCAGCTTCCCGCCGTCGATCCGCACCGACGTCCAGCCGCTCTCGTACAGCTCCGCCGAACCCCACCGCGGATTGCTGATCTCGACATCCCGCAGCGTAGCCCGCGCCGCCGTGAACACCGGGGCGTAGACCTCCGCCAGGACGCAGTCCCGGAACGTGGCACCGCGCAACTCGGTTTCATTGAACGAGACCCCGTTGAATTCACACTCGGCGAAGTCCGTGCCGCTCAGCTCCAGGCCGTCGGCGTCGGCGCGGGTGAACCTGACGCCGTCGTACCGTTCGCCCCGCTGGAAATCCGGGGCCGGCTCATCACGAAGTTCATCGAGCCGGACCGGAGAGAGCCGCGGTGCGGTGACCTTCGCGGCCTTGCCGGTCGCAGCCTTACTTGTCGCCGCCCTTCCCGTGGCGGGCCTGCCCGCCATCAGAGGGACTCGGCCTTCGCAGCAATCTCGGCCAGGTCCTTGGCCAGCGCCTTCCTGGTCATGCTCATGCCGATCTTGCCGAAAAGGGCCATCGCGACCTTGCTCAGCAGGGTGGGCTTGACCACCTCGGCGCCGAAGGTCAGCGAGAGGTCCGTCCCGCCGTCGCGCCCGGCAAGCGTGAACCGCGTGGTGTAGTCCGCGCCGCCCTGGAGCGCTTTGACCGTGGTGCTGCCGGCCTGGGCCGGCGACGGCGGTTCGGCCTGGGACACCCACATTTCCACGGTTTCGGCGCGGCCCATCATGGTGCGGGTTTCCTTCCACCGGGTGCCTTCGCCATATCCGCCCTCGCTGAGCATCTGGATGGAATCGATTCCGGAAAGGGTGGCTGCCGAGCCCGGAATGTCCGAGATCACGGCCCAGACCTTGTCCGGGCTGGCATTGACGTGCTGCGTGAGCGTGGTCTTGTGGTCCATGCAATCGAGCCTAACCGGGAGCACCGACAACCGTCACGGACGACGCCGGGCGCCCTTGGAATTCCCTTGGAACCGCAACGAAACTTCCCTTGAATTAGTAAGCATGCTTTGTGTTATTGTAATGATGCTTAGTTTTTTACCGGCAACGAGAGGTGGAATACACCATGGGAATCGGCGACAAAATTCAGAACGAAGCAGAGCACCTCGGCGGCAAGGCCAAGGAAGCGGCCGGCAACGCCACGGACAATGACCGGCTGCGTGCAGAGGGTCAGAAGGACCAGGTTGTTGCCGACGCCAAGAAAGTTGGCGAAAACGTGAAGGACGAGTTCAAAAGAGACTAGGGCAACCTAGGCAGCGGCCACGGCGGCTGCCCGGGAAACGGCGGCGGGCATTCCTTTGGGGGATGCCCGCCGCCTTTGTGTGAGATTCTCTGGTGACAGCAACCGCCAACGGAAGGTCCGCACGATGACGATCATCGACCTCAGCGAGGCCGGCACTTCCGCCGGTGCTTCAGGGAAGCTCAGCCACCTGGGCGGCACTGGTTCCCGGAACCTGCGCGGCTACCTCGCGGAACCTGCGGGGACGGGTCCGTTTCCCGCCGTCCTGATGATTCACGAGGCGTTCGGCCTCAACGACATTGCCCGGCGCCAGGCGGACAGACTGGCCGCCGCCGGCTACCTCACCCTGGCTGTGGACCTCTTCAGCGACGGCGGCTCCCGCCGCTGCCTGGTGTCCACCATGAGGTCGATGCTGTCCGGCTCCGGCAAGGCGTTCACGGACCTGGCCACCGCGCAGGCCTGGCTGGAGGGCTCGGGACGCACCAACGGCAAGATCGGTGTGATCGGCTTTTGCATGGGCGGCGGCTTCGCCCTGCTGGTCGCCAGGAACGGCTTCGACGCCGCGGCCGTCAACTACGGCAGGCTGCCCAGGCACCCGGAAGAAGCCCTGCTGGGCGCATGCCCGGTGGTGGGCAACTTCGGCAAGAAGGACCGCACACTGCCCGGCGCCGCGGCGAAACTCGAAGCCACGCTGGAAACGCTGGGTATCGAGCATGACGTCAAGGAATTCGAAAGCGCTGGCCACGCCTTCATGAACGACGCCGAAGAGGGTCCGCGGCCGCTGCGGCCGCTGTTCCGCGTCATGGGCATCAAACCGGACCCCGAAGCGGCCACGGAAGCCTGGCAAAGGATCGAGGACCACTTCGCCCGGCATTTGAAGAACTAAGCGCGAACAGGCAGCTAATGCCCTCAAATCCGGAATTTGAGGGCATTAGCTGCCTGTTCGCGCTCCTGCCTTACGCTTCGCGCCTTACGCCGCGAGGTTTTTCGCCACAACCTCGAGCGTGCGTGCCAGTTCATCGGTCGGGCTGAACTCAACCAGCTCCGTCCCGGGATCGAGCTCATCCGTGTGTCCGGGTGCGGCGTAGTACGCCTCACCGGCCTGGATGATCTCGTCTCCTGTGGGCGTGTGCATGATGAGCCGCCCGCGGATGACGTAGCCCCAGTGGTGGCTCTGGCACAGATCGTCCGGCAAGCCACGGTAGAAAGGAGTGAAGTCCCCGCCCTCTTCGAAATTTTCGAAGGCTAGCGTATAGCCGTCCGCCTCCCGGAAGCGGCCCTCGTAGCCCGTCATGCTTTCAGTGCGTGCTGTCGAATCGTCTCGTGCTAGCTTTGCCATCGTCCTGTTCCTTCCTTGATTTGTGCCTTAGTGAATCTGTGCCTTGATAGATGCGGGTCAGGCCCACGGTTTGGTCTCTGCTGCCGCCACGAGCCGTCGCAGGCCTGCCCGGCTGGCCCTCGCCCACTCGCGGGATGCGAGCCAGCGCAGGACCGGAATTCCGAGGAGAGCCAAGGATCCCGGCAGCGCGTCCGCGCGGACCAGCCGGCACGTGTAGGTGATCCGGCTCCCGACGCCGACCGGCTCAATCTCGTAGCGGTGTACCAGGAGCCATTGCGCCGGAGTCCCTTTCCGCTTTGTCTTCAGCCGGGACTCTGTGACCTTCTCGAAGGTGGCCGGGCGGACGGCTTCCGTGACCACCGAAGAATCCCAAATCCGGCAGGTGGCGTCCTCCGACGTCGAGGTGAACTCCGTTCCTGCCATGGCCGGCCCTGCCGGAGCATCCACGGACAGGAGCGTTGCTGCCTCGGCACCTCCCCAGCCGGGGTGGCCCGACAGGTTGGCGAGGGTATTGAAGACGGTGTTTGCCGTGGCTTTGGACTTCTCCCGAACCATCACCGCCAGCTCGTGTTTGAGGACATTGGCCGATGCCATTTGCCGTGTCATGTCGCACCTCCTGCGGACTTGCTGATACCGCAAGAATGCGCCGCCGCAGGCGGGAAAGGATGGGGGAATTTCCCTATTTACTGCCCTGTTCGGGCCGGGAGTGGCGCAGGGCAAAGGCAGCGGCTTCGGCACGGTTGCGCAGCTGCAGCTTGGCCAGAATGTTGCTCACATGGTGTTCCGCGGTCTTCGCGCTGATGAACAGCCGGCCCGCAATTTCTGCATTCGTCAACGCCTCCGCCAGTAGCGTGAGCACCTCAGATTCCCGCCGCGACAGGAGCCCGAGAGCCTTGGGCCCCGTACGGGCCGGACCGCCGAGGGAGCGCAGGAGCGCGGAAGCCTGATCTGCCATTCCTGCGGCACCCGCATCGTCAAAGACCGCCAGTGCCACTCCGGCCTCATGGACCGCCACATCGCGATCCGACAGGCGCAGGGCCTCTGACAGGGAGAGCCGCGCCTGAGCGGCCTCGAGCGGCATGTTCAGCTCGTCATAGTCCGCTATCGCCGCGTCCAGGCGTTCCTGCGCCGACGCAATGTTTCCCGCGCCGGCGGCGGCGCGACCCGCCGCGAGGTGTGACGCCGCGATTGCCCGCGGCCAGTTGGTGGCAGCGGCGACATCATCCAGGCGTGCGGCCGTTGCCATGGCCTGGTCGGGAGTCCCTTGAGCCAGTTGAACCTCGGCCAGGAGAGCCAGGAGCGGAACCGCAAGGAGCCCTCCGCCGGTCTGGCGGATCCGCCGGTGAAGGAGCGCCGCCGCCACAGCCGTATCGCCGGACGCCAGCCGCACTGCCGCCGTCGCCCTTAACGCGTCAGGGCGCCCTTCGAAACCTGAGAGCAACCTGCCCGCGTCCTCAACACGGCCTTGGAGCAGCCGGAGTTCGGCGAGCTTGGCGGCAGGGTGCACACACCGGGAGCGGTGGCCGCCCTGATCAAGCTCATGCAATGTCTTGGTGAGCCACGCTTCGGCACTTGCGATGTCACCGGTGGAAAGAAGGATCTCCGCGCAGCATGTCCCGCAGAACTCGAGGAGCGCGGGGTGCCCCGTGTTTTCCATGTAGCGCATGACGGTCTTGTTCCATTGGCTCAGCCGCGAGGTGTCACACGCATCTTCGCTGGCCCGCGTGACCATGCAGCAGACGTCGCCGAAAACCATTGCGTCCTGCAGCTCGCTGGCGGTCACCACAACCATCGCCTCGTCGAGGAGCGTCATCCCGTCCGGTACGTTGCCGGCGGCGATTGTCCCGAGACCGAGGAGTGCTAGGGCCGTTGCCTCAAGATCCGGGTCGGCGGAGCTTCGTGCAATGTCCAGCGCCGCCTGGGCGTCGTCGCGGGCCGCCGCCGGGTCGGCCCCGAGGAGGCCCCGGGTGACGGCGAGCCAGCCGCGTTCGACGCCGGGCGGCAGTTTCGAGGCGAGGCCTTCGGCCCGTGCCAGCCACCCACGGCTGACAGACTCGTTGCCCACGGCCTCTGAATATTCGCGGGCCAGCCAGGTGGCTGCCCGGAACGCCTGGGCATCTTCGCCCAACCGGCGAAAGCCCGTGTAGGCCGCGGTTCTTTCGGCGATGGCCCTGTCGACGTCGCGAAGCCACCACAAGGCACCGGCCAGGCCGTCATGCGCCGCGGGGTCGTCGCTGTCCGCCAGAACGGACTCGAACGCCGCGGCTGCGCCTGCCCAGTTGTTTGCTGCGAGAAGGCGCCTGCCCTCTGCAAGGCCTGTGGACACCGTGCTGTCGACCATGGGTTCATTCTCCTCTTCGTGCCTGCCGGACCCATAGCCCCAGGGGCGAACGGACACTTGTGGCCCCACCTCCCTTCGCAAGTCGCACCGGGCCGAATAGTCGAGTACGCCTTACTCGGGTGTTACCTTCAGCCTCATTCGTACACTCCAGTAACGGAGTTTCAGTGCTCCGTTCATGCCCTGGCGATCGACGCCCGGGCAACATCAACATCAACAAAGGGGTATTGGTCTCATGAGTAAGAGAACTCTTGTGTTTGTTGCCGCGGGGGCCGCGTTCGCAGCTTCACTGGCCTTAGCGTCACCGGCAGCGGCGATTGTCACCTTCGACCCGGCCACGGGCACCGGCTTTGTCGGCAAAGGCGATGTCCAGACTGGTTTCGATTGGAACAACAAGGCGCTCCAGACCCATGCATCAACGGTCGACTTCCGGGTGGACTCCGTGAGCGAGACGACCTGGACCTGTTCGAAGACCTTTGAGACAGGCAACGGCGAGACCAAGGAAATCGTCCAGGTTCGCAATTCCACTACGAGCGTCCAGGGCCTCGTGACCACGGTCGCCCGGGACAACTCCAAGGGCAAAGATGGAGCGATAACCGGCTTCTACCTCCGCGGTTATGAGGGCACCCCCACACTGGAAACCGACGGCCCTCCGGCGGGCACCTGCCCCGCTGACCCGAGCGGCTTTGTTTACGATGGGAACGCCCAGACCACCGAGTCCGGCGGCGGCTTTGAGGTCACCTACGACGGGCAGAACTGGTACAGCCTCGGCTAGATACCGGCTTCCCCGTAGTTCCCCCGCGGAAAGGGAGCGTTTCGGCGCTCCTCCCGCAAACGACGACGGCGGCGGCCACCTTGGGAAGGTGACCGCCGACGTCGTCGTACTGCTTGGGTGCAAAGCCCTAGCTGAAGAGCTCGCTCTTCGGTTCGTTGTTCCGCACCTTCTGCCAGCCGAGCCACAGCACCAGGGCGAAGAACGGGATGGTGGCCAGGGTCCAGAGGCCGAGGTGGAAGACCTCGCCGGTCTTGCTGGTCATGGTGTCGAAGCCGATCAGCACCGTGATGGCCAGCAGGGCCACCAGGCCGGCCCAGCTGCTCCAGGCTCCGCCGGGAGCGGGCAGGGACGAGACCTTGCCCTTCTTCTTGCGCAGCGCGATCTGGCTGGCGAAGATGGCTCCCCAGGTGAAGATCACGCCGATCGACGCGGAGTTGAGCGCGAGGTCGAAGGCGTGCGAGCCGCCAAGCCAGATGTTCAGCAGGATACCGACCAGGTAGACAGCACCGATGGCCAGGATGGCGGCGTACGGCACGTGGCTCTTGGACATCCTGGTCAGCCACTCCGGAGCATGTCCGTTGTTGGCCATTGTGCGGAAGATCCGGCCGATCGAGTACAGGCCCGAGTTGCAGGAGGACAGTGCGGCGGTGATGACGATCATGTTCATGACGTCGCCCATCCAGCCGAGGCCCATCTGGCCGAACACGGTGACGAACGGCGAGGTGCCGGCCACGTACTGGTCAGAGGGAAGGAGCATGGCCAGGAGGGTCACGGAACCGACGTAGAACACCACGATGCGGAAGACGACCGCGCGGATGGCCTTGGGCACTTCCTTGGCCGGGTCCTGCATTTCGCCGGCCGTGATGCCGACGAGCTCAATGCCGTTGTAGGCGAAGATCACGGCGTTCAGGACCAGGATCATCACCAGCGCACCCTTGGGGAACATCCCGCCTTCGGCTGCGAAGAGGTTGTTCACCGAGGCGTGGCCGTCGCCCACCTGGGCGTTGGTGACCACCATGAAGGTGCCCACGGCCAGGAAGATCAGGATGGCGCCCACCTTGAGGCAGGAGGCCCAGAATTCGAATTCGCCGAACGCCTTGACGCTCAGGAGGTTGACGCCCACGAGCAGTAGCAGCGCTGCGATGGCGGACAGCTCAACAGGCACGTTGGGGAAGAAGAACTGGAAGTACAGTCCGATCGCGATGAGCTCGGCGATGCCGGTCATGGCCCAGTTGATGAAGTACATCCAGCCGGACAGGTACGCGCCCTTCTTGCCGAACATTTCGCCGGCATAGCTGACGAAGGAGCCCGAGGTCTGGCGGTACATGATGAGTTCGCCCAGGGCGCGCATCAGCAGGTAGGCGATGACGCCGGCAATGGCGTAGGAGAAGATCAGGGCGGGGCCCGTGGAGGCCAGGCGTCCGCCGGCACCCATGAAGAGGCCGACGCCGATGGCGCCGCCCATGGCGATCATGGTGACCTGGCGGCCGCTCAGGGACTTCTTGTAGCCCTCGGCGCTGAGGGTGGAGTCGACGACGGCGGATTGCGCCGTCGGGCTCACGAGTTCTGTGGGGGTACTTTGTGGCACAACTGTTCCTTGTGGGTCGGGGGATGGCCGGCACCGGAACGCAAGGCTCTTGTCCACATAATTCGGGTTTATCCCGCGTTTTGGGGAATTATCTGGACGAAAACTCTCGGGGCGTCGGAGGTTCGCGCGGCCTACCTAGCTTACAAGGCCCGCGGAACCGCCAGTGACGCAGACAACAGTTAGAAGGAGTTATGCCGAATTAATTTCCCTACCTTGCCGAGGTTCTCAGAATAATATTCTGGTGGTTATCGATTTGGACGTCATAGCTGGTCAAAGGTTCGGCGCCGGTGGTGGAGCAGCCGGTGTCCAGCCTGAAGGCGTTCTGATGCAGCGGGCACAGGACCAGGTCCTGGTCGATGGTGCCGTCCGCGATCGGGCCGCCCTTGTGCGGGCAGACAGCTGACAGCGCCCGCAGGCTGCCGTCGCGGAGCCGGAACACCGCCACCTGTTCGCCGGCCACGCCGAACGCCCGGCCCTCTCCGAACGGGATCTGCTCCACGGAACCGAGGTTGTGACCGGTGTTCATCGGACCGGCACCTGGGGAAGCACCGTGAGCGGCAGCGACGTGCGGAACTGCCCGGGGGTGAGCGGATCGTCGCGCTCGGTCCACGGATCCACATAGCTGTCCACGGAGGCCTGCATGGCCGCGTCCAGGGTGGCCGCGATGCCCTCGGCGTCGTCCACCACCACGGCGCGGATGTGGTCGATGCCCACCCTGGGCACAAACGCGTACGTCCGCTCCAGCCAGTTGGCGTTCTCCCGGTAGTACTGCATGAACCGGCCGGTCAGCACCTTCACTTCCTCGGGGTCGTCGACGGTGGCCAGCAGGTCACCCTTGCGGATGTGGGCGCCTGCCGCTCCCCCGACGTAGAGTTCCCAGCGGCCGCCTTCCACGGCCACGACGCCCACGTCCTTGACCAGCGACTCGGCGCAGTTGCGCGGGCAGCCCGAGACAGCCAGCTTCAGTTTGGCCGGCGCCTCGATGCCCTGGAACCGTGACTCGATCTCGATCCCCAGCTTGGTGGAATCGCCGGTGCCGTAACGGCAAAAGTCCTTGCCCACACAGGTCTTGACCGTGCGGAAGCTCTTCCCGTACGCATAGCCGGACGGCATGTCCAGGTCGGCCCAGACCTGCGGAAGGTCCTCCTTGGGCACGCCCAGCAGGTCGATGCGCTGGCCGCCGGTGAGCTTGATCAGGGGGATGTTGTGCTTTTCGGCGACGTCGGCAATCCGGCGCAGCTGCTGCACGGACGTCACGCCGCCCTTCATCTGTGGAACCACGGAGAAGGTGCCGTCCCGCTGGATGTTGGCGTGGACGCGGTCGTTGATGAACCGTGCGTCCCGCTCGTCGATGTACTGGTCCGCGAGCATCATCTTCATCAGGGACGCGAGGCCCATCTTGGATTTCGCATCCTCGGCACTGCCGGGTGCGAGCGCGGCGAACACCGAGGACACCGAGCGCAGGCCCTGTTTGCGGATGGCTGCCATCAGTGACGCCTTGTCCAGCGGAATGCCGGGCACGTAGTAGCTGGCGGCGGGGTCCTCCTCCACGGCGCCGCCGGCGGCCCATTCCACCACCTGTTTCACCAGCAGCTTGCAGGAACCGCAGCCCTTGCCGGCCCGCGTGGCGTCCATGGCTCCGGCCACGGTGTTGCACCCGCCTTTGACCGTCTCCACGAGGGACTTCTTGCTGACGCCGTTGCAGTTGCAGACCTGCGCGTCGTCGTCGAGCTCGGCCACGCCCTGTTCCTCTGCGGGGGCACCCAGATCGAACATCAGCGAGATCCGTTCCTCCGGCAGGGGCAGCCCCTTGTCGAACGCCTGGGTCAGGTACGCCACCTTGCGGCTGTCGCCGAGCAGGGTGGCGCCCACCATCTTGTTGTCCCGGATGACGATGGACTTGAACACGCCCCGGCTGGGCTCGGAAAACACGATGTGCTCGTCCGTCTCCCGTTCCGGGCCCTGCAGGCCCATCGACGCGACCTCGACGCCGGCAACCTTGAGTTTGGTGGCGATCCGGGAGCCGAGGTAGGCCGCAGTGGAGTCAGCGCCGGTGACGTGGTTGGCGAGGACAACGGCCTGTTCCCACAGCGGTGCCACCAGTCCGTAGACCTCGCCGCGGTGCTGGACGCATTCGCCCACGGCATAGATGTCGTCCTCGTCCACCACGCGCAGCTGGTCGTCCACCACGATGGCGCGTTCCACGTGCAGTCCGCTGAGCACGGCAATGTCCACGTTGGGGCGGATCCCGGCGGCCACCACCACCATGTCACAGTCGATGTCCGGCCGGTCCCGGAGCCGGACGCCGGCGACCTTGTCCGTGCCCAGGACGGCGGTGGTGCGGCTCCCGGTGTGCACCCGGATGCCCAGGGCCTCCACGCTCCGGCGGAGGATGGCTCCGCCGTCGGGTCCCATCTGGGCGTTCATGAGGTGCCCGCCGGAGTGCACCACGTCGACGTCGATGCCGTGGCTCTGGAGCCCGCGCGCCGCTTCCAGTCCCAACAGGCCGCCCCCGATGACTACGGCCCGGTGGTGGTGGTCGTGCTGCGCGTGCTGGACCATGTTGCGGGTGTCGTCGATGGTGCGGAACGTGAAGACCCCGGGCTTGATCGAACCGCTGGGCGTGTACAGGCCGTCCATGGGCGGCATGAAGGACTGGCTGCCCGTGGCGATGATCAGTACGTCGTAGGGAACAACGTGGCCGTTGTTGGCGAAGACGTATTTGGTGAACCGGTCGATCCGTTCCACCCGGACACCCGCGTGCAGGGTGATTTTGTTGTCCTGGTACCAGTGCAGGGAGTTCAGGAAGATGTCCGCGTCGCTTTCCTCGCCGGAGAGGACGTGGCTGAGCATGATCCGGTTGTAGTTGCCGTAGGGCTCGTCGCCGAACATGGTGATGGTGAACTGCTCGGCGCCGCCGCGGGCCAGGATCTCCTCGACGGCACGGGCGCCGGCCATGCCGTTGCCGATCACCACCAGCCGACGGCGGGCGGCCGGCTTGGCCTGGCGCGCTTGGTGCTTGGGCCGTAGCTTGGGCGGGCCTGGCTGTGGACTGAGCTGCGTCTTGTCTGTGACAGCTGTCATCAGTGTTCCACCATGCCCAGATCGATGACCACGTACCCCGCAACGCCGTCGGCCGCCAGGAGGAACACCTCGATGACGGACCCGCCCTCGATGTCCTCCACCACCCGGAGCGGCACATGGACGTCGCTCTTGGCGCCGATGGGGAAATACCGCATGGGCACGCCGTCGCGCATCAGGACCACGGTGACCAGTTCGGAACTGGAGTTGCCTCCCCGGAAGTAGAGGGTCTGGTTGATGATTCCGTCCGGAACGAAGTGTGCGAGCTCCCTGTGGATGGGGACGGGCTTCTCGAGTCCCGCTCCCTCGAAGGGGAAGACGCCCTGCAGGAAAAGGTTCTTGGTGATCACGGGACAGATCCTTTCGGCCGGCTGAGTACGTCCCGGCGGCGGACCGCAAGGACGCTACTTGAGCGTGGGAATCACTGACTCCCCTCCATCCTGCTCCGCGGTTGTTTCGGCCCTGCAGGCAGGGCGTAACGATCCCTTAACGCAAATCTCACCGTTTTCCACGGCTGCTTCACCAGCGCCGCTTTCCGAGCGGCTCAGGGTGCCCGAAAACTAGGCCAGCGCGCCTTCCGCCATCCCGTAGCGGAGCCAGCCTGCGCCGCCGGTGCTCCCGCCGGTGTTCCCGGCGGCGGACCGTGCGGCGCATTTGCTGAACCACTCACCCAATGCGCGGTCGTGGCTGACCATGATCAGCGTTCCGCCGAATTCCGAAAGGACCGCTTCCAGCTGTTCCACCAGCACGGGTGCCAGGTGGTTGGTGGGTTCGTCCACGAGCATCGTCTGGAATCCGCCGAGCAGGAGCCGTGCAAGGGCCAGCCTGCGCTGCTGCCCGGCGGAAAGGCTTCCGACCGGAACATGGAATTCTGTGGTCCGGAAGAGGCCCAGCCGCAGCAGCGCCTCCGCATGCTCGTCGATGTTGCCGCCCAGGCCGGCGACGAAGGCCGGCAGAAGGCGCATCCCGGGACGGACCGGCGGTTCCAGCTCCTGCTGCAAATAGCCGATCCGGCCATGCCGCACCACCGAGCCCGCCTCCGGTTCGAGCGTGCCGGCCAGCACGGACAGCAGCGTTGACTTCCCTGCCCCGTTGGGACCGGTGATCAGGATCTTCTGGCCGGCCTCCACCCGGAAATCGGTCGGTGCCAGGCGGCCGGGCACCTGCACACCGCGTGCGTCCAGCGCCGGTCCCGCAGCCCCAGCCGCGGCAGCGTCCCCGCCAGTCGCCGACTGGAGGTCTACCGCCAGTTTCAAGGGAACCGGCGGCCGGTCAACGGGATTGGCCTCGAGCCGGCGCAGCCGCTCCTGGGCGTTGCGGACTTTGCTGGTGACGGCCTGCTGCCAGGTGCCTGCCTTGAAGTCGAAGCCCATTTTGTCGCCGTCGCGGCGGCGGGCGTAGCCCATCTTCCCGGCCACGGTGTCCGCCTGAAGGCGCTCGGCGGCCATCGCGTCCAGCCAGCCGCGGTACTGCTGCACCCAGCGTTCCCGCTCGGCGGCCTTCTCGCGCAGATAACCGTCGTAGCCGTTCCCGTAGCGGTTGACCGCGCACCGCTCGGCGTCCACTTCGATGACGGAAGCGGCCACCTTGCGCAGCAGCGCGCGGTCGTGGGAAACCACGACGACGGTCCCCCGGTGGGCGGCCAGCCGCGCCTCGAGCCAGGCCGTGCCGCTGGCGTCCAAATGATTGGTGGGCTCGTCCAGCAGGAGGACGTCCGCAGGATCAGCCAGCACGCAGGCCAAGGCGACGCGGTGCTGCTCCCCGCCGGAAAGCGAACCCAGCGCCCGCTGCCGGTCCAGCCCGCCCAGGCCCAGGCGGTCCAGGGCCGCCTCCACCCGGGACTCGGCGGCGTAGCCTTCCCGGAGCTGGTACTGGGTCTGCAGGTCGCCGTAGCGTTCCAGCTGTTCCTGGTCGGCATCGGCCAGGCCGGATTCCAGGCGGTCCAGTTCGGCCTCGATGGCGCGGAGCGACTCGAGTGCGTGGTCGATGGCGTTGCCCACGGTGAACGACGCCGGCAGGCCGGTGGTCTGGGCCAGGTAGCCGACGCGGCCGTGGTTCGCGGCCGTGCCCTCGTCCGGGGATTCAAGCCCGGCAAGGATCCGCAGCAGCGTTGATTTGCCGGCGCCGTTTTCGCCGACGACGGCCACGTGTTCACCGGCAACAATGGTGAGGTCGACGGCAGTGAAGAGCCGGCGGTCCCCATAGCCATGGGTGACGCCGGTCAGGGAAAGATGTTCAGTCAAGAGGAGTCCTCGCAGGTCCGCAGTGAATGGCGATAGCGCCGATATGTGTACTGGGAATGCAGCCGGAAAGAAGGGCTGCGCTTAGGACTTCATCGCTCCAGACTGCCCGGCGGAGGCGGGTGAGTCAAGCCGCGACACCACGGTGACACCACCAACCACCAAAATGTCTTGACGTGACACCACAATGGCGTCATAGTGGTGTCATGCAACTCAACCAATACGTAACCTCCGTCCAGCACCAGCTGGACGTGGCCGCCGAAGCCGGCGGCCCCGACGCCCGGGAACTCAGCGAACGCCTCACGGCTGCGCTCGAGTCCACCGTCCGGCTCGTCCTCCTCGAAGCCCTGTCCGACGCCGCCAGTGAGATCACACTGGAGCTGGCACCGGCTTCAGTGGAGGTCAGGCTGCGAGGACGCGATCCCGAGTTCGTGGTCACCAACCCGCCCGCCGCCAGCGAGTACGAGGCCGTGGTGGAGCGGTCCAGCCAGCCTGCCCGGCAGGTCACGGAAGAGCTCGACGGCGCCAGCACCTCCCGCACCACGCTCCGGCTGCCGGATCACCTCAAGCAGCAGGTTGAAGAGGCCGCCGGCCTTGAAGGCCTGTCCGTGAACTCCTGGCTGATCCGGGCCGTGGCCGATGCCCTCAACGGCAGCCAAACATCTCACCGAACCGCCCGTCGGGATCCCGGCGAGCAGACCTTCACAGGATGGGCACACTGATGGAAACCTTCGAGACACCCCAGCCGATCGCCGTCGTCGTGGACGTTTCGGTCCGCGCCGATATCTGGATCGTCGCCGGCAACCGCACCGACACCGTGGTCAACGTCCAGCCCCGCACCGCAACCCGCACTTTGGACGTCAGGGTGGCCGAGCAGACCACCGTGGACTATTCGGACGGGCGCCTGCAGGTCAGGCTGCGTCCCCAGCGGCGCCACAGCTGGTTCAGCGACGGGGGCGCCGTGGACATCACCGTTGAAGTGCCCATCGGCTGCAGCCTGGAGTTGAAGTCCGGCATGGGCGACCTCCGTTGCGAGGGCGAGTTCAGTTCGGCCGAGCTGAAGACGGAAATGGGCCACGTCCGCCTCGACCACTGCACGGACCTCAAGGTCCACACGGGCATGGGCGACGTGACCGTGGAACGCGTCGCGGGCCGGGCAGAAATCAAGACCGGCTCGGGCAAGATCCGCATCCGGGAGATCGACGGAATTGCCAGCGTCAAGAACGGAAACGGCGGCACGCACATCGTGGATGCCGCCGGCGAACTCCGCGTCAGTGCCGCCAACGGAGACGTCGCACTGGAACGGGCCGGTGCATCAACAACAATCAAGGCCTCCAACGGCGACATCACTGTCGGCGAGGTCTCGCGCGGAACCCTAACCCTCCAGACCGCCGCCGGCTCCCTGGCCATCGGCGTCCGCGAAGGCAGCGCCGCGTGGCTGGACCTCAGCACCAAGTACGGGCGCGTCCGCAACGGGCTCGACGCCACCACCGGACCCGGCGAGTCGGACACCAAAGTGGAGGTCCGTGCCCGCAGCGCCTACGGCGACATCACCGTGCGGCGCTCCCCCGTTCCAACCAGGTAACCCAACCAGGCAAGAACCCAGCAAAGGAAGAGTCATGGCAAGCACCACCTCTTCGGCCATCACTGTGGCCGGGCTGCGCAAGGCATACGGCAGCAAACAGGTACTCGACGGCGTGGACCTCACCGTTCCGGCGGGAACCGTCTTTGCCCTCCTCGGCCCCAACGGCGCCGGCAAGACCACCATCGTCCACATCCTGTCCACCCTGATCTCCGCCGATGGCGGGGAGGTCGCCGTAGGAGGTTTCGACGTCGTACGCCAGGCCGATGAGGTGCGCGGCAAGATCGGCCTCACGGGGCAGTTCTCGGCCGTGGACAGCCTGCTCACGGGCGAGGAAAACCTGGCCCTGATGGGCAGGCTCCGGCACCTCCCTGCGGCTGAGGTCAGGCGCCGCGCGGCAGGGCTTCTGGAAAAGTTCGACCTGGTCGAGGCGGCCAGGCAGCCCCTTGCCACGTACTCGGGCGGCATGCGGCGGCGGCTCGACCTCGCCATGACCCTGATGGGCGATCCGGAGATCATCTTCCTGGATGAGCCAACGACGGGTCTGGATCCGCGGAGCCGCCGCACCATGTGGGAGATCATCCAAGGCCTCGTGGCCCGCGGCGTCACGATCTTCCTGACCACCCAGTACCTGGACGAAGCCGACCAGCTCGCGGACAGGATCGCGGTGCTGGACCAGGGCCGGATCGTGGCCGAGGGCACCCCGGCTGAGCTCAAGCGGCTGGTCCCCGGCGGGCACATCCGCCTCACGTTCGGTGACCTGGCCGCGTTGGAGCGGGCCGCCGTCGTGCTCGAACCGGACAACCGCGACGACGATTCCCTCACCTTGGAAGTCTCCGGCGACGAGGGCGTCCGGTCCTTGAAAGACGTGCTGGACCGCCTGGAGCGCGCCTCCGTGGAGGTGGCCGACCTGTCCGTCCACACACCCAACCTGGACGACGTCTTCCTCGCCCTCACCAGCCAGAAGGAGAACGCACGATGAGCACCCTCAGCTATGCCGCGTCCGACGCGACCACCATGCTGCGCCGGAACCTCAAGCACGTGGTCCGCTACCCCTCGATCCCGCTGTTCGTTGCGGGGACCCCGATCATCTTCCTGCTGCTCTTTGTGTATGTGCTCGGCGGGACACTGGGCTCGGGACTGGGCGGTGGCAGGGACGACTACCTCGCATACATCGTGCCGGGCGTCCTGATGCTCACCCTCACCGGGAGTGCGACGGGAACCGCAATCTCGGTGTCCACGGACATGACGGAAGGCATCGTTGCACGCTTCCGCACCATGGCGATCTCCAGGGGCGCCGTGCTAACGGGCCACGTCCTGGGCAGCCTCATCCAGACCATGGCCGCCATGCTGCTGGTGGCCGCCGTTGCCCTTCTGATCGGATTCCGGCCCACCGGTTCCCCGGCAGGCTGGCTCGGAGCCTTGGGCGTGCTGACGCTGATCGGCTTCTCCGTAACGTGGTTATCCGTGGCCATGGGCATCAACGCCAAGAGCGTGGAAACAGCCAGCAACCAGCCCATGATCCTGTTGCTGATGCCATTCCTTGGCAGCGGGTTCGTGCCCACGGATTCCATGCCCGAGGTCCTGCGCTGGTTCGCCGACGTGCAGCCGTTCACGCCGTTCATCGAAGCCGTGCGCGGACTCCTGATGGGCACACCCGTGGAAGCCAGCACCATGCTTGCAACGCTTGTCTGGTGCGCAGTCTTCAGCGTGGGCGGGTACGTGTGGGCGCTGTGGCTTTACAACCGCAAGTCCGTCCGGGCGTAGGCAACAAAGTGCGGGCCCGGGGCGTAACGCCCCGGGCCCGCACCGCCGTCGTACGGTCCGTCGCCGGACACAAACCTAGGCGGCGAGCGCCACTGCTTTCTTGCGGCGCGCCTTCGCCAGCCGGGTGCCGATCAGCCCCTGGCGGGGGCTGAACAGGTAGACGACGGCGAAGATGGCACCCTGGGTGAGCACCACCATGGCGCCGGAGGCGGTGTCCAGGTAGTAGCTGAGGTAGATGCCGGCGATGGAGCACAGCGCCGAAATCACCGGGGCGATCACCAGCATGCGGGAGAACCGGTCTGTCAGCAGGTAGGCCGTGGCTCCGGGGATGATCAGCATGGCAACCACCAGCACCACGCCAACGGTCTGCAGCGCCACCACCGAGGTCAGCGCCAGGAGGCCCAGCAGCAGCGCCCCCAGCCGTTTCGGGGACAGCCCGATGGCGTGGGCGTGCGTGGGATCGAAGGCGTAGAGCGTGAGGTCCCGCCGTTTCAGGATGAGGATGGCGAACGCCACCACTCCCAGCACCAGCACCTGGATGAGGTCCGGAATGCTGACGCCCAGCAGGTTGCCGAAGATGATGTGGTTGAGGTCGGTCTGGCTCGGTGTGACGGAGATGAGCACCAGGCCCAGCGCGAACAGCGAGGTGAACACGATGCCGATGGCCGCGTCCTCCTTCACCCGGCTGGTGTTCCGGACCACCCCGATCAGGGTGACGGCGATCAGCGCGAAGACCAGCGCGCCCAAGGCGAACGGCGCCCCCACAATGTAGGCGAGGACCACGCCCGGGAGCACGGCATGGGACACGGCGTCGCCCATGAGCGACCAGCCGATCAGCACCAGCCAGCAGCTCAGCACGGCGCAGACAATGGCGGCGAGCGCCGTGGTGATGATGGCGCGGACCATGAAGTCGTAGCTCAACGGTTCAAGCAGGAGGTCGAAGAGATCCAAAGTCAGTTCCTGCCATGGTGGTTGGAGAGGTCCTGCACCCGGCGGCCCGCGCCGGAAGGATCCGCGCGGGAAGGATCCGGGGCGTCCTCGTCGGGGAGATCCTCATCGGGGAGGTCCCGGTTGAGGACGTCCAGGCCGAACGCCATGGCCAGGTTCTCGGGCTGCAGGACCAGCTCGGGCGGGCCGTGCATCAGGACCTTGCGCATCAGCAGCACGGCTTCGTCGCACAGCTGGGGCAGGGCGTGAAGGTCGTGGGTGGAAATGAGGATGGTGCAGCCATCCGAGGCGAGTTCACGCAGCAGGCGGGTGATGGTGGCTTCGGAGCGTTTGTCCACCCCGGCGAACGGCTCGTCCAGGAGCATCATGGTGGCGCCCTGGGCGATGCCCCGGGCCACGAATGCGCGCTTCTTCTGGCCGCCGGAGAGCTGGCCGATCTGCCGGTTCGCGAACTCGGAGAGTTCCACCCGGTCAAGGGCAAGCTCGACGGCGGCACGGTCCGCCTTGGAGGGGCGGCGGGTGAAGCCCTGGTGGCCGTAGCGGCCCATCATCACCACGTCGCGAACGGACAGCGGGAACTGCCAGTCCACGTCCTCGCTCTGCGGGACGTAGCCGATGCCCCCCTCCTTGCGTGCCTTGGCCGGTGACTCACCGTTGATGAGGACGCGGCCGGCGTCGGGCTTGATCATTCCCATGATCACCTTGAACAGGGTGGACTTTCCGGAGCCGTTCATGCCGATCAGGCCGCAGATCCGTGCGGTGTCCAGGGTCAGTGACGCGGCGTCCAGGGCAAGGACCTCGCCGTAGTGGACGGTGACGTTTTCAACCAGGATGGCCGGGTTGCTCATGATGCCGCTCCTGTCAGGGCTTCGGTGATGATCTTGGAATCGTGCCGGATGAGGTCCAGGTACGTGGGGACGGGGCCGTCCGTTTCGGAGAGCGAGTCCACGTAGAGGACGCCGCCGAATTTCGCGCCCGTGGCTCCCTCCACTTGGCGCATGGGGGCATCAGAGACCGTGGACTCGCAGAACACGGCAGGGACCTTGTTGGCCTTGACGAATTCGATGGCCCGGGCGATCTGCTGCGGCGTGGCCTGCTGCTCGGCGTTCACGGCCCAGATGTAGACCTCGCGGAGGCCGGCGTCACGCGCCAGGTAGGAGAAGGCCCCCTCACAGGTCACCAGCGCCCGCTGCGCCTCGGGAACGGTGGCGAGCTTCTGCACCATTTCGTCCTTCACGGTCTGCAGCTTGGCCTTGTAGGCCGCGCCGTTCGCCTCGAAGGTGGACGCGTTGTCCGGGTCGAGCTTCGAGAACGCCTTCACCATGTTGTCCACGTAGATCTGGACGTTGACCGGCGACATCCACGCGTGCGGGTTCGGTTTGCCCTGGTAGGAGTCTTCGCTGATGGACATGACTTCAACGCCTTCAGTGACCACGGCGTGCGGAACATCCAGGCCTTCGACGAACTGGGCGAACCAGGCTTCGAGGTTCAGGCCGTTGTCTAGGATCAGGTCCGCCTTGGACGCCTTGCGGATGTCCCCGGGGGTGGGCTCATAGCCGTGGATTTCGGCGCCGGCCTTGGTGATGGACTCGACCTGCAGCTTGTCCCCGGCCACGTTCTGCGCGACATCCGCCAGCACGGTGAAGGTGGTCAGCACCACGGGCTTCTCACCCCCTGACCCTTGGCCGGGGGCGGCACCCCCGCACGCGGCTAGGGACAGGCAGAGGAAAACGGCGACGACGGCGGCTCCGGCAGTGCGAAGGCCCTCGGTTCGGCGGACTACTTTGGCGCACCGAAACAGAAATTTAGGCATACCGAATATTGTACGGGGCGCCTCATCGCGGCTGCAACGTCGCTGCTTCACACACGCACCCAACTGACTCGCATTTAACGTCGTCATTCACCGTTTTCACGACGCCAACTGCCAGTCAGTTGGGAAGCTAGGCTGGAGATATGGGAACAGCTCTCCGCAATTCCCCGGCGCCACAGCCGGATCTCTACCGTTTTTCCGCGCTCGACTACACCACCGTGGGGCTCTACGTGGCTGTGGCGGCTCTCTTTGCCGTGGCAGGATCGCTGCTGCAACCGCTGCTGCTGCAGCTATCCCCGGACCCCACTATTGCCGTGTACTCGGTGAACCTGCTGTTCTACGGCGGCGTCGGCGTGCTGGCCTTGGCTGCTGCCCGCCGGGTTGTCTCCCGGGACCTCCGCGTCCTGGCCACCAGGCCCTGGTTCACGCTGATCATGATTCCCGTCGCGGTGGTGGCCATGCTGATCCTGACGGCCCTGCTGGTGGCCCTCACCGGACCGGTGCAGGGCTCCGCCAACCAGGCCAATGTCCAGGCACTCGTTCAACAGGTGTCGCCGTGGCTGATTGTGCCGCTGCTGGTCATCGTGGGTCCGTTCGTGGAGGAGTACATCTTCCGCCACCTGCTGATCGGCAAGCTCAGCCGCCGCCTCAACATCTGGGTGTGCTGCGTCCTGTCCACGGTCCTCTTCGCGGCGCTGCACATCGTTGGCCAGGAAACCCTCACGCTGCCGGTGCTGATGCCGTACCTTGCCATGGGGGCCACGCTGGTGTTCGTGTATGTGTGGACCGGGAAGAATGTGATGTTCTCCTACTTCGTCCATGCCGCCAAGAACCTGCTGGCCGTGGTGTTCATCTACGCGATCCCGCCCGAACTGATGGAACAGCTGCAGCAGGTCCAGCCCTAGGGGTTCAGGGACAGGCCGCGGAGCGTGAGCGTAAACGTGCCGCGCGTCCTGCCCGTGATGTACACCTTCAGTCCGTCGGCGGCATTGGTGCCCGCGAGGTACCGGTAGGCCTCCCCCGGGTTGTAAACCGGCGGCGCGTCCAGGTCAGGCGGGGTTCCGGGACCGAATTCGATCACGTCCCCGCCCACGCTGTAGCGGCCCGTCCCATCCGTCAGCTGGAAAGTCCCCGGGGCCGCCAGGGGCTGCACGCCTTCCAGCACGCCGCCGGGCCGGAACGTCAGTTCCAGCGCAAATGAAGTGTCCGCACCCTCGAAACCGATCTCCACAGCCGCCCCGGACCCGGCAGTGCGGACCGTGACGTCGGTCTTCAGCCGGTGGACCACGGCGGGCCTGCTGCTGAAATTCATGCTGGCGCTGAACCGGCCTTCATGTTCCAGCGCGTAGATGCCGTCCTGCTGGAGTTTCCCCGGCGGGAGCGGCAGGTAGAAGTTGGCTTCCACCGTTTCGGACAGGGCTACTCCATTGCCGGTCAGGACTGATTCCTGGCTCCGGAAGGGACCCAGGTCGAAGAAACTGCGGGACAGCCGGACGTCGCTGAGGACTGCTGCCCCGTGGCCGAACCGGAAGAACGTGGGGTTGCCAGTGCCACATCAGGAAAAGCCTTTCCCGGGACAACTGTGACCCATGTCATGACAATCTGTCAAGGTATTGTCTGCACTTCTTATAAGCCTTGCGTTATGTTCGGCGCCCGTCCGAACCCGGACCGGAACTGTCCGCAGACCCCTTCCGGCGGGAACACCGCCGTCGTAGTTTTGACCCATGGGACTCAACATTCAGATAGCGATCGACTGCAGTAATCCGCACGAACTTGCCGACTGGTGGGCGGAAACCCTGGACTGGGCGGTGGAACCGCAGGATGCAGCGTTCATCCGGTCCATGATCGAGCAGGGGTTCGCCACCGAAGCCGAAACAAAGACCCACAACGGCAAGCTGGTGTGGGCTGCCGGCGCGGCGATCCGGCCGGTCGAGGAACTCGAAGCCAAGGCACCCGCCCGACGCTTGCTGTTCCAGACCGTGCCGGAAGCGAAGACCATAAAAAACCGGGTGCATTGGGATGTCCGCCTTGACGGCAGGGACAAGGATGAGGTCCGCGCGGCTCTTGAGGCACGCGGCGCAAAATTCCTGTGGACCGCCAGCCAGGGGCCGCACGAATGGCACACTATGGCGGACCCCGAAGGCAACGAGTTCTGTATCAGCTGAGGCGATTACTAGACTCGGTCTGTGAGCAACGAATTCCCAGCCAAGGTATCCGACGTCTTTGACCCCTCCCGGTGGCGCACCGTGGCCGGCTTCGACGACTTCCAGGACATGACCTACCACCGGCAGGTTGAGCGGGACTCGGACGGCGCCGTGCTGCGGGACCTGCCCACGGTCCGCATCGCCTTCAACCGTCCGGAGGTCCGGAACGCGTTCCGCCCGGGCACCGTGGACGAGCTCTACCGCGCCATGGACCATGCCCGCATGACCCCCAACGTGGCCACGGTGCTGCTCACGGGCAACGGGCCGTCACCCAAGGACGGGGGCCACTCGTTCTGCTCGGGCGGGGACCAGCGGATCCGCGGCCGTGACGGGTACCGCTATGCCGAGGGCGAGACCAAGGAGACCATCGATCCCGCCCGCGCGGGCCGCCTGCACATCCTGGAAGTCCAGCGGCTCATGCGGACCATGCCCAAGGTGGTCATTGCCGTCGTCAACGGCTGGGCGGCCGGCGGCGGGCACTCGCTGCACGTCGTTTCCGACCTCACCATCGCCTCGCGCCAGCACGGCAAGTTCAAGCAGACGGACGCCACGGTGGGAAGTTTCGACGCCGGGTACGGCTCGGCGCTGCTGGCCCGCCAGATCGGCCAGAAGGCCGCCCGCGAAATCTTCTTCCTGGCCCGCGAATACTCGGCCGAGGACATGGTCCGGTTGGGCGCCGTGAACGAGGCCGTGGACCACGAACGGCTTGAGGAAGTGGCCCTGGAATACGCGGCGGACATCGCCCGGCAATCGCCGCAGGCCATCCGCATGCTCAAGTTCGCCTTCAACCTTGCCGACGACGGCCTGGCCGGGCAGCAAGTGTTCGCCGGCGAAGCTACCCGCCTGGCGTACATGACGGACGAGGCCGTGGAGGGCAAGGAAGCCTTCCTCGAGAAGCGCGATCCCGACTGGTCCCAGTTCCCGTACTACTTCTAAGCCCGCACTACTCCTAAGGCAGCCCCTGTGACTTCCCAGCCCCCGAACATCGAACCGGCGCTTAAGGCGCTGGCGGACGCCCTCCACGGCGAGGGCCCCGCCGTCCAACTTTCCGCCGACGCTTACGGCAATATTGTGGTTTCCGCCGTGGAGACGCCGGGCTTCGAGGACGCCGCCGTGGTGGTGCGCACCTCCGGTTCCACCGGCGCGCCCAAGGCGACGGTCCTCACCGTGGAAGCCCTGGCGGCGTCGTCCGTGGCCACCGCGTTCGCGCTCAAGGGCGAGGGCCAGTGGCTCCTCGCACTCCCCCTGCAGTACGTTGCCGGGGTGCAGGTCCTGGTGCGCTCCCTCTTCGCCGGCACCCGGCCGTGGGCCATGGACCTCTCCGCAGGGTTCACGCCGGAAGCGTTCACCGCGGCCGCCCAGGAGCTCACGGACAAGATCCGCTTCACGTCCCTGGTGCCCACCCAGCTGCAGCGGCTGCTGGACGCGCCGTCGGCCGAAACGCTGGCCGTGCTGCGCCGGTTCAACGGCATCCTGCTCGGTGGCGGCCCCGCCTCTCCGGAACTGCTTGATGCGGCCCGTGACGCCGGCGTCCGCGTGATCACCACCTACGGTTCCGCGGAGACCTGCGGCGGCTGCGTGTACGACGGCTTCCCGCTCGAGGACGTCCTGGCACGGGTCGACGGGGACGGCAGGATCCTGCTGGGCGGCGCCACCCTGGCCGCCGGCTACCTCGGCGAAGCCGGACCGGCAGCCGACGACTTCTTCGAGGAGGACGGCGTCCGCTGGTA
This sequence comes from Arthrobacter sp. ISL-69, assembly GCF_018613775.1. NCBI lineage: Bacteria > Bacillati > Actinomycetota > Actinomycetes > Micrococcales > Micrococcaceae > Arthrobacter > Arthrobacter sp. ISL-69. Next base: position 55,952 of record NZ_JAGGPO010000036.1, read on the forward strand.
CCGCACCGGCGACCTCGGATCCATCGACTCCACCGGGAAGCTCACCGTGCTGGGCCGCGCCGACGACGTCATCATCACCGGAGGCGTGAAAGTTTCCGCCACGCACGTGCAGGCCGAGCTGGAAAAGCTCGACGGCGTGACGGCGGCCTTCGTGGCAGGCGTCCCCTCGGAAGAGTGGGGCCAGGCCGTGGCCGCATACGTTGCAGTGGAGGACAGCTCCCCCGCCGGCATCGAGGGTTTCACCGCGAAGCGGCACGATGATCTGGGCCGGCTGGCTCCGAAAACCGTCCTCGCTGCCGGCGAGCTGATGATGCTGCCCAACGGCAAACCGGACCGGCTGGGCATGACTGTTCTGCTGGACGCTCTGCATCAGGGAAAATAGAGAAGCCCCGCCCCGGCCGAAGGGCCGGAGCGGCAGGATTTCGGCGGGTTTAACCCTCCGGCCGCACTGAAATGAACAACGAAGCAATCGGAGTACTGACCGTGGCCACAGCCGCACAATGGATCCAAGGCGCCCGACCGCGCACCCTGCCGGCTGCCATCGCACCGGTCCTGATCGGCACAGCCGCGGCCTTCGAGATGGACGCCTTCAAGCCGCTCAACGCCGTCCTGGCCGCGTTTGTGGCCCTATTGCTCCAGGTCGGCGTGAACTACGCCAACGACTACTCGGACGGGATCCGCGGCACCGACGAGGACCGCGTGGGACCCCTTCGCCTGGTGGGCTCGGGCGCCGCGAAGCCTGAGATGGTGAAGCGGGCGGCGTTCGCCGCGTTCGGGCTGGCCATGCTGTTCGGCCTTGTCCTGGTGGTAATTACCCAGGCGTGGTGGCTAATTCTGGTGGGCCTCGGCTGTGTCCTGGCCGCCTGGGGGTACACCGGAGGCAAGAACCCGTACGGCTACATGGGCCTGGGCGACGTGTTCGTGTTTGTGTTCTTCGGCCTCGTGGCCACTCTGGGCACCACGTACACGCAGGCGGGGCAGCTCAGCCTGGCCGCCGTCATCGGGGCCATCGGCACCGGCCTGATCGCGTGTGCGCTCCTGATGGCCAACAACGTCCGGGACATTCCCACGGATATCCAGGCCGGCAAGAAGACCCTTGCCGTGCGGCTCGGCGACAAACACGCCCGCGAAAGCTACGTCCTGATGCTGGCCGTCGCCATCCTGCTGGTGGTGGTCCTGGCGCCCGCACGCCCGTGGATGCTCATTGTGCTGCTGCTGATCCCGGCCAGCCTGATGCCGTCATGGCTGATGATCAACGGCCGGAAGCGCAAGAGCCTCATCCCCGTCCTCAAGCAGACGGGTCTGATCAACCTGGGCTACAGCGTGCTGTTCTCCCTGGGCCTCGTCCTGAGCCACGGGCTGTAGGGATACAGCCGGGCGGGCTTAGGCGTCCTTGCGGGGAGTTTCTTCTTTGCTGGGAGCTTCGGTGCGGGGAGCTTCAGTGCGGGTTGCTTCGGTGCGGGGAATTTCCGAACGGACCGTGATGTCCGGGTTGGCGTCCACCAGGGTGTCCTCGGCGTCGGCGTCTTCCACCTCGCCGGCAGTGCGGATGGGCTTGGCCCGGCCGGAGAAGCGCTCATGCAGGCTGGCCGTAGCGGCGTCGCGCTGCTTCTGGAAGAACAGGTAGCTGATGGCGAAGGCAATCAGGCCGGCAAAGACTGCGGCCAGCAAAATTCCCACCTCGAGGAAGCTGAACAGCACGAGCAACGGCACGAACAGCGCCAGACGGATCAGGGAGTATTTCATAAAAGCCACGGTTCAAGTTTAGCCGTCCGGCGTCGAAGCCACCGCCAGTTGTGCGGTGGAGCCCCCGCCTGGGAGGGAGCCCGCCGGTATGCGGTCGTGCCCGGCAGGCGAAACATCGGGAGGCAGTGCTGCAGGCGTCCGGACGGTAGACTAATGGTATGCCCCGTGTATTGGTCGCCGTCGCCGTTCTTGCCATATACGTCTATGGCATCGTGGACGTGATCCGCACTGAAAAGCACCTCACCAGGGGTATTTCCAAGACAGCCTGGATCATCGTGGTTGCTGTCCTGCCGGTGGTGGGTGCGGCACTGTGGTTCATCATCGGACGGCCGCGCGGAAGCCGCCCCGCCGCGCAGTCCTACAGCCACACCGTCGCGCCGGATGACGACCCCGATTTCCTGCGCAACCTCGAAATCCGCCGCCGCAACCAGGCCGAAGCGGACCGTCTGAAGAAGCTCAAGGACGAACTCCAGGCCAAAGAGCACAAGCTCAACGGCGGTGCTTCCGGCACGGGCGGATCAGGCGAGGGCAAAGGCAAGGGCAGCCAGGACGGCAGCCACCGGGGCGACAAGCACTCCGAAGAATCACACCACCCCGAGACCGACTCCCACGGCACGGACGAGGTCAAGTAAGCCCAGTCAAGTACGCCTGTTCACGTAAGCCCGCTTCGGCGGCAGCAGGTTCCGCCGTGCCCGGCGCCCCGAACATGCCGGCGCTAAGACTCCATGGCGTTAAGAATCCATCAAGAATGCGGCAACAACGCACCGCACTGCAGTCCGCGGATGTTTGATGAATTTAGGGGCTACATGCAGGGAACGTAATGCAGAGAGCCGAGTGCAGAGAGCCCCCGAGCCAAGCGTAAGGAGCCCTGCCATGACCAACGACACTGCCGAGGCGGTCCTGTTCTTCGTAGGCATGGCCGTGCTGCTGATTGTCCTCGTGGTCACCCTCATCCGGTCCACAAAGTAGAGCCGCCTGCCGTCCCCATTTGCCAGTAGTGGCCGCTACTCTCCACTCATAGCGGCCATTACTGGCTAATCGGCGGCGCCCGGAGAGTCGCCCCCGCCCGTCTGCCGCAGCAGGCCGGACTTCCACCTGTCCTCCACATTGGCGCAGGGCTGTGGATAAGGGAGCGGCCGTCCTGCTACGGGGTCAAAATGCTCCTATGCACCTTCCCTCCGAGCTTCCGCAGGACCTTCGCCACGGTCCGTTCACTGTGGCGCAGGCCCGGTCCGCGGGCCTGACGAGGCGGCGCCTGAGGGCAAGCGACCTGGTTCAGCCCTGTCGCGGGGCACGCGTTTCAGCATTGGCCGGGGATACGTTGCTGCTTCGTGCCACCGCCCTCGTCGCTGTCACTGGAGCGGTGGTCAGCCATCTTTCAGCGGCCGCGCTGTGGGATTTCCCGCTGCCGCTGGAACTGCAGAACATCGACGTCGTCCATCTGACGTGCAGTCCGGGCCAGCGAGCCGTTCGGCGGAAGGGTGTGGTGGGCCACCAGCTGATACTGGAGCCTGCGGAAATAACCAAGGGACGGCACGTGCGATGCACCTCTCCCCTGCGGACATGGTTCGACCTTGCGGGAATCCTTGGTCCCGATGACCTTGTCATAGCCGGCGATTTCCTGTTCCGACGGAGGAATCCGCTCGCCACTCTTGCCGAGCTGGACGACTTCCTGTCCGGCAGGACCGGTAAGCCCGGCTATCGCAGGGCCATGCGGGCCCGTGCCCTGCTGCGCACACGGACGGATTCCCCCAAGGAGACGGAAGTCAGGCTGCTACTGCGCCGCCATGGCCTTCCCGAGCCGGCCATCAACGTTCCTATGGTTGACGCCTCCGGCAGGTGGATTCAGGACCCGGATATGTCCTATGAGCGGGAAAAGATCGCCATCCAGTACGACGGCGGCCACCACGCCTCGCCTGCACAACGCCGCAGCGACATCTTCCGCGACGAGGATGCCAAGGAAGCGGGATGGCGGGTAGTGGTGCTGACCCAGAGCGACCTCGGTCCCTTCGCACCCGGCACGGAGCCCAGGGCCGTGACCCGTGTCCGCAAAGCGCTCGTGGAGCGTGGCTGGGCACCGGAACCGTCCCGGCGACGTCGGCCCACTGACGCCGATGGCCGCTAAGCGGGTGGCTTAGCCTCGATCCACCGGTCGGGT
>NZ_JAGGPO010000037.1:0-8335 GCF_018613775.1 Arthrobacter sp. ISL-69
ATGCGGCCCCGTTCGCCCCGGTGGCCGGAACCAGGGCGGCGACGGCCAGCGCGGCCGGTGCTTCCTCCGGGATGATTGGTGTGCCCTCGGCGTCGGCTGCGGCGACTTCGTCGCCGGGAGCCGGCTCGAAAGGTACCGGCTCAGGTACCGGCTCGAGCGCCGCGTCCGTCACGGGCGGCGCAGGAGGGGCCGGTGCTGCGGGAGCCGTCAATGGTGATGTGTCCGGGGCGGCGACAGCCGGTGTACCGATCCCCGCCAAGGCCACTGAAGTCACAACAATGAAGGACAAAAGCCCATGACGAAGACGCACCAAAACCCCCAAGATTCGGCCGATCAGCCGACGTCATCGAGGGCCTGAGATGCATACTCACCTAAAACCCGGCAAAGCACAATAGGTTGGAAAAGTAACTTGAATAAACCCTTGCTTGCAATACCAAAGCGGCAAACACTCTCGCGGAGATTAACAGATCACCTGGGGCCACTTTCAACCGTCCCAGCGGGGCCACAATTACTTGACATACTCAGAGTAAGCCGCCTTTTCATGGACTTAGGATCGGGTCATGCTCATATCTACAACTGGAGTTGTATTCGCCGCGGAAGGTTCGGTGGTTCTTGATGTTGTGCCGCCGCCCAGAACGCTGGCCGAGGCCATGGCAGCCCGTGGCCATGATGAGGGACGGGAATTTAACGAGATCCTCTTTGAGACCGGCATCAACAGGGGGCCCGTCGAATTACAGATTGAAGTCTTGCCGGCTGAGCCGGCAGAGGACACTACCGTTGATTGAGAAGATGCCTGGGAAGACTTCGATTTTGAGTTGCCCCCGGGCACGGTGAATCTTTATGGTCCAACGATGGGTGATGTGCTCAACATCGGCACCATCGAGGAACCCTCGGTCTACAGGTTTAGGATTCAGGCGAATGGTCGGAGCCGCATGAGAGATCTGGTGGCCACAGAAGCAGTGGAGAGCTATCTTGTCCAAGCCTGGATAGCCGAGCAGCAAACTGGGAAGAACGTTTCTTAGACGGTTCCCGCCTGCGAACACACACAGTCGCAGTGCAGACGACTTCTGACATTCAGTGCAGGCGACTTCTGAAAATGACACTCATGGTGAGCGTCTTTCGTCCGTGGAAACTTTCGAGTAAACAGCAAAAATACGCGTGATTCCTGGCCCCTGCCCTGCTTATTCGTTTCATGGCTGCCTTCACGAAGAAGGGCCGGGCCAAGCGCGGGACGGTGGCCAGCTCTGTCAAGGAATCGCCTGGTTAGGGCCAACCAACCCGCTTGGCGCGGTATCTGCACTTCACGATCCCCTGTGCTGCACTTCGGTGCCGACAGCGACGGCTTCTACCAGAAGACCATCCCGGAATCTTTGCTGAAGTCCTGGCCAATGAACGCAGTGCAGCAGTTCCGGGGACTGACCGCGGTTCCTCGACCAGCGAATCTCATAGGCCTAGAATTGTGCTGCTGGGGCTACGGCGCCGAGTATGCTCTGGCCGGGGACGGCGCCTCCTGCGGTCCAAACAAGTCCGGGCCGATTCACGGCGGTTCTCATGCAATCCAAGACCAGACTGTTCCGTGTGTCCGCTGCGACACTCGCGCTAGCCCTCGCCGGGTGCACGTGTGCAGGCCCTTCCCCTTCTCCCTCACCCACTGGCCCAACTGCCACCGATTCGCTCGACTTCGCGATGCGGTCATTCATCGACCAAGGAGGTGTGGCTGTCGTAGCGCAGGTAAGGTGGCCCGGCGGGGAATGGTCGAAGGCCTATGGCGTCCGCGATCTAGATAGCAAGCAGCCAGCCCAGCCCGATGACTTGGTGTCGGTAGCGAGTGTCACCAAGTCAATGACCGCCGTCTCCGTGCTGAAACTCGTCGACGACGGCCTGATCGGACTCGACGCACCTGTCAACGGCGTCCTTGAAAGCTTCACAACGGTTCTGAAACCTCCCGGTCTGATCACGGTCCGCCAGCTGCTGTCCCACACTTCAGGGATGCCCGACTACCAGCAGGTGACGTTCAGAACGCTCGACGACGTTGTTCCCGCGGTGAATCAGAAGATAAGCCTGCAGCGGGATCTTGAAATCACCGGCACGCTGCCATGGGACGCAGAGGATATTGGGACTTTCCGATATTCGAACTCCAACTACCTGGCTCTTGGTCAGCTCTTGGAGAACTTCCGTGGGAGGCCCTATGCGGATATTCTCCGCGACGATATCTTCAGTCCACTCGGACTGAGCCGGACCACAATTAGTGAGCTGCAGAGTGAAGCATCTGACATGATCCACGGGTACATTTCGCTCCGGGGTCAGCGTTGGGCGGCACCCAGACTCAAGAACAGATAGGTTCGCCGTCCCACGGAGTGATTTCCACGATGTCCGACGTCAACGACTTCTTCGCTGCCCTCTTCCGCGGCCAGTTAATCTCGGCGATCTCCCTGGAAGAGATGAAGAAGAAGACGAGTTTTGCTCCCTATGGATTGGGCATTTGGGAGTGGTCTGAAGACTGCAGCGGTGCTCCCCGATTCGGCGGAAAGGGCGGCTTCTGGGATTACCGCACGATCGCGATGAGCAGTACCGACGGGCGGTACCAAGCAGCCATGACCTTCGTGCCGGGACCGATACCCTCGCCCCTTGAAGACCCAGAGTCCGACAAAAAGCATGAACTGTGGAGTGGCCAGATAGCCTCAGCCCTTCTGGAAACCCTTGACCGGCTCTGCCAGTAAGCCATTGCTTCCGCAATCGGTGCCCCCCAAAAAAAAGACGGCCAACAACAACCACGACGGAATGTCCGGACAGTCGTCGGCCCAGACAACTTCGGAACCGCCATTTGAACTGTGAAAAGGCCGCCATTCCCAACTAACAGTCACAGCAAAAGACGAAACAAATAACTGTTGGCAGCGGCAAGGGCACCGTGGAACTCGATGCCGAGGGAGTTCTTCACCTTGTGTGGAAGCCAGGGACTATTCTGGTGGCCGCCGATGTACATGCGGCGATGGCAACGGTCAATGAAGTTGCCGATGGTGCCGAGTATCCGATGTTGATCGACATAACGAACACCCAAGAGGTGACCCGCCAGGCCAAGTCCGTCTTTAGCGTCCGGTGCGCTGCTTCACGGATTGCCCTGCTTGGCTCAAGCCCGGTCAGTCGTGTTATTGCTAACTTCGCTATGGCGCGGCGGACCCTCCCGTGTCCAACTCGGTTTTTCACACCTCCCGCGATCAGGCCATGCACTGGCTTCTCCAGGAGCCCCTCCTGTCAGCGATGGTCGAAAAGTGAGCCATTTCGTGGGTTGAAAACTGAGCCACGTTGACGTGGCTATTCTGCCGCATTCTCCGGTCTTGTCGAGGGCAATGAGTCCGCCTGTGTGTGCTTGAGGCGGTAGCTAGCGCCTTTGAGGGTGACGACTTCCGCGTGGTGGACGTCCGGTCGATCATGGCTGAGGCGACGACCTGGTCGCCGAACACGTCGCCCCAACGCGCGAAGGGCAGGTTAGAGGTCAGGATCAGTGAGGCGTGCTCGTAGCGTGATGAGACGAGCTGGAAGAACAGATTCGCGGCGTCCTGCTCAAACGGGATGTAGCCGACCTCGTCCACGATGATCAGCCCGTAGCGGCGCAGCCTGACCAGTTCCTGGGGCAGTCTGCCGTTCTGATGGGCGCTCTGGAGCCGGGCGACCCAGTCGATGGCGGTGGCAAACAGGACCCGGTGGCCCAGCTGGGTGGCCCGTAGTCCCAGTCCGGTGGCGAGGTGTGTTTTGCCGGTTCCGGGCGGCCCGAGCAGCACGATGTTGGACGCTTCGGTGAGGAACGCGCCGGTGGCCAGATGCGCGATGGTGTCGCGTTTGAGGCCGGGCTGGTGATCGAAGCTGAAGTCCTCGAGCGATTTGCGGGCGGGGAACCCGGCTGCCCGGGCCCGGGTCTCGGCGCCGGAGGCTTCCCTCGCGGCGACTTCCCGGGACAGGACAGCGGCGAGGTATTCCTCATGGGTCCAGCCGTTGTCACGGGCCTGGTCCGCGAGCCTCGCAGCTGCTTCCCGGATCCGTGGTGCCTTCATAGCCCGGGAGTAGTACTCGATCTGGCCGGTGGTTTCCTTGGCACCGGGCATCAGGCGACCTGCCCGTCATCGAGGACGACGCCGAATGCCCGGTCGTAGTCGGCAAGATCCCTTAGCCCGGCCGTGTCCGAGGAAGGCGCCGGGTTCTGGAAGGCTTTCCGCAGGGTCCGGGCGGCCTCGACATGGTCCGGGTCGGTGATCGTCGCCCCGGTTCCCCAGGATCGGGGGTGGTCTCCGACGGATCTGCCGTCCAGGCTGATCGTGACGGTTTCCAGGTCCGCGGTAACTTCGACGAACCTGCCGATGGCCTGCGGGTGGACGGAGTAGTCGTTGGATCCCATCCGGACGTAGTAGTCCCTTGGGAGCCGGACCCGCGCGGCGAATCCGGTCACGGGCGGAACTGGTGGCAATCCCAGCATCGCCGCCTTATCCTGGCCGATCAGCTCAGCAGGCCGGGCACCGGTCCGCCGGACCAGCCGGGTGTTGGCCAGGGGCAGCCACTGGCCGAGCTGGGCGTTGAAGTCCTCAGGCGAGGTGAAGGCCCGTCCGGGCAGGAAGGAAGTTTCCAGGAACTGGTTTGCCCGCTCCACGATGCCTTTGCTCTCCGGGTCGTAGGGTTTGACCTGCACGATCCTGGTGGCGAGGACGCCGGCGAACGCCGAAACGCCGGTGGCGTAGCTGTTCCGCCGTCCGATGCCGGTCTCGTTGTCCCAGATCAGCCGCCGCGGAACCGCCCCCAGGGCGCCGATCAACTCCCACATCCCGGCCAGCAGGTCACCGGTCATCCGGGACGGGATCATCCGGGCCATGATGAAACGGGAATGCGAGGACACCATCACCAGCACCGGCAGGACTCTGGGCTTGCCGGTCCCGACAGGGATCCGCACCTCCGGGAACCACAGATCGCACTGCGCCTGGTCACCTGGCTCGTAACTGATCCGGTCGGCAGGATCTGCCGGGGCATACTCCGGACGGATCCTGGCCACGTTTTCCCTGAACCAGGCCGGGGACCCGGACCAGCCCACCCGCTCGGCCAACACAGTCGCCGGCATCCGCGGGTTTTCCTGCAGCAACGCACGGATTGCCGGCTCTACCGCCTTGATGCCGGTGTCCTGGGGCGCACGGACGTACGTTGGTGGTCCGTCAGCGCTGACAGCCTTCGCGACAGTGTTCCGGGAAATACCCAGCCGCGCCGCTATCGACCTCATCGACTCACCCTCGGCAAGATGCAACCGCCGAATAAGCGCCCAATCCTCCACTGTGATCACCCACCCAATCGTTTGGAACAGGTGGCTCAGTTTTCAACCATCACAATGGCTCAGTTTTCGACCGTCACCGACACCTTCCCTGACCCGGACCGTTGCTTCCAAGGGCCAGGGGAGTTGGCCGTATGTTGAGCAAAGCCGGGACTTACGCAGCCGAAAGTGCCCAGTTCCAAGGAGCGGCTGATTGAGGTCGTCGCAAGCCCAACTAACTCGCTTACTGTTTCCCGCACCGCACACGGAGAGAACCCGTCGGCCAGCAAGCAAGCGATCAAGCTTGTGCCACAGTCCGCCACAGGCCGATCGGACCCCGAGAGAACCTAGGAAATGGGACGCTCTCGTCCGGGTCCGGCTGAACCTCTTCACCGCCACCACAAAAGCAACCGGCTGGCGCTCCAACAAACACGGGAAAAAGACCCGCATCTACGACAAGCCCCGGACCCCGTACCAACGCGTCAGCGGCTCCGGAATCCTCACCGAAGCCAAAGCCGCTGAACTCGCGGACCTAATGGCAATCACCAACCCGGCCGACCTCACCCGAGGCATCACCACCATCCAAACCCAACTCATCGCCCTCGCAGCAGCCAAAACCCGGGCCCTGGAAGCATCATCCACGCGAGCACAAATAGCTGAGGCACGCACAACACTTTCGCGAGCATCTTGACATGAGTCGTTACGGCAGGGACTAACAGCTGGTTAGGGAGGGCTGAGAGCCTTCTTCATCGGGTACTGCTCCTGCAGTCCGACTGACAGACTTTCAGAGTCCGTGAGCGGCAGCTTCCCTCAAGGGTGGCGTAACGGGCCTCATCGCCCCGCCGAGGCAGAACTCGCGTGCGCCTGCCTACATGCGCCAGTAGGAGCCGGCTGTCTCCTCGCATTCTGCCGAGCAGGTCCGGTAGTACGCCAAGCAGGGATCGTCCCCGAGCGGCCCGCCGCAGACCTCGCATGCTGCCCGGGACGCGGCCTTCCGTGCTGAACGCACCGATCTCCAGGTCCTGAAAACTTCCCCCAAAGTCATGAAGGGGATTCTACACCGGGCGCAATCGGGCCGTTTCCGTCGCTCTGGTCAAGTCAGGGATATCAACTTATACATGCCGCCAGAGATCCAAGCGGTGGAGAGCGGAGGGCTCATTCGAGTCGGAAGTGGGGTTCGAAACACGTGGGGAACGCCTCCTCAACGGCTGATAATCGCAACTGGCTTGTGTAGGCCCGGAATTTCAGTCAGTGAGGTCGTCTGAGGGGCCCTGTCGTGGGAGCGGGATGACCAGAACTGGCCGGGGCTGGCGGTGTGTGAGCTCGACTGCGACCGAACCGACAAGCAGCTGCTCCAGCCGGATTCCCAGGCCAAGTTCGCGGGTGCCAACGACGATGACCGATGCGTTTGCGGATTCCGCAAATTGGCCCAGTGCCCCGGCCGGGTCGCCCGCGAGCGTCTGGAAGGACCAGCGCACTCCGGTGCCGTCCAAGGTGTTCCCGAGACGGTCCCGGATCCCGGCACTGGTGGCTTCAGCGTCGTCAACGGGTCCGTTGTCCGGCTCGTCGGCGAGGTAGCTCGTAATGTCCACGTACGCACAGAGCAGCTTGACGTCTAGGGTGTACGCAAGTTCCGCGGCGCGGTGCACGACCCCCAACGGTTGCCCGGGCACGACAGCTGCCAGAACCGGTCCGGTGACCCGCCGCGGCACAAAGACGTCAGACCCGGCGGGCTCATTCATGGCTTCGCTCCTCTATCGGTGAGTGCACGCCGTAATCGTAGATCGGATGCGGTGAGGCGTCTCTGAGGCGCAGCCGACGCTGCACAAAAATGTGCTGACTGTACGGCAACTGACTCGGCAGTCACGACAGCCCACGACAGGCGGTTGGATCATAGAACCAAGAAGATGGGACGCCACGGGGCGACCGCTTCGGCGTGAACCACGCAGTGGCGCTACCGGAGTGTCGGCTATGCAGCTCTTTCGTCGCTGTCGGGGTGTTTGATGTCGTCAGCCAGGACGTACTTGATGGTTTTCCTTCGGCGGTTCCTGAAATGCCGGCGCGGGGTGAGTTCCAGAGGCGGCAGTCCCAGAGCCTTCCGCCTGCGAGACACGCGAATGTTCCCGACGATCAGGTAGCCGAAGAAGCCCAGCGACGGTACCAGCAGGATGATGATCCAGGTTAGATTTTCCACGGCGCCCTCCTGTGCCCCAGTATCGGACGGCCCCCATTTGACGTCAAGGTGAGGGCAGGACGTCACGGGACCGGAGTCCACAGGCCTCTGAGCTAACGGGGAAGACTTTCGTCCTATTCTTTGGTGTGCGCCTCATGGGAGCGTTGCATGGCCTCTCTGGAGCCTTCCGCGAGCCGGTCCTGGCCTGAGGCTCGATAGAGGTCGGATTCCCATTGCAATTCAGCGGCGGCGTCACGGTATCGGGCTTCATCAAATAGTCACTTGGGAAGCCCTGCATAGACGGGACACGGCCTGAAGCGCCCCTGTGGCTGGATACAATCGTCCGAAGTCCTCTACCCGGACAGCTTCAGGAGCCGGGCCCCTACGTGTCAGGCTGGAACGATACCAACGGCTCATAGCAAGTCCGTTTAATCGCGTGGGGCGAGAGCCAGGAATCCAGTAATCATGTCCAGTCCAGTTTTGAGTGCGGTACGCGAAGATAGTGCTGTGAGTAGTAGCAGTAGTAGTTCCGGGCCGCGGGCTGGTGGTCCGCGGTCTCGACGGTCGTTCAGCCCGGTCCAGAAGCTTGAGTTTTTGGCCGCGTACGAGAGCGCGTGCGAGAACAGTGAGGGTGGTGCGTTCTTGCGCCGGGAGGGGCTGTATTCCTCGCAGATGACCGAGTGGCGGCGGCTGCGTGACGCCGGTGTCCTGGCCGGGAAGAAGGCCGGGGAATCGATCGGGAAGCTCTCTGCGGACCAGGCCGAGAACGCGCGTTTGCGCCTTCACTTAGAGGTGAGTGAGAGCCGGTTGAAGAAGACCGAGGCAGCCCTGGATCTGATGGGAAAACTACAGGCGTTCTTAGCCTCGATCCACCGATG